>JBPCVE010000301.1:0-42635 GCA_051010795.1 Rubripirellula sp.
TGCATGTTGAAGTCGTCGGCCCGTGGGCCGTTGCGCGTATACGCAGGAAACCCGACTGATTCTTGCTTAATTGTTGTTGAACTTGTCGCCAGTCCATTTTTGAAATAGACGTAAGGAGGAAAATCAAGCGATGCCGGTATCACGAAGGACTGGTCAAAGCCAAGCATTCCTGGGTGATGTGTGAGCGGTTTGGAAAAACTGCAACCTTCATTCTGCGAGCCGGGCAACCCCAGCCCTAAATGCCATTTTCCAACCACTGCGGTGCGATAACCAGCACGGCGCATCAGGCTCGCCAGCGTCTCACGATCAGTATCAATTAAGGGTGCGCCGTATCCATTCAGCACACCACGCTTCAATTCTGTGCGCCAACAATACCGCCCTGTTAGTAATCCGTACCTTGTTGGGGTGCATACTGACGATGGTGTATGGGCATCGGTGAAAGTGATTCCTTCATCAGCTAAACGATTGAAAGCTGGCGTCGGAATCCGTGAGTCAGGATTCAACGGTTGCACATCTCCATATCCCAAATCGTCTGCAAGAATCAGGATGATGTTGGGCTGATTTGTATGTTGAGTTGCCGAAAAAAGTTTTGGCGATGGCGTGAGTAACAGGCTCGTCAGCAACAGAGTCGACCGCAACAGCATCCCGCGAATAGTGGTTGGGTAGTTCATTCTTGTCGTTTTCCGGGATCCATTTTTTGGGGGGGATGTGTTGGTTACTCTGGTGCGAGTATCTCGATGGGTATTACGGCCATTTCGGCACTGTTGTTGTTCGCTTTGCGTGGACCGTTGTTCGAGTACCCTACATAAAGTTTACCCTGATATTCAGTTGCACTTGGATAAGAGAGTGCCGAGCCAGCGTCGGATTCTCCCGGTCCGTTTTCAAATTTGGCATGACGTATCACATACAGTTTTGTGAATACATTCTCGCCGGGTTTGCTGACAGCAATCGTCAACGGTGAGCGGCGGTTTCGACCATCGACGGTCATGGAACCTATCAAATATCGCTGACCATTGCTCAGCACTCCGGAACAGGGCTTCGAAGCAGCCATGGGCAGATTACTCTCGGCAGACGGACTCCATGTTCGCCCGTAGTCATTGCTTGTTGAGGCGAGCGCAAGTGGTTTTGCACCGTACCGTGCGACATTGGTGACATGTGGTCCGTCCACAAAAATTGAGGATTCGCCCCACATGCTTCGAACGTTTTCAGCTTGAGGAATCACCTTGGTTGTCCAGGTCCGCAAATCGTCACCGGCACTAATGGCGACAGCTGCGGGATACTTGGCACCAACGATGAACCCGGGCATGATCCAATTGCCATCATTCATTTTGACTGGCTGATTCATTGGCCAGAAACCGCCTGAGATCACCGTGCCTTGCGGTTGCCACTTTCCGGTGTTTTCAGTCAGGGTATAGGCCCGTGTATGCACCCGTTTGCGAGTTCCATGAAAGGAACCAAGGAATGCCCAAAGTGTCTCGCCTTGCGATAGGAATACGCCATGGCTGACGGCGAGATCATCTGTATCGATCCCAACATCAATCGTGCGAACATCCGACCAAGTGCTACCGCCATCGGCGCTGACGCAATAGCGTCCTTCTTCTGTGAATGTATTCTCGTTGCCTTGATTGTGTCCGAAAGAGGCATAGATTTTTCCTCGATGCCAGACCAATGCGACGCCGTGCAGGAACCCGTATCCGTCAACTTCGGGCTCATACTTCTTGATGACGTGAAACTGCACTCCCGTCAGTACGTCAGCTTGAACAGTGGTGGGTAGCGAGTTGCCAGCCCACAACGTTGCAGGGAGCGGTACGTCGGGAATTTTGTGATTGCGGGTCACTGGGGCGTAAGCGGCGGCCATCCGTTGTGGATCCAGCGGCTGGTCAAGCAGATGAACTTCATCAAGCGCCCCAAATAGGTTCTGGCGGAGACGGCCGTTGTCATCGATTCCTCCGAAGGTCACAGGAGCATCGGTGTGACGAACTGGCACGATTAACGCGACGTCACCGGCTAAGACACCATTGACCCACAGTTCAGCTTTCCGTGGGCGAAGCACCACTGCGACTGAATACCAGCTTCCCGCGTTCAAACGCTCGGAGCAATCGGCAGTTACCCATTTTCCCTGATAGACATACAAACGAATGCGATTGTCCTTGTCAATCATCACGCTCCACTCACGTTCACCGAGCGAGTAGCGATTCTTCCCCATAATCATCTGCTGCTCGCTGCTGAGTCGATAAGGGTTGACCCAGGCCATGAGTGTGAAACCATCGGAACCTGATGGTAATTGCACGGAAGGTTTGACTTTGAGCAGGCTGTCTCCACGGAGCACGACGCTACGGTCAACCACACCCTCAGCCGTTGAAACGGTGCCCATCACACTCAGGGTTGCGGATTCTGGCGTGTCCAGTGACCAATGCTGTTGAGCCGCAAGCTGGGTTAGCGATGTGCAGGGAAAAACTAAGAACACTAAGACGATCACACGCTGCATAGTGTTAGCTCGCTTGCATTTCGGAATGATACATAAATGGGTTTTGCGCATTCAAAAGATTGAAAGGGATGATCTGTCATCGCATGAGTCCAGTATAAACAAGGCTTGCCATGGAGCGCGCTCCTAAGCCTAGTCGAAAACCGGTTGTTTCGTTCGGCCGCCACTTTGCTTCTGCGACGCAGGGTGATCACCCTCCGCATGTGATTTCTTCCATACCACCTTCGAAGTGCGTGGAAGGCGGGTTAAGATGTACTTTTAGGTGTCCCCTTCATGATTGCAGGCCAGAATGTCCAAACCTGATTGCTGTATTTCCGCACTTCTCTTTGTGGTTGGATCTGTTACGGCCGCTGCGTCGGCAGCAGCTGAATCTGATCAAAGGCCCAATGTGATCTTGATGATGGCCGATGACATGGGCATCGGCGATACGAGTGCCTATCAAGATTTCACCGGCAATGCGGACAACCAGCAGATATTCACGCCAAGCATGGATCGGCTGGCCCGAATGGGTGTGCGGTTTACCGATGCGCACACTCCGGCTTCACGATGCACGCTCACACGTTATGGCTTGCTAACTGGTCGGTATTCGTGGCGTAACCGCTTGAAGCACTGGGTGCTGTTTGGTGCCCAGGGAGATCCCATGATCGAAGCAGATCGCCCCACGCTGGGCACTCTGTTTCAATCTCATGGTTATCGGACCGCGTTGGTTGGGAAATGGCATGTGGGGCTCCGTTATCGCAACAGCCATGGCAAAGCCGCTGATGCGTGGAAAGACGCTGACCTGACTCAGCCCATGTTTGACACTCCGCTCGACCACGGCTTTGATTTCTGCCGTTTTACGTCCAGATCTCATGGAACGTCAGGTCCAGCGCGGGGCGGTAAGAAGAAACCTAACGATTCGATGCAATCAATTGGGCCGGGCCACATTCATGGACGCACCATCATTGGCGCGACGGGCGACGGAAAACGAATCGTTGATCGCGGTCGCAATGCTTACGTCTTGGAGGAACTGGGGAGTCGTCACCTGTCCAACGCAAAATCATTTTTAACACAGCATTTCGACGCTCATGCAGAAAAGCCATTTTTCCTGTACTACGCCTGCAATTCGAATCACGGCCCTCACACGCCCGAGAACGAGATTGAAGGGGTCCGAGTATCAGGAGCAGGCAAAAGTGTCGCGATGGAACCGCTAGGCAGACGTGCAGATTTTATCTACGAAAACGACGTTGTTCTCGGCAGGCTGATCGAATACCTCGCCGCAACCGATGACCCACGCGATTCTGATCAAAAGTTGATAGAAAATACAATTGTCATTTTCACCAGCGACAATGGTGCTGAGATTACTGCCAAGACTGCGACCGGGCCATTTCGCAGCAACAAGGGATCTGTTTACGAAGGCGGTCATCGGGTTCCTTTTCTAGTCTCATGGCCCAATGGCAACGTGGGTGACGGAAACTCCGAAACCCCGGGGACCAGTAATGAAACGCTCGTCGGTCTGCAGGACATGTATGCCACGTTCGCCGAAGTGCTTGAACAGGGCGTTGCTGATTTTGAAGGTTCTGAGAAGGGCGGGGAAGATAGTGTCAGTGTGCTAGCGGCGTGGCAGGGTGACAACATCGGCCAACGTCAAATGTTTTTCAACGACCACAAGGAGGCGGAGGACGCCGCGGTGCTCGCATTCCGGTCAGACGATCCGGTGGTTTCTGGGCAAGTGGTGTCAGGTGCGTGGAAGTTGTTTTTCAATGCTGAACTGCTCCGGGCAGGTCATGCCGTGCCCACCGAACTTTACGATCTCAGGACGGACCCCAAAGAAAAAAATGACCTGCGTCAGCAGCCTGCACACAAGTCTTTGGTTCGCGAATTATCGAAGCGTGCTGCAGCGCATCGGAACGCTGGAGGCCATCGTCTTGTAACCCGCGATGAGACTGCTTCGGTGAAGTTTGCTTGGATTCAAACTGCGGATTTACCAAGCAAGAAACTCGGACATGAGATGAAGCAAATTTTAATTGACATGCGGTCTGAGTTTCTGTCCGCGAGTCAAGGCAGAATTACAACCTCCGTGAAAGTACCTGGTCGGCAACCACTGCAACTTACGATCCAAGCCCAAGGGCGAAGCGAAGACGAGGTTCCCTCGTTTGATTTGAATCCACGTGGCCTAGGCGTAGCGGGTGGAGCAGTAAAGCAGGTGGACTCTGGAGAAAAATTGTGTATCTCGTTCAATCATGATGTGGTGATTGAATCAGTTGCGATTGTTGCGGGGCAGGGCGTTTGTGGAGGGTTCTATCGTAAATCAGGCGAGGCCCCGATGGCGATCTATTGTGTGGACGCCGACATCGATGAGAGAGATCAATCGGGCATTTTGAGTGATATTGGTATTTTGACCAAAGGTAAACAGCTTCTGCTCGATAGTTCTCCGCATTTCGAAATTGAAGCGGAAGGACGATGGCGCCTCGCAACGCTCAATGTTCGACTTTTGGACACTGGTGGCCAATGATAATCCAACACGGTTGACGAAACATCGGCACGTGCGGACGCTCATTTGGGTTCCGTTTGTGTTTTTGTGAAATGGCGGTAGAACTGCGAGGTCCATTCAGTGAGTTCCGCCGACATTTCATTCCCAGTCTCAAGATCCATTTCCAAGCCCAACTCATCAATCCCATTGAGCGGTTTTATCGTTTCCGTTTTGATCCTTGCCGTGAATCGATAGGCGAACGGTTTCGCAGGATCCTTCGTCCATGGGCCAATCAGGCCATAGTCGTCGTCCAGGTAGTTGCGGATGCAAAAACGGCGAGCTACGAGTTGTTGCTCACTAGCTTGAACTAATGAAACACCATCAATCACACCTGGATCTGACAATTGTGCTTTCAGAAATGAGAGCATCGTTGGGAGCACATCAGTATGCGAGGTGGGCTGTTCAATGACCCGTGCGGATTCACCGGGACAGTAAAGAAGGGCTGCTGTCATGTTCTGGTATCGCGATAAACGAATTCCATGGCCCGCGGTGCCGTCTTCGAGGAACGCTTCACCGTGATCTCCCACAACGACGATCACACGATCTCGTGCCAGCAGTGGTTTCACCAAGCGATCGACCGTGCGGGCACTATTGCGATATCTATTCCAAACCGCATCACGAAGTCTCGCAGGGTATGGAAAAGGAAATCGGTTATCGGCCGCTGGTTGATCAACTTGATCGCGGGAATAGCTTTGATAAGTCGCATGGGTTCCGTAGAGGTAGACCATGGCAAGTCGGGGACTGCGTGTCGTTTCCATGCTCACATGCCGCTCAGCACGCGAAAGGAATGCCGAGGCTAGTTCAACTGCACGGCGATCACTCGATATTCCATCGCGAGGCCTCACTTCGTATTCATCAAACAGCGGCGCACGAATGAAACCACTCATGTGAAATGCATCCCAGTCATCAGCGCCAGCGAAAAAACCGGTTACATAACCAAGGTTCTTGAACCAGCGATACATTCCGGGATTAAATCGCTGCGATGTGCCGAACCAGATCGGGTCTAGCCCAGTGACCAAACTGAATACACCATGGTTTGTGGCGTTCCCGCCAGAAAAATGATAGCGACAGTCAATACATTCCGCCGCTAAATTGGAAAGGTTTGGCATGACATCCTTGGTCAATACCTCGGGCCGAAGAGATTCGATCACCACGATGACAACATCAGGCAGGGATGTGTTTTGACGTGAGGGTAAAGCGCGGGCCATCCGGAGCCGCCGCTCGCGAGCCATATAAGAGCTTGTTCCTTGCTGGTCTGACGGGGCGGCACTCGCAGTTGCGGTTTTATCGCCACTATGTGTCCGCCATTCACTCGTTGTGTTGGGGCCGACGGAACGTGTTCGCAACACACCAAAGACATGGAATGGGTGCGCGGAACTGCGGTATTCCATCGCTTCTGTCAAGTCTGACGTGGCATTCATGAAGTGGGATGCTCCACAGAGAAACGCCAAACCATACGCTGCTGCCACGAAAACAAGGAACGGCGTCTTGGTCCGTCCCTTGACATGAGTGACCAACCAGTTGCTCAGTATCCACGCAAATGCAGGTATCCCAACACTGAAAGCAGCGACCCAACCTGACAAGGTCAGAGACCCGTTGCTGACGAACGGAAGGAGTCGAGCGAAGTCGCCCATTCCGTTCGCGAAGTTGGCCGAAAAAAGTCTCTGTCCAATCCAGTGGAAGATCAAACCGTCAAACACCAATACAACAGGGATACTGAGGAAATAGACATTCACCAGAACTGCACAATGCTTACCACACGCGTGTTTTGTGTTCAGCGCAGCACAAACAATCAGAAGGCCGAGTGCGGGAAGCATGAGGCAGAGAGTCTGGACAAGGATCCAAAGCCACAGATAGATAGACCCCACGGACTCGTAACCAGTCGGCGATAGGGGACGCCCGTCCCATGCTACGAAGAATGCGACCGCCATCGTTGTGCAAACGCCTGAGATCAGTCCCTGGGTTGCAGTCCTGGATAGATTAACGCGTTCGAGTTTATCCCAGATTGCGATGACTTCGCTTCCTAGAGTCGGCTTGAGCAGCGGAACAAAAGTGCGTCCAAGGCAGATGGTTTACCGACGAGCAAGTATAACCCGAGGTACGTTTGTATTCAGCCAGATCTAGTCGCCAATTCTCAAAAGCTCATCATTTGCTGCTGACTTCTGCCGTAATCAGGGCCGTTGCTGACACTCCGTTATCCCCAGCTGCCTCGATGATCAGCGTACTCTTGCGAGGCCCCATGGCGTCATCCGAAGCGGTGAATTTGGGTTGCAGAATATGGGTTTTCTTCGCTTCACCCGAAAGCGACACATCAACTTTCCAGCCTTCGGCCGTCACAGACTTGATAACGAATGGTTGTTGACCTAGTACGACAAGCTTTTTGAGCGTAATCGTGCCCGGCTTGATTTTCCCCAAGGCGATGACGCCGGGTGAGATTCTGAGCGGTGCCGTGATTTCTCCGCTTACACGGAGGGGAACTCGTGGCATTTCAGAATCGTTGGTGAGTACTACCAATTCGTCCTGAAAAAAACCTGTTGGGGCACCACTTTCGATAGTGACCGCCACTTCGTAATTGATTCGACCGCGAGCACGGCTGAGCTCTCTAAAATCTGCTACCAACCACGAGCGCGGACTCTCAATCTCCCGGATTTGCCAATTCTTTCGTCCGGCGTAAAGTACTTTGACGGCTTGTGTCACTGGTTCATTGGCATTCACGTTTTCAAATTCGACGGCGCCTGGGTGAAATACCATATCGCTGCGAATGTATCCATCAACACGAAGGCGGACCTCGGTGTAAACAGGTCGATCAATCACAACGGTCAAGTTGGCACCGCGTTTTCCCTTGAACGTGTCGGTGTTGAACCGCGCACGAATATAGCTGGTCTCGTTTGGAGCGATGGTTTTGGATTCGATGATTGGAGTCGTGCACCCACAGCTCGCACGCACCGTGCGAATATGAATCGGCCGGTTTGAGGTATTTTCAATTGGGAAGCTGAACTCGGTTTTTGCGGCCACCGCGACCGTGCCAAAGTCGTGTTTCCGTACCGGAAAGATCTCTTTCCAATTGAGACTTTGGGCTGCACAATGAGGAGCAAACGTAACTAGAGTTGTTACAGAGACCAACGAAGTGAATAGGGCTGCACGTAACATGATGGCATGCCTTAAAAGAAAATTGACAATCTCAGTTCATGATTCTCGCTGGGAGCAAAAAAACGACGTCGCACGCGGTGCGGCAACGCTCCTAGCACTCCAACTTAGCGGGCAAGTAGGCGAAGGCAACCATTTGAGGCCGAATTACAGTCGGTTTGGTGCATTGAGCTCCCTGGAATGGCTGACTAATCAGCTCATCTGGCAGATCTGACAAATCACTACTGACTTGCGTTAATGGCCGGGTCGGATGGTTTGAGGTCGTCTTTCACGCAACACCTACCGCTACGGAGACGCGCAAAAAAAGAGGCGAAGCTGTTCAGCTTCTCCTCTTTCTGATTCGTTTCTCAGACGATGGTTATGGACAAACATCCGCCATCCCCGGAAAAGCTACTCGAATCTAGCAGTCGCAGTTCGATGTTTCACACCCACATGATGGCTCGTCACATCCATCGTTGCATCCGTGGCTATGATCCCCGTGGAACAAATGCTTCAAGAGGCTTTTGACAGGACCTTGATGCGATGGCCCACATGGCGCAGGGCAGCAAGGAGCTGGGCAACAAACCTCGACAGGCACCTGCTTGCACACCACTCGTGGAACACAACGGGTCACAGTGTAAGGCTCGCAAACTTGGCGGCACTTTTTGACTTGAATGGTTTTGGTGTAGCACTCACGTCGACACTTGGTTTCGCAAACCGTACGTGTGCGGCATTCCGGGACCATTTTGCAAACACGGTAAGTGCAGGTTTTGGTTTTGCACTCAGGGACCATTTTGCAAGTTGTGTAGTGACAGACTTTGCTTCGGTTCTCACAAACCATTCGGCACACTTTGTAGCACACTTCTTTGGTTCGACACTCTGGCACCATCTTGCAGGTGGTGTAATTGCAAACCTTGGTTCGATTCTCGCAAACCATTCGGCACACTTTGTAGCACACTTCTTTGGTTCGACACTCTGGGACCATTCTGCAAACAGTGTAGTTGCAAGTTTTAGTTCGGCACTCAGGTACCATTTTGCAAACACGGTAAGTACAAGTCTTGGTTCGACACTCAGGCACAACACGACAGACGGTGTATGGAACTTGCCGAGTTCGGCATTCGCGTCGGTATCTTGTGCAGCAGATTTCTTTCTGTTCGCAGGTTGGTACCCAGACCTTTTTGCAGATGGTCTTCGGAGGACATTGCACGCACTCTGTGCGACATTTACCCGGCGTGTAGACACACTTGCAGGTGCACGGGTCGTAAGTCCAAGTCCCAGGCTCGCGTACGGTCTTTTTCATGACCGGGCCGGGGATCGTCTCAGTTTTTGTCTCCCAATGTCCGCCCTTAACAGTCACCGTACGGGTATACTGTTCAGGAACGCAAACACTGTACGATTCAGTTCGCATTTTCTGTTCGCGAACCGTGTTGTATACGGTGTAGTTGACCTGCCGGGTTTTTGTTTCATAGACTGGCTTGCAAACGGTGTAGTTGACAGTCCGTGACTTTGTCTCATAAACAGGTTTGCAAACGGTGTAGTTGACGGTTTTCCTGCGTGTTTCATACACGGGTTTTTTAACTGTGTAGTTACTCGTGCGTTGGTGCGTCTCGTAAACTGGCTTGCAGACCGTGTACTTGATCGTTTTCTTGCGAGTCTCATAGACCGGGCGACGCACGGTGTAATTGATTGTTCGCTGGTGTTTTTCGTAGACGGGCTTGCGAACGGTGTAATTGATAGTTCGAGTGCGAGTCTCGTACTTTGGCACCATCACCGTGTAGTTGACGTTGCGAGTTGTTGTCTCGGGAACAAGTCGACTGCATTGGACCTGACGGTCCTCGTAGTAGACTTCGTTTCGCGTCCGATATCTGGTTTCTTCAACTCGATCGTACACGGTCTCTCGGACGGTACGCATGCACGTGTAAGTACCGCCTGCCACTTGAGTAGCAGACACTTCATTTCCATCAGCGGTCTCCCCGCATCCACAACAGCCCTCATAGCTGATCGCGCCGCAATATGCAGCGCTCGCTGAA
This sequence comes from Rubripirellula sp., assembly GCA_051010795.1. Taxonomy (GTDB): domain Bacteria; phylum Planctomycetota; class Planctomycetia; order Pirellulales; family Pirellulaceae; genus Rubripirellula. The sequence continues at coordinate 10,154 of JBPCVE010000301.1, forward strand.
TTTGTACCGGCCAAGATCGCACTGATCATGATGGCGGGTAAGATCCACAGCCTATTCATCTTGATTTCTCCACAGGAAACAACACATCTGTTGCAAGACGCAGCTTCGACGATAACGGTGCTTCGGCACACGTCGCGCGTCATCGATCCCCGTGCTTGTTCCCGGATGCCTTGCTAAGCACTCAAAACCCTGTGCGACATTTTTGTCTTGACAGGAGCAGTTGGGTTGCGGAGCGGTTTTACACCAACGAATCGGATCACGATGCTCTGACTACATCGACTACGGTTCAAAGGTTGGACACGCAAAGACAAACGCCAAGGCAAAAGAGTGGGATTAGGTTGACGTGCTGGATGGGAGGTTCTGTAAGTGCTGATTATGCTATGCGAGTGGGTTTTGTAACGATTAATCACATTGCATCTTTTGTGCCACACTCGCACCATTCGCCTAAGGTTCTTACAGCCTGTAATGTTCAAATTCTACCCATTCAAGAAAACCGCCTTGGCCGGAAGCGAACTAGAACTGGGCGGCCGCCCGCTACAGTACGAGCCTCGCGGTCCAAACGCCAGCGAGATCGCAGTTGTGCAATCGACAAGATTCGCGATCCACACGCTTCCTCGACGGTTACACCAATCTCCCACGATTTCTATTCATTACCAATGCAGTAGAGAAATTTGTTACTACGTAGGATGATTTGTCCATCGCTCAGAGCGGGGGTGCCTTGAAATGTTTCACCTGAGTCGGAAATTTGATTCGTAGACAACAGGTCGAACTTGTTGGAGGCGTTGATAACAAAGGCTGTGCCGTCATTCTTGAAGTAGTAGATTTTTCCGTCGGCAGCCACAGGCGAACTGTAGTCAACGCCGCCAAATCCACCCCGGCCGGAACGCCCACCGAAACCGCCACGTCCTCCAAAGCCGCTGGGATTTGGGCGAGCTGGTTCGTCGGCAGCCTTGTTCTCTGCTTCTGCGACAGGATTTTTTTTACTTGCCGGCAGACGGCTTTTGAAAATCGAAGTACCATCTTTGGCGCTAATGCAATTCACCATTCCATTCGCAAAATAGTAAATTTTGTCCGCGTAAACGAGAGGCGACGCGAATCTGGCGGTGTCACGGCCGGTCCACACAGTGTTGGCTGCAGTGACATCACCCTTGCCTCCAGCTTTCACAGCAGCGGACCCACCGCTTCGACCCTCGATGCCGTAGATGACCCCTCGAGCCTCAACAACGCTTGAGTTGTAAGAATTGGATTCCATAGCCTCACTGTACCATCGCAGCTTTCCCGTCAACGGGTTCAAGCCCCAGAATTCGTACGGGACTCCGAGCACAAGGTCCGAGCGAGTCTTATCCACTTTTGCAACCACGGGCGTTCCCCAAACGTCAACGAGGCCATCAGCGGTTTGCCGCCACTCTTCCTTGCCGGTGCGCTTATCAAGTCCGACCAGAGAAGCACTTTCGGCGCTTGCAGTCACGATCACCAGATCCTCATGCAAAATGGGGCTTGATGACGATCCCCAACGTTTTGGATCACTTCCGGTTCCGACGCTTGCTTTCCACAACTCATTACCCTCGAAATCAAAGCAAAGCACACCCGACTTACCGAAGAACACATAAACGCGTTCGCCGTCCGCCACGGGCGTGTGGGACGCGTAGCCGTGTGCAGGGATGCCCATGCCGCTGTATGAATCCTCGGGCAAGGCTGCTTCAACGGTGCGAATCCAGTTTTGTTTTCCAGTCTTGCGGTCGATGCAAACCAGGTGCCGCTTTAGATCCTCGATGTTGCCGACATTGTCTCGACTCGTCCCGTAACCGCTATAGCACGTCACAAAGACCTGATTGCCTGTAATGATAGGACTCGACGCACCTGGCCCTGGAAGATCCAGCTTCCACAAAATATTCTTGTTAGGACCCCACTCGATCGGCATTTCTGCAGAATCCGATGCGATCCCTGAACCGTTGGGACCCCGGAATCTTGGCCAATCAGCGAAGCACACTCCTTGAAGGAATACGGCCACCGTGAAGAGAGAACACGTGAGTTTAAGACCGAGTCCGAGGTTCAAGGCGCTGTTCATGATGACTCAATGACAAAAGGAGATTGCTTCGAAGACTGCTCGAAAGGGAATCCTATCGTGTACAGCGTCACTGCTTAAACCGCTTTGCAGTTTCTGAGGCTTTGCAGGGTGTCATTTTTAGCATAAAAGCTGACAACAACGGTGTTTCCGGGGCTCAGCAGCTAGAGAAACGGCAATCGCCACGACACCCCTGGTTAGTGTACAATCATATACCCCTAGTTGGGTTGCGAAGGCATGGCTGCCCAGAAATGTTCTCCTACCCCACAAAACATTATGGCAATCAGCCGAGGTAGTATCGCAACCCTGATGACATGGGTTCTTGCTATCTCAGTGATTTTGATTGCCGTTTTGGTAGAAGTAAGTTCAGGTGTAAATCAACCTTTAGTGGCGGTGTTTGTCTTCGCTGGTTTTCTTGCCACGCGACTTCCGCTGTTCCATTTCCTGGGGCTCATCTTGGTGGTGGGTATTGCCTTAGTGGCCCCGATATTTTTCAACGCCAGCGGCAGTGAACAGCTATGGCGGCGTCTGATAGGGTTGAGCTGTCTTGCCGTGATGACCCTTTATCAGTGGGGTGCCAGTTGGCGTGGGGTTAGCGATCGGATGGCATCTTCTTTAGTTGACGCTGACAGCACTGAGCATGCTGACTTCACCAACCAGATTACGCACGACGCTGAAAGTTGGCGCGGCTCACTTGAAAGTAGCAATTCCTATCATGCTCCCCCGATCGACTCTGATTGGATATCAGGTGGTTACTCCACCACACGATTGCGCAGATCAAATAACCAAGATCACCACGAATCTGACAGTCTTTCAATCGAAGTCACCCCCAATGACGACCGGTTTCAACCCATCATTGAGGCGTTGGATCAATGCGGTGAATTCAATTCGGACCAACTGCAAAGGGTAGGGGAAGCGTTGCGTTCACTGGATCTAAGCCAGAAAAACAGCGACATCAGTCCGCTGGTGCTTTTTCAAGGACAGCAGATAGGCAGTTTCAAAATCGAAATGCCTTTGGGGCGTGGAGGCGAAGGAACGGTTTATCGAGGAACGGATGACCACGGTAATACCGCAGCAATCAAAATGCTTCACAACATGCGTGTGAGCGATCGATTCCGCAGGGAGATGCAGATGGTGCGAGAATTAGCACACCGGAACATCGTCACTGCTTACGAAGTGGGTGAGTTCCAAGGCATTCCTTTTATTGCAATGGAATTGCTAACAGGTCCAGATCTCAACCAACAGGTAAAGTGCAATGGACAACTGAACTGGAGAACGAGTACGAAGTACGTCATGCAAATGGCGCATGCGTTATCGCACGCACACCAGCGAGAATTGGTTCATCGTGATGTGAAGCCTGCAAACATTATTCAAGATGGTCACGGGGGCGTGAAACTTGTCGATTTGGGCCTCGCCTCGAAAACATCGCATGACGAAGTCCTGCACAGTGTTTTCCAATTCGTCACTCAAGATGGTCAGTTAGCCGGAACCCTGCCTTTCATGGCTCCTGAGCAAGCCAAAGCGTTAAGGCATGCTACTCAACAATCAGATATTTATAGTCTGGGTGCGTCGTGGTTCTATATGCTCGAAGCTCGAGGGCGTCTTCAGGGCAGCACCTTTGAGGAGCAGATGCATAACCTGATCATCAATCGGCGGTTCCATGAGCTCAAACGAGGCAGCTTACCTGATCGCTTGAACACAGTTTATCAACGCATGATCGCTTATAACGTTGAGGACCGATATGCTGACTGTGAACAGTTAATTCAGGAACTGAGCGACGCACTTGTCGATTTAGGCGAGGAAGTAGTGCTGTCCAACCACGTCAATGTTCTGATCGTTGAAGACAGCAAGGCTGATATGATTTTGACACTCAACCTGGTTCGTCGCGCCAACGCTTCGGTGGTGGTTCATCAGGCTGACTCGCTTTCGCAGGCACTCAGCATCTGCGAGCAGCGACACATTGACATGGTGCTTCTGGATTTGACTTTACCCGACAGTTCCGGAATTGAAACGATTGTCAAGTTCCGTGATCAGTTCAAAGACATTCCCTTGGCAGTGCTCACGGGTATGAGCGAAGATCAAGCAGGTGCAGAGTCAATGATGGCTGGTGCCGACCTGTTTGTTTCAAAAAAAGAGCTCACAGTGCGCCGAATGGAAAGGATCATATTCGTCACCCTAAGCCGATGTGACGCGTTGGTCCGTACCGCAACCGATTGAGATGCTATGGTTGCGGTGCGTACTTGATGCGTCGCGAATCTGGATGAAAGTTCTGCCAAGCGTTTTTGAACGACATGATCCCCACCCACTGTCTTAAACGAGAACCACGGAGGGGGCCCGAGATAGCTTCCCCGGTGCGAAGGTCCCACACGCTCCCTGTGTTTTCATCTTTGACGCGAAGCACTCCCTGTTTCTTGAAAACGAGCGGTTTTTGATTCAGGATTCGAGAGAATACACGTGGTACGGCACCTTTCGCGTCAAACGCCAGCAACAAAGGATGTTGCTCTAACGTTGTCGAGTAGATTGCCTGTTCTTTGAGGTCGGAATATTCAGCGTGCCATGGCTCTCCGCGAACGATGATGCCCATCACAAAACGATCCGGATCCCTATAGAACTTACTGGTGTATTCTGAACGCCTTGCGGGCATGCTCATCACAGTGGTGTCGGGATAAGAGCTTTGCCAAACTTCCCAAGTTACCATGTCAGCAACGACCGGTTTCAAAACCTTGCCTTTGAGCGGCCCGCTCATAGCACGGCCTAACAAATGAGCCCATTCCGTATTCGTTTCGATATCGCTCATCACAAGGCTCCGCATCCACAGTTTTCCTGAGACACGCAGGGTGAGCGTCTTTTGATCGACTTTACGAACGTACACGACGCCATTGTGACATAAATGTCACCAGGTGGCCGCGATGGGTATCCCACCCAACCGGTCGTTGATCACTTCCCGCTGGGGGCCCGTCAACTCGTTGATACGATACGCTCTCGCCTGGCCATGAAGGAAGACACCCAGGACAAGTTCGTTCGGAGAGATTGTGCTAGCTTTCGCGCCGACAATCACGGGTTCTGTGATCGCACGCATCGGCGTCTTCAACACTTGCCGTGGATGATACGCTGGGTTAGCGGTTTACGCCGCTGCCCAAGGGGCGAGCATAAGGATTAGGCCGACAGTGAACAGGGTGATGGAGCAACGCATTCACTCACCTTGATGGTTTAGTACTAAGAACTTTCTTTACAGAGACCGATCGTAGCTACGCCTACGCTACCATGCTGCGCGGGACGTAGCGAGCGTCAGCGATTTATCCGTCGACCATTCGGAGAAGCAGGCGTGCTACGCGAGCGTCTATTCGCCCCAGCGTTCCATCAACGAATTATCAATCTCAAGCTGATCAAGAATTCGGCTGACCACGAAGTCCACAAGACAATCCAGCGATTTGACGCCATGATACCAACCTGGCATCGCGGGTAGAATCACCGCCCCGGACGCCGCCAAACGATGCATGTTTTCAAGTTGTATCACGCTCAGTGGGGTTTCACGCGGGACGAGCACCAGCTTTCTGTTTTCCTTCAAATGCACATCAGCGGCACGCTGAATCAGGTTGGCAGAAGCCGCGCGGGAAATTCCACTGAGGGTGCTGCCACTGCACGGACAGACCACCATCGCTTGTGTCCTGAATGAACCGCTTGCAATGGGGGTCATGTAATCATCATGCCGGTGATAACACAATCGTTTCGCAGTCACCGCATCGGTCACCAAGTCTCGTCCGACAAGCGGATTTCCCTGTGACCACTCGGGGGTACAGCAGACAAGCGACTCGATACTTGGCGCCTTCAGATCCAGATCCAGCCCACACTCCTGCTTGATTACGGCTGCACCACTGGGGCTAACAACCAAATGGGTCTCGTGACCAGCCTTCACAAGCACCTGCAGTAACCGAATGGCGTAGACACTGCCACTCGCACCCGTAATACCTACGACAAATCGGGTTGGCATGTTCATGAGTGCGGTGAACCCACAGTTGCGGCGGGCTTCCTGCCCACATAGATCGTGGCCACCCCAAAAGTAAGCGGCGTGAACTCCACCTCTTGCATGCCAGCCACGGCCATCCGATCGGCCAAAGCTTGCCCATCAGGAAACTGGCCAACGGACTCGGGCAAGTACTCGTAAGCTGCCTTGTCGTTGCGGGCAAACAGTTGGCCGAGGCGAGGAAGGATGTGTTTGAAGTAAAAGTTGTAGGATTGTTTCAGGCCGATCATTGTGGGGCGAGAAAACTCCAGAATCAACACTTGCCCACCCGGTCGGCAAACTCGCAACATTTCACGTAGGCCAAGATCGGTATCAGCAACGTTTCGTAGCCCAAACGCAACTGTGACGCACTGGAACAAGTCGTTCGCAAAAGGCAGCGACTGTGAATCAGCCTCGATGAACTCGATCGGCTTGGCACCGTTTTTTGGTGCTGCGCGTTTTTCTCTGGCGATCTCCAACATTGCGTTGCAAAAGTCGCTTCCGACGACATCGACTCCCTCGGGCGCGTGTCTGGCAATTGAGAGTGCCAAATCTCCGGTTCCTGTGCAGGTATCCAACGCGGGTATACCTGGTTGCAAATCCAGTTTGCGTACGGCACGGGAACGCCAGTACCGATCAACGTTCATGGACAGCAGATGATTCATCGCGTCATAACGCGGCGCAATCTGCCGGAACATCTCTTGGACCCGAGCATTACTCTTGTCAACGCCAGAAGACAGCGTTTGGGCGGTTGCCGGTTCAGGGTCAACGGCGGTATTGTTCATCATGATCTCTTGCAAATTTCCTACGGGGCACCTTCACAGTCTAGCATCGCGGCGAATGTTCGCCGACCACACACCCTCGTCCGCGCTTCTTACATGAAAACTCTTCTTTTTGACATCGACGGCACGCTCATTGTGACAAACGAAACCGGCACTCGGGCACTGGAGGCCGTTCTGCGTCGTGATTTCGGTGTCAAATGCCCCAGCATGGACGTCAAATTCGGTGGGCGTACAGATCGCTCGTTGCTGAAGGAAGTGTTGCTGTTAAATAACATTTGCCCTTCCGACGAAAACTTCGCCATTTTCACCGAGGCCTATCGAACTCAGTTGCCCGCGACCCTTCACGAGTGTGGAGGGGTCGTCCTGCCTGGGGTCGTGGAGTTACTGATGCGGTTGAAGGAGCGTGATGACCTACGCTGCTGTGTCATGACCGGAAATTTAAAGGCGACCGCAACACAAAAATTATCGCACTTTCGGCTGTTGAATTATTTTGACGACATTTTTGGCGGTGATTTTGATGCCGACCGGAGGCACCTGGCACGGCGGACTGCCCTATTTTTGCGTGGCACGCATGAGTACCATGCTACCGATGGTACGATAGTGATCGGAGACACGCCGGCGGACATCGTCTGTGGCTTGGACATTGACGCTCGCGTGATGGCCGTATGCACGGGGCATTTTGATCGTCAGACGCTGGAGATCGCTGGTGCACACGTTGTCCATCAAGATCTCTCCGAGGTCGACGTTGTCTATCGTTGGTTGACGAAGTGATGCACTCGTCCCTTCACTGGCATTCTGATCTGGACGTGTAGGTAGAACGCAACGCATGATCCTGCACATCGACATGGATGCCTTTTACGCGTCTATCGAACAACGTGACGACCCGAATTTGCTTGGCAAACCGGTTGTTGTCGGTGGCAGTGCGAAACGAGGTGTGGTTGCCGCCGCGAGCTACGAGGCACGGCGTTTTGGGATTCATAGTGCAATGTCGGGTAAGCGAGCGGCCGAACTCTGCCCCCAAGCTGTTTTTGTGAAGAGTCGACTTGACCACTATGCCCAAGTTGGACATCAGGTCCGCCAGATTTTCTTGCGGTACACACCTATCGTTCAACCCCTGTCCCTCGATGAGGCGTTTCTTGATGTCACGGGAACCCTGCGGTTGTTTGGTTCCGCCAGCGAAATTGGAATGCAAATCAAGTCACTCATCCAGCAAGAGCTGGGTTTGACCGCGAGCGTGGGAATTGCCCCGCTTAAATTTGTTGCAAAAATCGCCAGTGATATCCACAAACCGAACGGCTTCACCCAAGTAAGTGCAGATGAGATTGAATCATTTCTCGATCCGCTACCGGTCTCGCGTTTATGGGGAGTAGGTCGTGTTGGAAATCGGAAGCTCGCAGCTCTGCAGCTAAAGACCATTGGAGATATCCGCAGGTATGACCGAACGTCGATGACGGAAAAGTTTGGCAACTGGGGGGATCATCTTTGGAAACTAGCCAACGGCATTGATCCACGAAAGGTAGTCCCGGACCGAACGGCAAAACAGATCAGTCACGAGCGGACGTTCAGCGATGACATTGATGACGTGAATATGATGCGTGCTGTGATCAGCCATCTTTGCGAACAGGTGACACGCCGCTTGCGGCGAAATGGCCGATTTTCCCGATCTGTTACCGTGAAGTATCGTTGCGATGATTTTCGCACCTTTGCAAAAACGCGGTCATTCAATCAACCAACGCAGGCGACCGATCTAGTCTTCCGAGCCGCCATGAGCTTATTGAAAGAGCTCACGGCCAAGCATCCCCAGCCTATTCGATTGCTTGGCGTAAGCCTAGGGAATCTAACCGTTGAGGGATCGAAACAGCTTGATTTATTTCAATCTGAGGATGGTGATGAATCCCAAAAAGCCGTCGATAAGGTTGTCGACCAGTTGAGTGACCAAATCGGAAATAATTCTGTCTACCGGGCGACCAGTCATTCATGGATCAATCGGCACGAAGACCCGAAAAGCGAATCGTGAACGGTGTAACGGTTCAAGCAGCATTTTGAGGCTTGCCTTTCGGTGATTCTGCTTACGAAAAAAGCGACGAAGGAAGGATTCCGTTCGTCGCTATTGTTTTGCAAGCTGTACGCAGGTTTCTCGAAGACCGTCAATGCACCTGAGGCATGAAGCAAGTCATTCGTTGAACTCGAATCAGCTGATTGGATTTGGCTCGTAGGGAATATCTTCGATGGTTTCCATCGGCAATTTCGCCACCTCAAGGCCTGCTTCTTTTGAGATGCCATCAACGGCCTCTTGAGCACGTTGAACGATGCTTTCCCGAGTCTGACCTTTGTAGCTCTGGTTGGAAGCGCTGGGGCTCACGGGGCCATCGAATCTGATGGAATCAAGATGTTTGATCACGTCAACGTGATTCAAGACACCCTCTTGTTCAGGAAGCACACGATCGCTGGAAGTGGCTTTGCCCGCTTCCGCTTCTGGATTCACTGATCCCAACCGGACGGCGACGATCTTGTCGGCTGGAACTTCGCTGAGTTGATCCATGGCACCATCGCCGACTGCCCAGTCCCATGTGTCCAGCAGCATCCCGACATTTGTTCCGGCAACTGAATTAACGAGTGCCAAGTAGCCTTCCACATTTCGGATGAACGCGAACTCTTTGTCTTCTTCGAGCTCTTTCCCGGCGGAAAAACCAATTCCAAGTTTGATGCCGCGTGGCTCAAGCACTTGAGCAATCTGTCCCAGACGAGTGCCCTGAACATCAAAGTACTCGTGGTATGGCAATCGGTTAGTCGCAGCTGGCACACGGATGTAACCACGGGTTGCACCGAGTTCCTTTGCCATGTCCGCAATGGGGTGCAGGCCCCCAAGCTGACTGGTGAACGCATCCTCATCCGAATCCAAGTCGATTCCCAGTTCAAAACCACCTACTTCGATTTTGGCAGCTTCAAGATATTTGGCTGCATCCTCAACGTTAGTGCGTTGGGCACGGCGCAGCATTTCGTGCATGTCCACGTCCATGCCGGTAAATCCATAGGTCAGTGCCAGTTCGATCAACTCGCTTTGACGACCGTTGATTCCAAGTGCTGCAGGTGAGAAATTCTTCAACATCAAAATGGTCTTTCTTAAAATGTAATGGCGTGAACCCGAAGCAAAGAAAACGCACCCTCGCGAGTGACGCATTCTTCCCTGCCCAAGCCCTCGGCCTGGGTTTGCTCTCAGCAAACATACTGAGTCGGGATTTAAAGTTCAGTTAGCAAGATCGCCATCAGGCACCGTTCTACCGGGCCGATCATGCCGTCAAATTACGGTTGGAGGGGACAGGCTTTTTGCCTAAGAGCCAGAGTATCGCAGAATTGGGGCATTTCAGCCAAGGGGCATCTGGCAAGGAATTTCACCCCTGCTTCCCGCATTTGACTGCATCCAGCAAAATAGGGAATTCAGTTAAGCTGGAGCCGACCGGATTTCCGCTGTCAAAAGATGTCATCAGTCAGCCAAAATACCAAACGCGGGTGGCTAAGAACGCGCCATCTTGGGTTTCGGTGTCGTTACCATAGGAGAAAAAACCAAAACTCAATGAATCAAATGCGTGCTCAAACTGCTGAGGTGATCCTGCTTGGAACCGGGACCAGCGTGGGTGTCCCTGCGTTGGGCTGCGACTGTGCAGTCTGTAAGAGTGCCAATCCAAAAAACAATCGCACGCGTTGTTCCGTTGCAATACGCACGCCAGAGGGCACGATCCTCATTGATACCGCTCCAGATATGAGGAGCCAGTTGTTGCGTGAAAAGATTCCGCTGGTTCATGCCGTGGTCTATACGCATGAGCACGCTGACCATCTTTTTGGGCTTGATGACCTCCGCCTATTCCCATTCCGACTCGGTACCCCGGTTCCGCTGTTCTGCGAGCAAAATGTTGAAGCCCGGATTCGTAAATCATACGACTATGCCTTCAGCGATCGGCAGGAGACCCATCCCGGGGCAACTCCGCGGCTCGAGTTTGAAAACATCAACGAAGTTGAAGCATTCAAAGTTCTCGGCGTCGAGTTTCAGCCATTAAGATTATCCCATGGGCCTCATTTTGAAGTGCTTGGATTTAGGATCGGCAATTTTGCCTACTGCACTGACACCAACTTTATCCCGCAGCGGTCGCTGGATTTATTGGCGGGCGTCGAAACGTTTGTGGTTGATGCGTTAAGGTGGAAAACCCACCCCACACATTTTTGTGTCCAAGAGGCATGTGACATTGCTCAGCGTATCCAGGCTCAGAAAACGTTTCTTACGCACATCTGTCACGACTTGGAACACGAAGAAACCAACGCCTCACTGCCACACGGGGTCGAACTCGCCTACGATGGTCTGAGGCTTGAGATCGAACTGTAGTCCGCTAGCCAACGCGGCCCCGAACGCAAGTAAATACCAGCCCTGCAAAGCATTGCATGTAGATGATGCTAGCTGAGGGCCTGTTTTTTAAGTAGCTTGACGACGTTGCTCAGAAATGGGTTTTCGCTGTGCTTAGTCAGACACCCAAAGCACCGGTCAGTTTTAAAGAAATAAGGTCCCAAAGAAACAACACCATCGTGAGATGGTGTTGTTTCTCTTTTCTATCTCAGCGATTGAAATCGCAACACGGTTATCCAAGTGGCGGCACCTAGCGAGTTGTGACGGGGATGCTCCGCGGAACAGGTGCTGGCATGAGCGGCAGCACGACCGTTAGGGCTCCGTTGTCAAAGGATGCACTGATTCCATCCGTGTTGATCTCTTCGTGAATACGGAACGAGCGTTCCAGAGATCTGCGATCGAATTCGCATCTTCTCAGTTTTCCGGTGCCAGCACTGATCCCCGACGCTCCGCTGATCGTGAGCATCTGTTCGTGAAACTCAATGTTTATGTCTTCGGAGGCCATTCCGGGAAAATCACCCAAAAGCACGCTTTCAGTATCCGTTTTTCAGCAATCGAACAACGCAATCTCCGGGTTGTGTTCGCTGGCAAGAGAATCATCGGGTTTGGTCTGCTGTTTGTTTAAGGCTGTCGTTTTCATGTGATAGTCCTGCTAAGTCAAAGTAAGATTTCAGAGAGGCAATACACGCATTCACTATGCCGTTTCAATTTCAATTTTCCGCGCGTGATGACCCGCGGCTTTCGGCAGGTGGATCTCTAATACTCCCGTGTTGATGGTTGCCTCCACCGAGTCGATGTTAACGCTGCAGCTAAGTTTGAAATTCCTCGCGAAGTTTCCTTCACGACGTTCTTTTCGGATCCATGCTGACGGTTCTTTTTGACCTTGTTTTCGCTCACCTTTGATTGAAACCTGGTCCCCTTCAAGAACCAGAATTTCAATGTCCTCAAAGTTGATACCAGGGACTTCAGCTTCTACCAAAAAACTCTCAGCGTCTTCCCAGATATTGACTTTAGGAAGCACTTGCGCACAGCCGTAATTTTTTTGCTCAGCACCGAACACTTTTTCGAGTTCTGTTCTCAAGCGATTCATCTGCGCAAAAGCATTGTCATTTAAGATCTATATCTCTCCCGTTTGAATTTTCAGTCTTGTTAAGAAACGGAATCAAATCGATTTAATCCATGGTCGACGATTTGGCAGTTGCCAACGCAATTGGCAATACAATGCAAGCCGCGTGCCAGAAAGCCGTGCCAACTATGCAGCAAAGATGAGTGGGCCGAACAGCAGCCAACATGGAATCAGGATGAATCCCGCAAGCGAAGTGGAAAGAATCACCTGAATCGAGACGGTTGTATCGCGGTCATACAAACGCACTAAAACAATGGGAAATACAGCAGCGGGCATCGCTGCCTGAAGCAGAATCACATCCCTCATCGTGGTGCCCACTGAAAGCAACAAGGCAGTGCCAAGCATCAAACAGGGCAGGATAACTTGACGAATAAGAATTGCCGTCACAGGGACGGTGTAAGTCTTCATCCATGATGCATCGGAAAGGAAATCCATCATGATTGCGCCGCTCAATAAGAGTCCAAATGGGATGGCACAATTGCCGAGCGTGTTGAATACGAAGGAGAATATAATCGGAATCTGTGCAGGGCCTACGAACGGTTTCACACAGCAGGCAACTATCACGGCAATGAATGGGGGGCTGATCAAAACTTTGTACCACGCCTTACCAGACCCACCGCTGATAATCGCTACACCAACGCTCCACAACGCAAGATCGACACCAACGTTGTGCAGGATCAGAGGTACCACTGCATCGGGGTAGAAGGTTTCAGCTAACGGTAAAGGAATGTAGCCGTAGTTGCAGATTCCAACGCATAATGCAAATGCGCGTTGCTGTGAATCACTGTTCAAACCAATTCTTGGTCCCAATTGTCTTGCGAACAAAAATGCGAGACCAAAGCCCAACGCTGTCATCCCAAATCCAAATGCCGGCGGTTGCCATGCGGACAGACTGGATTCGAACGGCGGGCCAGCCAGAATTCGGCTCACGAAATAGGCCGGCAGCAGAACATGTGTAATCAAGCTCGCTAATGAGTGATCGGCTTCTGGAGCGATCCAGCCCATGCGTCTGCAAATTGCTCCGATCATGATCACCAGAAAGACGCCAAGCACACTTGTGACGATCGGCCAAAGGTCATTCATTCAATTACTCGGTTAGAAAGATGGCGAACGCAGAAGGGAATCGTATCGTGAGTATTGAAAACACTATTCGAAAATGTTGGCGTTCGATGCGAATCAATGAGCTGCTCACACTGGGACAATCAGATCAAGCCCCAAGGTGTTTTTAGGAAAAGGGCATGTTCGAGCAAGCACGAAGACCGCTTGTTAATTGGCACCCCACGAGTTCTTTCACTTTCAGTGATCCCGCTGGTGGTTTGAATGACAGTTGCACACTTCGGCACGGTTTTGTTTTGGTTCTGGTTTTAGCGGTGCATCTGGAATGCTGCCTTCTTCTTACGTTGCTCGATCGTAATCGAGCGGGTGGATTTGACATAGCGGCACGAGGCGGGATTCCCACCGGGAGAATGCTTGAGGCAGTAATTCCAGCCTATGTTATTGAAGTTTTGCGTTGTTTCAGTCGTGGCCTCCCGACAATAGGCTGGACTGGCTAAAATCCCGGCATGGAAAAAACAAATGTAGCTATTGTTGGGCTAGGGACCGTCGGCAGCGGTGTCGCACGTCTTTTGCTGGATCATGGTGACCGAACCGCACGGCATGCCGGTCGAACGATGTGGCTAAAAAAGGCAGTGGTGCGTGATTTGACGCGTCCGCGGGATGTTGAATTGCCACAGGGGGTGTTAACGGATTCGCTGCAGGAGGTGATGGAAGACGAGGACATCACGGTGGTAGCGCAATTGATCGGGGGCCTCGAACCGGCTCGCACCATCATGTTGTCACTACTGGAGTCAGGCAAAGACATTGTGACCGCCAACAAGGCATTGCTCGCCGAGCATGGCGCCGAGTTGTTTACTCGAGCGAGAAAATTGGGACGCAGCATCGCTTTCGAAGCATCGGTCGCAGGTGGCATTCCGATCATCGCCAACATCAGCCAGTGTCTTTCGGCCAACCAAATTGGGTCATTGGAAGGTATCCTGAATGGCACCAGCAATTTCATCGTCACTCAGATGGACGAGAATGGTGCCAGTTATGACGACGTCGTGCTTGAAGCCCAACGGTTGGGGTATGCTGAGAGCGATCCAACCATGGACGTCGACGGCACCGATGCTGCGCAAAAGCTCGCAATTCTGGCGCACCTTGCGTTCGGGGCAACGGTGGACTGGGCACAGATTCCTCGCACTGGCATTGATGGCTTGGACCCCGAGGACCTGCTTTACGCGCAGAAGCTTGGCTATCGGATCAAATTGCTTGCCATCGCGCACCTTGCCGAGGACGGGCTTGAGCTGTCCGTGTCGCCAACGTTGGTCCCGGTTGGAACCCCGCTTGCCGAAGTGCGTGACGCTTTTAATGCGATTCAAGTCATCGGCGACGCAGTGGGGCCAGTTTTCTACCACGGGCTGGGAGCCGGTCAGATGCCTACGGCGTCTGCAGTTGCGGCTGATCTGATCGACACTGCGGTGGGACGAACCCGGCTGACATTTCAGACATTGGAATACTTTTCCATTGATCAGCCCCCTCGTGTCAAATTGCGAGATGGTGATACCAGCACAGGCCGCTATTACTTCAGGCTTAGTGTTTCAAATCATCCTGGCACGTTGGCATCGATTGCCGCCGTCTTGGCACGGCACGGCATCTCCATCGCATCGGTCATACAACACGAGGGCCGCGAGGGAGGACCGCAACGCGACCCGGTTCCATTGGTGATCATGACCCACATGGCGACTGAGGGAGAAGCGAGAGCGGCGACGAATGACATACAAGCTCTCGCGTCGGTGACTGGAACGGTCGTGCGACTTCGCGTAAAGGATTGACGATTAGTGGGGTGCCTGCTGGTGAAATACCACTTCTTTCATCAGGCATCTACCCCGTCGCATCTGGCTGCGGGCTACCTATCCACAGCAGTCATTCCGCTCTGGATGGAACAGCTGCATACCCGATACGAATTGCAAACATGGCATTTTCCTGCCAGAGCATAGTGGCAACTCGTTCGCCGACACTGCCAAGAGAGCCCCGATATGATCCAAGTCGATCAACTGACCAAGGCCTACGACGATTTAAGTCGTGGACGATTCGTCGCTGTTGATCGGGTTTCTTTCTCAATTGGCAAAGGTGAGATCTTTGGATTACTTGGACCGAATGGAGCTGGCAAAACCACGGTTTTACGCATTCTCAGTACGGTACTGGCCCCAACCAGTGGCACCGCCACCGTGGCAGGGCATGACGTGGTGAGTGATCCGGCTTCGGTGCGACGCAACATCGGTTTTGTAAGTAACAATACTGCGATTTATGACCGCATGACGGCATGGGAGCTGGTGAGTTACTTTGGTCGCTTGCATGGCATGTCGCGCAAACAACTGAAAGATCGTCTTGAGGTACTTTTCGATCAGTTGCGAATGAATGAATTTCGGGACATTCCTGGCGGAAAGATGTCTACAGGAATGAAACAAAAGGTTTCCATCGCACGAGCGATGGTCCATGACCCACCGGTGCTGATTTTTGATGAAGCCACCTTGGGACTTGATGTGCTGGTGGCTCGTAACCTGCTGGAAGTAATTAAAGCGTTGCGTATTTCAGGCAAATGCCTGATCTTTTCCACTCATATCATGAGTGAGGTTCAGCGTCTGTGTGACCGAATAGCGATCATGCATCAGGGGCGCATCCTTGATATCGGAACGCTCAAGGAATTACAGGATCGTCACAACGAAAAGGAGTTCGAGGATTTATTCTTTGGCCTGTTGAGTCAATACGAAGACGGGCAGGAGGCTGATTGGAGTGAAGAGGTGAAATTTCAATCGCCCCCGCCCACTGCGGGAGACGTTTCACCATGAGCTCCCAGCATGATTCGGTGACTGATAGAACACCTGCGTCGGATAAGCCTCGGCTTGCAGCGATCGGACTGATTTATGTTCGTGAGATGCGCGATCAACTCCGTGATCGAAGAACTTTGTTCACGATCGCACTGCTGCCGATCATGTTGTATCCCCTGTTGGGCACCTTGCTACTGCAAATCGCACAATTCACAAGGGAGCACACAACTACGGTTTGCATTGTGGGATTCGAGAATGTCCAAGGCGTGCCTCCGCTGCTGGAGGGCGAAGCATTTGCTGAAGCGTACACCGGTGGCACAAGCAACCTGAAACTTCTGTTGCGTAGCGAGGACGATTTAGAAGAAGACGATACGATTCCCGAGGCAACGGCTCGATGGGTTCGAGATGGCACCTTTGATGCTGTTCTGGTTTTCCCTGCAAACTTTTCGGACCCAAAATCCGGCACAGACGACGAGACCGCGAACGTTCAGGTCCTTTACAATGTCGCCTCGGATGAGTCACAAATTGCGTTAAGTCGCCTAACAAACATTTTGGGGGAATGGAAAGCTGTCTGGGTAGGGCAGTCGCTGGAGGCTTCAGGGATCGACATGAGCATGCTCGAGCCCTTTGAGTTGGAGGACATTGACCTTGCCCCTGAGAGAACTCGTGAAGCTGCCTTTTGGAGTAAAATGCTGCCGTTCATTATGCTGGTCTGGGCGATGACTGGCGCGTTCTACCCAGCCATCGACTTGGTGGCAGGAGAAAAAGAACGGGGAACCTTAGAAACATTGCTTTGCAGTCCCGCCCTGCGCAGCGAGATCGTTTGGGGCAAACTTGGGGCCGTTGCAAGTTTCAGCATGCTCACCGCAATTTTGAATGCTGGAAGCATGTTGGTTACCAGTGCACTTGTGCTAAAGCAGGTCGGTGTCGGGGGGGCAACCGTTGGGGCGCCACCACTGGTTCCGATGCTTTGGTTGTTTGTCGCATTGATTCCCTTGTCATGCCTGTTCAGCGCTCTTGCGTTGGCGGTCGCTGCGATGGCACGCAGCAGCAAAGAAGGTCAGTATTATCTGATGCCGTTGATGATGGTCACGTTACCACTTGTGCTGCTGCCGATGTTGCCTGGAATGAACTTATCGCCGGGCACCAGCTTGATTCCGGTGACTGGCATGTTTCTGCTCGTCCGTGCTCTGGTTGAGGGACAGTACGGGGACGCCTTGATGCATTTACCCATGGTATTTGGGGTCACTGCAGGCTGTCTTTGGCTGGCTGTTACTTGGGCAAAACGCCAGTTCGAGAATGAGGCGGTGCTATTTGGGGGGCAAGAACAGTGGGAGCTTCGTTTATGGGTCAGGCACCTTTGGAGAGATCGTCAACCGGTGGCCACGACCGCACAGGCGTATGCCTGTGGAGCGATTATCCTCGTGGCACTGTTTTTTGGCCGTCTGGCGGCAACCACCGTCCCCGATGATCTTGCGGGAATCACCCAAATGATCCTCAGCCCACAACTTGGGATGATTCTTGCTCCGGCCATTTTAATGTCAGTCTTGCTGACCACCTCAATCAAAACGAGTTTGCGAGTCCGATGGCCGCATTGGCTATCTCTGCCCATGGCGGTCGCTCTTGGTGTCACTTTGCACCCGCTTTACCTCGCGTTGGGGCGGTTGATCGAATACACCTATCCTGTCAGCGAAGAAGCAATGCAAGCGATGTTGCCATTTGTGGAACAAATTGAGACGGTTCCGTGGCTTACCATTGTATTTCTGATGGCGTTCATTCCCGCAGTCTGTGAAGAATTGGCCTTCCGAGGATTCATCTTTGGTGGGTTAGTTCGACAGGGTGGCAGACTGCGTGCAATTGTGGTGACCGCATTGATGTTCGGGATTTCGCATGGCTTTCTTCAACAATCAATTGCCGCAAGTTGCATGGGAGTGTTGCTCGGGTGGATTACACTTCGAACAGGAAGCGTCCTCCCCTGCATCCTGTTGCATTTCACTAACAATGCATTGTCTGTATCAATGTCGCGACTTGTTGACAGCGGTTTGCCAGGAATTGATCTAGTCATTACCACGACCCAAGACGGCCCCGCCTATCAACCAATCTGGTTTTTGTTGAGCCTTGGCTTGGCGATTACATTGCTGCTGTACTTTGCAACGCTGCGTTCTCCGGTCGATGAGTCGCACTTTAGCGACACGTCGACCGATGCAATTTCACAAGAGCCAGCGTCTCAGACAGCCGTTGGCTAAGGATCGTTTCGCGCGGCGTTCACCGTTTCGGTGTCTGCTCGGCCTTCGGTTGATTTGTTTCTGTTGGCGTGTGCAAGCAACTCGTCGACAATCTTAATGGGTGTGACTGTAACTGCCAGCGTATACCACGGCCGGTGCATCGTTCGTCTCACCAACTATTAGGTAAGGTTCCTGCTGCGGTGGTTAATTCTTTGGGATCGGATATTTCCGATTACATCACTTAGTGCTGTATTTCGAATTGAAATGCACATCCAGCAGGCATGCAGTGCTCTAAAAAAGGGCAACTAGCGCATTTGCATTGACGTGAATCGACGTGCTGAATGTACAACCCTTGCAATCGTACTTGTTGAATGGTTGCAATCACATACAAACCAACGCCGGAACGGCACGTAAAAAAAGTATTCGCCAATTTCACGTGCCAAGCCGCATCTTGGTACACGGCTTGCATCTCTGGCGAGCGAGTGGGGCACACTTGGCGGAGCTGAACGAACACTGACCCCGTTGCTCGAAGAGGTGAGGCTCAACATGGTCTCGCATCCAAGATGGGGCACATGCATGCGTGAGGGGAGACGACTGGTGGGACTGTGTGCCTGCCAGTCGTTTTTTATAGGACGAACCACACTTGCTGTGGTTTTTGGTGTGCCAGTCACTATCTGGGGCGGGGCCGGGCTGACCGGGATCACGTTTGCCCTCGTTGCAAGACTTGTCTGGAACCGGCTGCGGGTGCAAAACAGATTGTGACGCGGGACATCCGTCTCATCTTTTCTTGCATGAGGATACGCTTTTTTTGAACAGGAATAATTCTGTCACGCGTTCATTGTTGAACGCAACATGAATGCCAGCCGATCGTTCTGCACGGGACATCCCCTAGTGCGTCTGCTTGAAGTATGATCGAGACTCCTGCGGTTGTTGAGTCGATTGGTTCACTCCATGTAGGGATCGCTTTAATTCGCTGCTGCCATTTCATTTTCTCTAGTTTAGCTGACCAATGTTTGAAACCGACGAATCAACACCAGAGAAGCGGGGAGCTTTCCTTCGGTCGGGTAATCGTTGTCGCGCGATTACAGTCTCATTGATTTTTCATTTTTTATTACTCACCGCTTTGCTGTGTTGGTATGTCCCTCAGCATTCGCGTCGTTCTGTACCTTCCGAGGACAAAGTATCGGAGTCGACCGTCAAGCAACAAAAACAGTTCGCGGTCAGCCCGAACCCGTCGGCGAGTTTAGGCGACGCTGTGCCTGCCAGTCAGATTGAGGCCTCACTCAAGTCAGCGATGAGGCAAGCAGAGGGTTTATCTGAAGAACGGCAGCTTTCTGAGTTGGAAAAACAACTCACGCGTTTGAACTCAATCTCGTCAATTGAATCCGTTCAGGATACGACGAAAAAAATAGCCGAAACCCTTGGCTTATCACCTGGGGCTGTGCCTGCCGCGGAGTCTCTTGACGGAACTTTTGATACCGAGACTGCTCAGATCCATGAGGTGACGCGAACTCGTGACGAGAAGGGAGAGTGGTTGTATCAGTCCAGCCTTGTCGATGCAGCGGGGAGAACAGAGAAGATTAATCTGCCGAGAGCTGAAGGTGAGGTTACCTACAACACCTTTCAGCAACTCAAGCAGTTTCCCATGGCTGACGGGATTTATCGGCAGTTGGTCATGCCCTTGCTTCAGAACATGCTCAGCGCAGTGGATGCAGCAGAGGCACAGGCACGTGACCTTCGAAAGCAAAAAGCGCAAGAAGAAGAAGCGTCCCAAAGCTCAGTGTTTAAGGAGTCACGACTGCCGGCCAAATTCGATGCACCGTCAGTTGCACATTAGCGGGGCGTGGAAATCGCAGCCATGTCTGTGCGCGGTAGGCAAGTCCCCCAGACGGAAGATTGTCTATCCGCCAAAGCCCGCCGGCAGTGCCTTGTCAGCAAATCATGCGGCAAAGTCCTGTTCACTGCCACCTAGAAGTCATTTCGCAGCCGACTTCGCTGGGTGATGAGCCGCAGGAACTTGGTGGAAAAACTTGTGCCGTCGTGATCACTCTTTTCATGAAGCTATAGAGTTTGGTAGTTCACGCTCAACCCCAACTTGGCGAACATCATGCAGCATCTGTGTTTCACACGACTAGCTTTTGCGTTTCTTACACTTGCATTGTCTTCAACATGCGGTAAGTGCAGTGGTCAGACTTTATCAGCACGCAATCCGCAAGCAGTGATTTACGACAATCCGATTTGTGATGTTCCCTACGTCGACCCGCGTGAAACACCGATCGAGCGTTACCGAAAGAGTTTCTGCCAAGGGGTAGAGGTCCGGGGCGGCTACCTTTTTGATCTGGGCGACGCGGAAGGTGGAATGAACCAGGCCTTTGAAGAAGTGCGGGCAGATTTTGGGATTCCGCTGGGCAGCATGGATAACTTGATTGGCCTTCGGCCGTATTTTCGTGCTGACCAGTTACAAGGTTTAGATTCACTGGACTTGCCCAACGTCCTGTATAACACTGGATTGAACATCTTGCACCAACGCAAGTGGAACCCGGTTTTCTCCTCGACAGTGATTGTCACTCCTTCCATCCGGAGCGACTTCACTACCAGTGACCAAGCGTTCCGTGTATTTGGGCTTGCGTTGATGAACTGGAAATGCCGGAGCGATTTAACGGTCTCGCTGGGTGCTGTGTATTTTGACCGTGCCGACTTTAACTTGCTGCCGGCATTAGGAGTTGTCTGGACTCCAACACCCGAATGGAAGATTGACGCTACGATGCCCCGTCCGCGTATTTTCCATCGACTTTGGAAACAGGGTGCTGAAGCAGAAGGTTGGGCTTACTTAGGCGGCAGCATCGGTGGAAACACTTGGGCCGTCACTCGTGACTCAGGGGTCACCGATGAATTAACCATCCGCGACTTTCGCTTCATGGGCGGCTATGAAGTGCTAGAAAAAGGCAATCGCGGGCATTTCGTAGAGGCTGGACTAGCCTTTGGCCGGACTGTCGAATACGAGCGTGCCGACAGTGAACTGGACTTGGACGCTGGCCTATACCTTGACGCTGGTATCAAATTCTGACGCTCAGGTATTCACGAATTGGATACCGGTAGGTCGGTTGCTATGTCGTAGAGCGGTTGGCGGATCATGCGATCAGGAAGGCTCTGGCGTGTTCTTTTGCTCTGGTGCGGATGAACCATCGTTACCCAATTCCGAAAGCATCGCCTCCACGATCATTTTCAGTGATTCGCTTGGATCCTGATCGGTGACGTTTTCAAGCTGAATCGCAATTTCCCGAGCGAGGTCCGCCATCATGACCCCCCATGCGTGCCGTTCGTCCAGTTTCGAATTGTGATGCCAGTGCCCAAGGTTCAGCGAACAGGCGAGTCCCCGCTCAGCAATCCACCCCCGAATCATCTCCACAGCGTACTCGTCTTTCTTAACCGCCTCTGGGCGAGTTAACTGCTTCCGGTGATCTGCCATGCTTATCCTTCGTTGAATGATTGGTCCCAATTCTTCATAACCTGGACACAAGGGTTATATTTCTGCGTTTGCGTGATTGTGTTCTGAAGGCATCTGCACGATCCTCATTTCACTGAGTTAGCTGACCTTAATGGAGTCTTCTGTCGCATGTGTTTTAACGTCCTAGAATAAGCGTCGAGTCCAATCAAAGGGAAAGTTTTCCACTGTTGGCCGACAAATGCGTCAGATCTTGGCGATGGCCGGTTTTGCAACCGCATTCCTGTGACGCCTAAGGGCCGAGTCAACTTGCTGGGGCGATTCCCAAAACTGGATAAAGTGTTACTTTGATTGTGCAAATATCCTCAGGCAATTTCTTCAGCTCGGTGGTGATACATGGATAACGCGTCTGACAAGCGATCTGTTGGTCAAGGGCCTGCACTCCGGATGCTTTTAAAAGTGCTTGCCACCGTCTTTGTAATTGCGTTGTTGCTGCCAATTCTATTGGGTAAAACCTCGCTGCGAGATATGGTTTTGAATTCACTTGTCGATAGTGACAAATTGACGCTGCAGAGTTCCGATGCCAGTCTTGGCTATTTCTCGCCCACCTCTGTCTCTGGCTTGAAACTCCAAACCGTCAATCGAGACTCGACGGTCTCCTTTCAGCAAATCGCCGCGGACCGATCTTGGTTCAGCATGCTGTTATCAAGGCCCGACCTTGGGAACTTTCGTTTTGTAAAACCAGACGTCGAGATCAATGTTGAGAAGAAAAAGCGCGAAGGGGCAACCGACGTTGTGAGTGATGACACTGCTGCGTCGCCACCTTTGTTGCCAAACCTCACCGCCGAAATTCTTGACGCTCATGTTCTCGTCCGCACGCTACCAGATGAACCACCACCGATTGATATTTCAGGACTCAATGCAAGGGTTCGTCTAAAACGCCAAGACGGGTTATCACTGTTGATCCTCGAGCCAGCGCTCGTATTTGATCATCAGCCGTTGACGCCACAACTATGCGGTCAAGGTTTGCAGCTGATTGCCCCGTTGCTCGCTGACGAGGTTTCCGCGACGGGTGAGTTTTCATTGAACCTGACTAAGTGTGAGATTCCAGTGGGCGCGGCCTCGGTTGAGAATCAAGGCAAAGCTCAAGCTATCCAAATAAGCGGGCAACTTGATCTGCACAGTGCCACCGTTGCCATGAAAAACACGCTTGCCAGCAACGCGTTGGACACGGTGATGAAGCTAGCAGGTATCAATTTTCCTGGAGCACTGACGGTTGCGGAAAACGTTACAGTTGATTTTTCCGTCATTGATGGTCGGGTTCACCACAGTGGTTTGGCTTTGATCTTGCCCCATGGTGAGCGTTCAATTGAAATTGTTTCCAGTGGCTCGGTTGGCCTGGATGAGACGCTTGATCTGAAGGTCTCGATACAATTGCCAGCTGGGCTATTAGGAAAGGGTGCTGTGCGAGATGCCCTTACATCACAGCCAATTGAACTGGCAGTTACCGGTACGTTGGAAGCTCCCAAGCTTGGTGTGATGGGCCAACAAGGAATCTTGAAATCCTTTGGCAAGTTGATCGAATTCACGGGAAAGGATGTCAGTGATTCCAATCCGGGGGACGTGGGTGATGCGATCACTGATATTATCGGAGACGTATGGAGCCTCGCGAAGGAACGCAAGAAACAGAAGCAGTCACGCGAAAGCCAATCCCCTTCCGAGTCACAAGGGGAGGACCCTAGTTCCGGCAGGACGCCGTTGTTGCCTCGCTTTAGGGAAAAGGAGCGCGGGCGTGGTCTTTTTCCTCGCCGTGAAACATCGAATCAGCCCGATACGCCCGTCGAATCTCCCAAACCTGAGCAACGGGTGCCGCAACCACCGGAACCAGCCATTCCTTCGTCCTCTGTTCCGACTCCCATCTGACTTCATCAGATACGCGTCAGCTGACGTGGGTCGGTGGCGAACTGGACCGCCGTCTCCTGAGTGATTCGTCCTTCCCGCAACAGGTTACCCAGGGAATCATCCAAACTGACCATTCCATCTTTGCGTCCCGCTAAAATCGCGGTTTCGAGGGTGTCGATGCGGCCGGTTCTAACTCCAGCCGCGACGGCGTTGTTACGCAGGACCACTTCCAAGGCAAGCTCTCTGCGTTCACCGGGGATGGAACTGGGCAACAGGTGCTGGCACACCACCCCTCGCATGCTAGCCGCTAACATCGTCTGCGTTTCATTCTGCTGTGCTGGTGGAAATAAATCCCACAGTCGCGTGATTGCCCCTTTTGCGTCCCGCGAGTGCAGCGTGGACATCACGAGGTGTCCCGTCTCAGCGGCGCTCATGGCGATTCTCGCTGTCTCCGCATCACGGATTTCACCGACCAAAATGATATCGGGGTCTTGCCGCAAGGCATGGCGCAATCCACTCGAAAAGCAGCTGACGTCCAGCCCAACTTCTCTTTGAGTGATGATGGAATTCCCGATGTGGGGAAAAAGATATTCGACCGGATCTTCAATCGTGACCACTCGTTTGCCTCCTTGCTCGGCAATGGCATTCAAGATCATTGCCATTGATGTGGTCTTTCCAGATCCGCTGACTCCAGAAAAAATAATCAATCCATTTCGATAGGAAACCAAGCGTGCAGCCAAATCACCTGGGAAATTGTTTTCTTCAAGTTCCGGAATTTGGCTAGGGATCACGCGAATGCACACGCCCACACTTTCGCTGCTGTAAAACAGATTCCCACGAAAACGTTGTCCGCCTCGTTGAGATGCTCCCGTGGTTTGCAACTGTCCATTAGGATCCAGCATGAATGCGAAATCCAGATTACGGTCTCTTGCAAACTTATCATGCTGTTCTTGGGTGCAGATCGTTTTCAAACAAGTTTCGATATCTGAATTTGACAGCACGTGGTCATTGATCGACACAAGCTCGCCATGCTGCCTTCGAGTAGGCGGGTACCCCGCCACAAAATGAACATCCGATGAAAGTGCTTGGGCCGAATCTAACAACCAACCGACAAACTGGTCCATGCTATCCCTTTTGATTCTTCATGGCCTGTACCTGAACACTTCTCGAGAACTTGGCCCCGATCGTTTTGGAAAATGATTGAGGCAAGTTTCAGGACTCTCGAAACACCACGGCACTCGATGCATACCGCGTATGTAATTGCGTGACGAACTTCTTGATGTGTCAATCAATCCAACTGAAGGAAAGCTTGCTGTGAACTCATTGCGAGACGAATGTACTGATCCATCCCTACTGTCTTCCGTACTTGACCCCGAGGGCAATGAAAGGTTCTGAAACAGATCATTCACAATTTCAGGGAGTTGACCCAGGAGAAACGTTATCCCGCAAGACCTCCGATGAGTCCAGCTCAAGGTCGTCAGTTTTTCTTTGGGATTCATCAAACTTTTTGAGTTGACTTGCGGCTTCGCTCACCGCCGGCTTCGCCCAATCAATGTCGCCAAACATAGTAATGATCGCATTTAACTCTTTTCTGACTTGAGCAGGGTCGTTTGATTCCAATGCCTTCCGTACACGGTTAAGTAAAGTTCCCGCGCGTTTGTCGATAGCATTCAGTGGTGCGCGCTCGAGCAACCGTTGCTGTTCACGTTTGGCCATGGCGATCATCTCACCAAGTTCCACATTCGAGACGTCATCTCCAGAGTCGTACAGGTTGAGCCATTGTTCAATTTTGCCTGCCGCCAGCGTAGGATTGAAGTCACGTCCGTCCATGACGTTTACGAAACTTTCCTCGGACGGCGACAAATCAGTGATGCCAAGTTTGTTTTGCGCGTTCAGTCGCTTGAGTACCCCTCGAAGCTTACTCCCCATCTGAAGGTCCTTCACCTCGGTGTACCGCGGGTCCTCGGGATACAACTGCAAGAATGCCTGCATCGCGGTGGTGTTGCCTCCTAAAGCGTCGATGTAGAGATCATCGGGTGAGGGCGTCTGCATTGCCCAGAAAAACAAGCCACAACCGAAGGCAAGAACTGCCGCCATGGCAACAACCTTCCCCCAGCCCAGTAAACTCTGGTCAGTCCATGCATTTCGGTTGGCAAACACACCCGACTCCGACTTAGCATCGTTGACTGTCTGAAAGTGTGTGTTTGAAGTAAGTTCATCATCGTCGCCGGCCATGCTCTCTGCCAATCGCGTCGGTCCCACATTACCGACGGACATTACAGTTGGCTCTTCAGGACTCACGATGATCATCTCATCGGAGCCTGCCGATTCAATTTCGCTACCCGAATTCAGCGCCGCGTCTAGGCCCGTCCCAGCACGAGCTTCGATCCCGGTGCCATGCGTGTTCCCTTCGCGTTTGCGTCCTACGTTTTCGCCGGTTCCACCTTCGTCATCCAAACTTGCTTCTGTAGGTGAGTTCTCGGAGGCAACGGTCTGGATGCGTTCCAATCCGACTTTCATTGCTTTCAGACGATTCATGACTGCCAGCGCCGTTGGCGGTCGATCTTCCGGGGATTTTTCCAGCAGTTCGTGGATAAGTTCAACCAATTCTGGTGGAACGTCAGGCCGAATCAAATCAATTGGAACGGGACGATCCCTCTGTAACGCGTTGATCACTTGAGTCACACTCTTACCAGTGAAGGGTGCGCGACCGGCAAGCATTGCGTACATCACACTACCCAAGGCATAAAGATCCGTCCTTTGAGTGATCCCTTCGCTGGTGGCCTGCTCTGGGGCCATGTAGTCCGCGGTCCCCAACAATGAACCTGCGACTGTGTTTGAGTCTCCAAAAATTTTGGCGATCCCAAAGTCAACGAGTTTGACTTGCCAGTTTTGATCCACGACAAGATTGGCTGGTTTGAGGTCGCGGTGAATCACGCCAATATCATGTGCGTGTTTGAGTGCCGCGCAAATTTGAATCGCAACATCGATCGTGGTCTGCCAATCCAGTCGCTTATCCCGCTTGATCACTTTCTGCAGCGAATCACCGCGAACCAGTTCCATTGAATAAAAAAGGTGCCCCTCCTCTTCGCCAAACCCATAGATTCTTACGATTCCACTGTGGGACAGGCATTGCAGGCTTTTGATTTCCGCATCAAAGCGACGTCGGAACTTTGACTCATCAGCGACGTTGTCGGAGATCAATTTGACAGCAACGGGCTGTTTCGTCTTCTCGTGAACTGCGGCAAATACGGTTCCCATTCCCCCACGCCCCAACGGTTTGCCGATGCGGTAAGGTCCCAAGAATTCGAAGGGAGGTGAACTCATGAATGATGACGCCAGTGAGAGAGAAGCTAACGCGTAGTATTCTAAACCGTTATCCGGACACCGTCAGCGAGGGCTTCGACGCGGGGGCAGGCAACGAATCGAGATTCCCTATCGGCGACGAAATCCCTATCATCACTGCGATGAATGCTCTTAATTCTAACGACTTGCGACGCTCAAGCGTAATTTTGCCATCGCTTTTGAGCGTGATTGGTTTGTGGCTGGCGCAACCTCCCTTCGAGATCTGGTGGCTCGGGTTTGTGGCGTTGCTTCCGCTGATCTATCTGATCGCGTTAAAACAGCGGTTTCGTCGACGCGATTATCTGATCATCTGGTTTGTTTCCTCGGTTTATTGGCTGATTTCTCTGCAAGGTTTGCGACACGCGCACCCCTTGATGCATGGCCCCTGGCTTGCTTTAGGCGTCTATCTTGCTGTTTATCAGACAGCTTTCGTGGCCTTCTCGCGGTATTTATATCATCGAGGTCCCGGTTTGCTGGTGGTGGTGCCACTCGCGTGGGTCGCTCTGGAATATGTACGCAATTACCTGCTGACTGGGATCTCTGTGTTAATGCTGGGGCATGTTTTGGTCAAAGTGCCGGTCCTTGTTCAGATTGCTGACCTGTTCGGCGGCTATGGTGTCAGCGCTTTGTTGGCTCTCGGCAACCTGTTCCTGTGGCAGACTCTTCAAGTGTGCAGGCGGAAGATCAATCGAACCGACTACGGTTTCACTTTTGGAATCACGCTGGCCAGTTTCCTCGCTGTGTTGACCTATGGCAATTATCGGCTCAATGAGCCTATGGGTGAGCCACTGGCAAGGTTTGCTTTGATTCAGCGAAACGAAAAAGTTGAATACGTTCTCAACCCTGAGCGGCAGATCGAGATATTTCAGGGATACGCCGCATCTTCCGTGGATGCCGCGCGGCAGACCTCTGAGGTCATTGACGCTTACATCTGGCCGGAATCGATGTACAGTGCGACCAACCCCAATGTTTATTTATTGCCCGATGCCACTGTCCCCCCGCAGTTCCACGGGACCTTGCAGGATTTTGAAACTGGGATCCGCAACCAACAACGATATTTTACTGAAAGAGCTGGCTTTGTGCAGTCTGCACTTCGTCGCGAGCAGCCCACCAGCACTCAAGCACCGGAGTTGATCGTGGGATGCGGTGTGATTGAGTATGGCGAGCAAATCAACGTGTATAGCGCTGTTATCAACATTGATTCAAATCATCAAGTTGAAACCTGGTACGGCAAGACACATCTAGTGATGTTTGGCGAATACATCCCGATTCTTCCGTCCTTGCCCGGCCTGAGCAACCTGGTGCCTCCTGGCATGGGCCTTGAACCAGGGTCCGGTGGTGCACTCATGAGAGTGGCCAACACATGGGTTGCACCAAATGTTTGCATTGAAACAGCAGTGGAACGTGTTGCGATCAATCAAATGCATGAATTCTATTTGGCTAACCAGACGCCCGACGTGATTGCCACGGTGACCAATGACGGATGGTTCGACAACACAAGTGTGATCGACCATCACCTTCGTTGCGCACAAATGGTAGCGATTGCTTGCCGGCGTCCGATCTTGTCGGCTGCAAACAACGGCCCTACTGCCTGGATCGACAGTCGGGGTCAAATCATCGAGCGGCTTAAAACCGGTGAGAATGGGTTTGTGATCGCCGCTCCGAAAAAAGACGAACGCATCAGCCTGATTGTCCGCATAGGAGACTGGCCAGCTGCTGCTACTGTGATCATCTGCGTCGCTCTTGGCCTGTGCGTTCGCCGGCGAAGCCCTGACAAGGATGTTCAAGCGGTCGATCACAACAAGCCAGACGCTGGATTGGATCCTGAGCCCGACAAAGAACTGCCTGCTTGCTGACCATGTCATTCGACCGTTCGCTACGACGGAAGAACTGAGCAAATTCAAGGCGAAGGGGACACAACGCCTTGATTCAATTAGTCCCTTTAGCGGCTGCCGTGTCGTAAATCGGCATATGACGGTAATAAACTTCAAGGCAATACAGCGACAAACAAGTCGTGTAGAGTCTGCCTGAATTTTTACCCCAGCGATCCCGCTGCGGTGCCCAGCTGCCGCTTTCGCGACCTGTTTTTACTTGAGCCTTGGGTAACTCAACTTTCATCACATCATTCCAACGCCGCCACGGTGAACCACCGAAATGATGCAATACCTGAGTCGCATAGTACCAGTAATAGACATCTTGATCAGCAATGTCGAACGGTGCGTCCTCAATCAGGGCTGAGACGCCGCGAACCATTGGGGGATGATCACGCTTCCAACCAATGTATTGGCGACACAGTAAGCCTTCCGCAGTCATTGCAGAACTGGGGGCACTACGCGCTTGGTAACCGTAAGCGGCTCCGTCATACGACGCCGCATCGTCGAGATACAGCATGACTCGGTTCAGAACAGTAACGTTCACGTCAAGCTTCGCAGAACGACCACTCTCCAATGCCATCACATACCAGCCCGTCATGGATGTGTCAGAATCAAAGTTCACTTCGTATCGCCACCCACCAGCGTCTGACTGGGCCTTCTCCGCAAAATCAATTGCCCGTTGAGCATAAGGACGCAACCACGAGTCACCGGTCATCCCGTACAGTTCACAGATCGCGATGGTTGCCTGCGCCTGTGCGTACATTCTTTCGTGACTGCGAGCATCGTCGGCAAAGAAACCTTCACGACTTTGTTGTTTGATCAGCCACTTCATTCCCCTCTCAACGACTTCCTGATAGTCGCCTTTCTTGTGAGTATGACCGTCGCCAAGGTATGCCAGTAACGCCATCGCTGTCGCCGCCGGTTTGTTCTCTGTGAAGCCACCGTCATTGAAGGGGCCTCTCATGCTCCAGCTGCCATCACTTTTCTGATTTCGCTTCAACCACTCAAGGCCAAGCTTGACAGCATTCTGCGTCTTCAGGGTTCCACCAAATCGTGCCAGCAACGCTGCCTTGATCGCGCCGCTGCGTCCGTTGAACATCGGTTGCACCAGCTCCAAAGCACCCTCCCCAACCTCAACGGGCACAATCTCCTCTACCGTATTCAACTCAGCAGCCTCAAACAGCGAATCAAGATCGACGTCGGCCTCAACATCCTCCAGTACTTCGCTATCGTTCGGGGAATCAGCGGTAGAGATTTCGAACTCCGCAAACTCAACAGGTGAGTCACGAATACTTTGCCCGATACTGAGCATCAGAGTTCCGATGGATGTTCCAGCAGGCGTGCTGATAAATGCCAGAATCAAAAGCAGGATCAGATGAATCACCATACTCACCAACCACGACGGCGCTTCGCGTGTGACTTGGTCGCGGCCGTTCGGATCATCGTCATCTCCTGCCGGCGGCTCAACGTCGTCGAATCCTGTATCGACGGGCGCCGGCTTCTTCATTACGTCGCCAACACCAGCGAGCTCACCCCGCCACCGTAGACCCTTGGCTGAACCCACGCCCGTCGCAACCTTTGCCTCCAGTGGTTTGCGGATTGGCGCCAAGGTTGATCTTGGCGGGGGAGGAGGTGGAACTGGAAGGCCGTTCGTAGCAGATGCAGCTTGGGGTGCAACAGGTACGGGAGCTTGGGGTGCAACAGGTACGGGAGCCTGGGGTGCAACAGGTACGGGAGCCTGGGGTGCAACAGGCTGTGATCGCTTCGGTGTCGCCGGTAGTGGCGAACTGGGTGTTGCGGTGGTTGGAGTGGTGTTGGATTGACGCTTGGCAGCGGGTGGTGGTGGCGGAACTGTTTTCCGTCCCGCTCCGAGAGCAGATCCTTTCGCGGGCGGCAGCGCTCCGGGGACCGCTGGTTCGATAGGCCCATGTTTCGCGGATTGTGCCGGAGGCAGATTCCGAGCGGGCGGCATGCCGCTGGCATCGCTGCTAGATCGTGATATTGATGAATCGTCGTGTGTCATCGGTACGAGAGGGGTCTCTAGATGGCTGCGGCGATAGTGCGTGGACGCAAATCAGATCGAAGTCGAAAAGATGAAAGACAAGCTAAATGGCCAGAAAAAAGTCACTGGACCTACTGATAGGATAAGGGTCAAAATGATTTAATGCGAATCGGATTGTTGGGTTCGACCCGCTAAGATGGGAAAAACAACTAAAAAAGCTCGGTCTTTCCCAAAATAGGCGTGATTCGGGCTGCAGTGACAATAACGGTTTCAAGCTGCGTAACGCGTCAAGCGCCATGAGCACGCAACAGCTTTCCCAATTATTCACTCTGCCGCTCGGAAAGTGTGCATAGACAAAGTGAATCGCCGTCTGTCTCTAGTGTTGCAATCTCCGCCTGATGTTCAGATGAATCCGGGTGAATATTCGACCAACGAGCATTTTGCTTTCAATTCATTCGAATGGTGCGACGATGAACCCTCTGTTGTCGTGATTGGCAGGTGCAGAATGTCAGATGTTTAGACCCTTGACACCCTGCACTGGTTGTTAGATAACACTCGCTCGGCACAAAGAATTGCTCTGTGTCAGAAACACCGCGGGATGGAGCAGCCCGGTAGCTCGCGAGGCTCATAACCTCGAGGTCGTCGGTTCGAATCCGGCTCCCGCAACTTTGGCTCGTCAATTACTTGACCCAGTAATTGACGGGCTTTTTTCTTTGTCGGAACGCCAAACGGCGTTACCAGCTAAGGCTGAGCGAACCGCTTTCAAGTCGGGGTTACTGGTAAATTACCAGTAATCCCCTGAACGGGAGTTATTCGCCATGCCACGACCAAAGAATTCGGTGCCACAAAAACGTGCGCACATCTCTGGGCAAGACCGTGTTTATCTACATGGAAAACATTACTACCTAGGCCCATCTGGATCTGAGGAAGCCCGGACTCGCTACGATGCACTGGTTGCTATCTATCTGAGCAACGGCAGGACCATGCCCGAGGATACTCCTACGCATCAGGCTGAATTGAGCCCAACTGTTGCACACATTACAGAGGTATTTCGAGGGGCAATAAAAACGAAATATGCAAACAGTCCCGACGAGGCTCGGAGTTTGCTGGCATTGTGCCGTGAACTGGATGACTACTTTGGTGATGTTTTGGCCGAGCAGTTCGGTCCTCTAAAACTCGAGTCGTTTCGGGATCTACTTGTTGCCAGTGGAATAACTCGCCGGACCATTAACGGCCATATCAAAAGCGTCATTCGGATTTTCAAGTACGCAGTGAGCCGAGAATTGATTCCAGTTTCGGTCGTCGAGACCCTGCGTACTCTCGAAAGTTTGCGTTACGGACAAACCACGGCACCTGAGCAGAAAAAACGCACGCCGGTCAGCCTTGCTCATGTGAAGGCTAAAGCTGAATATTTGTCCCCGGTCGTCAAGGCTATGGTGGTCGTTCAACTA
>JBPCVE010000302.1:0-2822 GCA_051010795.1 Rubripirellula sp.
GGGTTAGGGCTGGCTGCACCCATCCCAGCGCTTTCAGCAAGCGATGAGGAGCAGGAATTACCTCCCTACGAGGGTCCCTACTATTTGGTATTCAATGCATCAGGCGGGTGGGACACCACCTACTTGATGGATCCGAAAGGGACAGATCAGATCAATCGACTGTACACCGATGAACAGATCCTGAGTCATGGAAAGCACCGATTCGCGCCCACATCACGACACAAAAAGACCGGGCTGAGCAACGAAGATTTCTACGCGGAATTTGGTTCTGAGTTGCTAGTGCTTAATGGGCTGGATTATTCAGTGAACAATCACTCACCCTGTTCCCGTTACATGGCCACAGGAAAGCTTGACAGCCTCGCTTATCCCACCTTTGCAGCTTTGGTAGCAGCATGCCAAGGTGCTTCATGCCCGCTTTCGTTCTTGACATTCGGAAATTATTCCGCCACGGGAAATCTGGTTGCCAAAGCGAGAGTTCCGTATCTACCATCGCTCAAACGTATCGCAAACGTGGACTCGATTGAGGGCAATCCCAAATCGCCGTATCACGACCCTTTCGCACTGGATCGTATTGAGCAAGCTTTGCAACAACAACAAACGGACCGTGGGACCAAGTCGCTGCTACCACGTCGAAAACGCGCGGAAAGCATGCTGTATGCCGCGCAAGTAAACTCAAAAGCGTTGAAACGTGTTACACCCCATATTCCCAACCAGGTTCCAAAAGCGAGACTTGCCCAGCAAGCAGAAATCGCTTTAGCCTCCTTTAAAGCTGGAGTCTGCGTTTCTGCAAATCTCTCAATTGGCCAGTTCGACAGCCACGCCAATAATGACGCAGATCAAATGAAGCTGATCCCAGAGTTTCTGGAGGGAATCGCTTATGCGTTACACCGCGCTGAAGAACTGAACATCCGTGAGAAGATTGTCGTGATCGCACAAAGCGAAATGGGGCGTACTCCGAACTACAACCAAGGCAACGGAAAAGACCATTGGTCCATCGGATCCACTATGTTTCTCGGCCCCGGAATTGAAGGCAACCGAGTGATTGGTGCAACTGATGAACAACAATTTGCTCTCCCGCTGGATCCTGAAACATTGAAGACGGCTGATGACCACGGAATCCGCGTGCGTCCCGAGCATATCCATGAAGCATTACGACAATTCGGAGGTATTGCAGATCATGAATACAGCCAACAATTCCCGCTCGGTGTGAAGCCCCAAGAACGACTGACGAACTTTTGGCAGAAAGCCGACACTGACGGTGAGTGACAACACCACACCCACCATCACACTTGCATCACGATTCATGCACCAAGCCACAAGACCACGACAGCTTCGATCCGAATACATTTGAGTTCAGCGGCAGCCAAGAAATCTGGCGCAGCTGCCGGAATGACTAGCAACCGATGGACATTCAAGGTTTTTGGATTGCAGAGGGCAGACTCTGCTAAACCGTCGAAAGAAAAGCAACGCGTGGAATGTAACGCGATCACTGGGCAGCATCGACTGGCACCACAATTTCGATCCGCTTGGTCTGATTGGGTGCAATGTCGACTTTGAGATCGCTGGTATAGTAATCGGCATACCGTCGGGGCACGGTGTTACCATGCGTATGGGCTTCGAGAGCCAAGTCCTCAGTGAGGACAATTTGAACGACGACGACCTCGTACGCTCCGGCGGGCAAACCAACTTCATCGTCCAGACTGGTGGGCTGGAACATCCCCTGAGGGTCGATGCGACTGGCGAAGCGTGCTTTATCGCTCAGCCTACGAAACTCGATACTGCCGGATGTGACCGGCGTCCCATCATCAAACCGAACGACGCCCGACGTTGGACCAACGGATTTACCGCAACCCACGGTCGCAAGCAATACAGTGGCTCCAAGCAGAATCCCCCACTTTGTTCCATCGAACTTGATCACGGTGTCAACTCGACAACACGTGCGTCACGTCGATTCGCCAAGGACCCAAGGACCTTTGTGTCAGTTTGTGAACTATAGAAACGCACGCTGCCATCCACTAACGCAAAGTGAGTTCCCCCCGGATGCCAACTCCCAAACGAGAACATATCTGCCAGCACATCGCGTGGGCCATTCGCCAACCGCAACCCTGGTCCGGCCAAGCGGCAGGAAGCCGGCAAGTGATCGCCATCGTAGGCCGGAGAATCAAATGGGAACTGCTCAAGCTTTTTCGATGGAACAAATTTCTCACCAAACAGGAAAGTGCTTGATGTCCCATCACTTACGGATGCCATGCGTATACGGTCAGCGGGGCTGATTGCCTCGCCGTTCTTACAATTTGGTCTGACACTGATGATCACCCCCGTGCCGTTGCCTCCAAAATAAAAATCGGTGGGATCTCCAGTCGCTCCTGGCGTCAAATCACCGTGATTTCCAGCGTAGTCACAGAGAGCTCCAGTGACACTCATAGAAACCGTTCGGGGACGGGGTGGGATAGGACACCCACAGGGCAACCTGCCACCCTCTCCATCCACGGTTGTTCGCAGATCTCGAATCCCAATGGGACTTGTGCCACTGCGACGCGACGGACAAAGAAAAACATCGGGCACGACGGTCCGCACCTTTTCGCTATGCTCGTGCCAAGGTTTGGAAAGGTCCCACTTTTCAGCAAGCGACACCTGCTCAAGGAATGGCATGACGCGAACCAACCACGTGGGTGTTTCCAACCCGCATTGGTCATAGGGAGCCGCGTCTGGCCTCGATTCGTAGCGGGCAGGCGGGAAATACCTGAATGCGTTGTGATGCATGTGAGTGGCAAGCGCCAATTGACGCACACGATTGGAACAATCGGTACGCCGAGACGCTT
>JBPCVE010000303.1:0-53511 GCA_051010795.1 Rubripirellula sp.
CGAGGAATACGACGCTTTGGTGATCCCCGGTGGTCGTGCTCCTGAGTACTTGAGGCTCGACCCGCAGGTGATCGAGTTGGTTCAGCACTTCGGAAATGCAGGAAAGCCGATCGCTGCTATCTGCCACGGCCCGCAGATTTTGGCCGCAGCAGGTCTTTTGAAGAACCGTCAGTGCAGTTGCTACCCGGCGGTTGCGCCCGAAGTTGCCGCAGGGGGTGGTTCTTATGTTGAGCCAGACGAAACGATGGATTCCGCACACGTCGACGGTAATCTGGTCACGGCGCCAGCCTGGCCCGCTCACCCCAAATGGATGCGTGCGTTTCTCGAGCTGCTTTCAAAGTGATCAGCTCCGGCAACTGTTTTTAAGCACGTGACGGCAGTGGCAGAAGAAATTCTCGCTCTTGAAAGACCAGAGCTGTGAAAACGCAGGTCTCTGGAGATTTAGACCGCCGTCGAGACTGGGCTTCCGCTTGCTAACTGATGTGCCTTGGGGTGGCCGCTTAGCCAGCTCAAGAGTTGGCGGAAGGGGCATGATCGTTGGCTGGTAACCACGCTACAATGCCGAGCGTTGTTTAAAATCCCGCACTGTGTCTCGAAAAACCTCTGTTCAAGGATGCCTGATTCGGATGAGTACTGCTACGCTGCCGCCACGCGATGATGTGAATCTTGGTGATTGCTGGGACCTCACCAGCCTATGTGCGGATGATGACGCATGGGAACTGGATTTCAAAAAGCTCGAAGATCAGATCCCGACCTATGAAACCTTTCGTGGGCGACTTGCCGAGTCAGCAGAGGTGCTGCAGGGGGCATTGGCTTTCGACAGTGAATTTGAACAGACCGCAGAAAGTTTGGGGACCTATGCGTTCTTGAAGACGACAGAGGATCAAGCGAACAGTAGCTATCAGGCGCTCAAAGCCCGATTTCAGAATCTTGCTGTCAGAGCCAGCCAAGCAGCGAGTTTCATGCGGCCCGAGATACTGGCAATCGATGCTGATGTCATGGCGGCCTTGATCAGTGACGAGCGACTTGAGCTGTATCGGTTGCAGTTGGAACGGTTGGTGAGATACCGCTCTCACACCCTGAGTGATAAGGAAGAACGCTTGCTGGCAATGCAGGGAGAAATGGCATCAGCAGCCGGAAACGCATTCCGCCAGCTCAATGATGCCGACTTGCGGTTCGGAAAGGTGGAGGATCACAACGAACGCTCCATTGAATTGTCGCACGCGACATTTGGCCAACTGCTTATCAGTCCACAACGCAAGGTCAGACGCAATGCCTTTGATCAGTATTACAGCCAGTTTGCTGCCCACGAAAATACTCTCTCTGCAACGCTTTGCGGAAGCATTCAACGCGATGTCTACTACGCACAGGCACGCAATTATTCCAGTAGCTTGGATGCTGCTCTTTTCCCAGACAATGTTCCTGTGGATGTTTATGACAACCTGATCAGTGCAGTGCGTGACTCGCTGCCCAAGGTGCATCACTATTTGGATGTCCGAAAACGGAAAATGGAACTGAAGGATCTGCACCACTACGATACGTACGTCCCGATTCTTAGTGATATCGAGAAGCGACATACCTGGGATGATGCAGTCGATGTTGTGGTGGAGTCGCTTGCGCCACTGGGCAGCGAGTACACGACAACACTGGAAGCCGGTTTGCGTGGTCGTTGGGCAGATCGCTATCCCAATCGAGGTAAACAAAGCGGCGCATTCAGTTGCGGCTCATTTGTAGGTGATCCATTCATTTTGATGAATTTCAAGCCTGAGGTGCTGAACGATGTGTTCACGCTTACTCACGAGGCAGGTCACTCGATGCACAGCTGGTACTCTGCGGCAAGCCAGCCATTCGAGTATTACAACTACACGATCTTTGTCGCCGAAGTGGCAAGCACTTTCAATGAGCAATTGTTGACAGACCATTTGTTGAAAAATGCGGCGGATGATAAAGAACGGGCTTATTTGATCAACAACGAGTTGGACAGTCTTCGCGCGACGGTCGTACGGCAAACCATGTTTGCTGAGTTTGAAAAAATCACGCATGAGATGGCCGAAGCAGGTGAGCCTTTGACGGTGGAATCTTTCCGCAGTGTTTATCGTGGTTTGCTGGAAGCTTATTTTGGTCCAGATTTTGTGATCGACAAATGTTTGGAACTGGAGTGCTTTCGCATCCCACATTTTTACCGGGCGTTTTACGTTTACAAATATGCCACGGGCTTGAGTGCCGCGGTTGCCCTGTCTCGCCGTGTGCTGGCAGGAGGTGACGACGAATTGGCAGATTACCTTGCGTTTCTTCGGGGTGGTTGCAGTAAAGATCCACTGGATCTTTTGAAAGGAGCGGGGGTCGACATGACAAGCCCTGAACCTGTTTCCACGACCTTGAAACGGTTTGGTGATCTAACCGAAGAGCTTGACCGACTTCTGTGATGCAAGCGACGTTGAAAGCGAGTGATCTGGAGCCAGCGGCCCAGCAGTTGGCCGCTATTGATCCCGCCCTCAGGGATGTGCTGGAACGACATGGGCCGCCTCCCTTGTGGAAGCGGCCTGCAACTTTTGCAACGCTCGTTCATGTTGTGCTCGAGCAGCAAGTTTCGCTCGTTTCAGCAAGGGCTACTTTCAATCGCCTCAAAGCTGCCTGCCAGGGAAGTGTGACTGCATCTCGTGTAAGCAGCTTAGGAGAAGACGCATTGCGGGAACTGGGGTTCACGCGACAAAAAGCACGGTACGCCACTGCATTGGCTGCCGATGTGGTCACGGGGCGTTTTCAGGTCGGCAGTTTGCGACACCTGCCTGATGACAAAGCAATGTCTCAAATCACTGAATGTCTCGGTTTTGGGGCCTGGTCGGCCAATGTGTTTCTATTGCTGGCCCTTGCACGTCCCGATGTGCTGCCTATCGGCGATCTGGCTCTGGTGAAAGGAATGCATGAACTCGATGGAGGCAACTACGAGGAGGCGGAGGCTCTGTTATCGCGTGCTGAAAAGTGGAGACCCTACCGTGGTGTCGCAACCCGAATGATATGGCAACTCTACTTGACGAATCGCAATCGGCTCGACGAGATGCCCGGCTAGGCGATTGTTGACTTGTTGCCGGGGACTGCGACGGCGTAGCGGCCATTCGTTGTGGGCTGAATGGGGGCAAGGTCCTCAAGGGACTTCAGTGCGTCCGTGTCTGCGAGTTGCGTTGTGCTGTTCATCGCATCGCTCCACTTCACCCGTTTACCGCTGTAGGTTGCCATTCGACCCATGATTGCCGTCATCGTGCTGTAGGCGCCATAGTCACCCTCGTTGGGCAAGTGACCTGCTCGCAACGCCGCGAATAAGGCATCTTGCTCTAGCTGACAGCCCTTTCCACGGGTTGCTGTGTGACTGCTTTCCCATTGTTTTTTTCCGTTGCGATCACGGATGACCGAGCGGCTGATGTCTGCTACCCCGGTGGTGCCGTGGATGTGCTCACTGACACTATTCCAGCATCCCTGAATATGCCGACATTGGCTTAGCAGCTTGAGCCCATTTCGGTAGGTGTACTCCACCATGTGATGATCAAAAATTTGCCCATGATCGGGACCCGTCCGGACTTCACGTCCACCGACTCCTTGAGCTTCAATCGGGTAACTCTGTGCAACCCAGTTGATGACATCGAGGTTGTGAATGTGCTGCTCGTCGATGTGGTCTCCACCAAGCCAAGTGAAGTAATACCAATTTCGCAACTGATATCCCAGTTCCGTTTGGTTTTTTTGCCGTGGACGAACCCAGACTCCTCCACCGTTCCAATAGGCGCGGGCAAAGATTAAATCGCCGATCGCGCCCCGCTGAATTTGCTCGATGCACTGCTGGTACGGGACCTCGTGTCGACGTTGCAGTCCCACTTGAACTGCAAGGCCCTTTTTCTTGGCCACTTGATTCGCTGCGAGAACGCGACGGACACCAGGGGCGTCTGTTGCAACTGGCTTTTCCATGAAAATGTGTTTGCCGGCATCCACCGCTGCCTCAAAATGCTGCGGACGAAAACCTGGTGGTGTGGCAAGAAAAACCACATTGGCATCGCTATCCATGACGGACTGATAGGCATCAAGTCCCTCGTAACGTCGACCCACGCAGTCAACCTGGTCCGAGTGCATGCTTTTGATGGATCGGTAGGACTTCTGAAGGTTACTGCCGAAGGCGTCGGCCATGGCAACTAATTTGACTCCGCGGTCCCCCGCGTTGAGCGCCTGAATCGCTGCGGCCGTTCCTCGGCCGCCACAGCCAACGAGCCCAATCTTGATGGTGTCACTGCCAATCACATGAGCTGATTGGGCAACACTCAGGGTGCCGCTCCCAATCGCACCCCCAGCAAGCATCATGCTGCCGTTCTTGATGAAATTGCGTCGAGTCGGCGTAGTGCCGGCGGATGAATGTGGTGGCTTCACAGTTGTCAGTCTGGGGTAGGCATCAGTGGTAGGCATCAGGGGTCGAGTGGCTTTTGGAGCAGCACAGGCAGGTTCAGTATCGCTTGCACGTTCCCAGAGTGCAGGGCTCGGGGAGAACCAACGGGCTGACTTGGCCTCCGTCTGCAGTGACGTTGAACCGGCGGGTGCAGGTTTGGCGGTTAAATGTCCAGATTTCGATGATCCCATTTCGAAGCGGCGATCTCGCGTCCACTCGAATGCCTTGCAGCGGAAACGTGAGAAGCCGGCCTTAATTCTAACGTAATTTCGCTCCCACGGGCGGATTTCTTGTGGCCAGTTTTTATCTTTGACGAGTCTCTGTCGGATCGGCGTAGACAGGCTCAGGGAGAGTTTTGGGCCTCCACAATACGGTGGCCTCAATGATCGAATCTGGTGGTTGGACGATCTCGCCCTTTTCTTTCTTCTTGTTCGGGTCGATACGACGAAGGCGAGAAATCGCATTCATGCCTTTGGTGACACGCCCAAACACCGTCTGCTTTTCAGATGCAGAAACTAAAGGTAGCAACAGGATCGTAAATTGACTGCTTCCGGAATCAGGAAAAAAGTTACCCGATTCATCCTTGGGGATTTTGGCCATCAGCAAGGAACCGCGCAACCCGTGACGGGCACCCTCACGTTGGTGCTCATCTTTCAGAAAATGACCCGAATTCCCCAATCCATCACCGTTGGGGTCTCCGGTCAACGCGAGCATGTCCTGAATCACGAGCTGGAAGTCGAGGCCATCGTAGAATCCACTCTCGACAAGCTTGATGAAATGGGAAACGGCAGATGGTGCTTGGTTGATATAAAGCTCGACTTCTACATCGCCTTGGGTCGTTTTCAGGTTGACTCGTGGCAGCATGTTTCCCGTCTCTTCCTGCTCCTGCTTGCGAATCTCCATTTCCTCGTTGAACTGCTTCTCGTGCTCATCCAGAAAGAAGCTGAGGGCACCATCTGTTTCATTGAATTCCTTGTCCCCCAAAACCTCGGGTTTCTTCAGGATTTCATAGATCTTTCGCGCGGTGTCGAATTGTCCTGTTGTGACGGCAGATCTCGCTGCTGCTTTCCAGATGTACTCAAGCTGTGAGTTATTATCCATAAGAAAAGTTGCACCTTGCAGCGTCGCAATGTCATAGATGCTGTTCTCGAAGCGATGTTGGATCATCGTTACCAGAAATGTGATTGCATCTTCGTTGTACTCACCCATCATCGTGAGTGCCAAAGCGGTGTTGTAATGGTCGTCGAGCCGATTTTGCACCACTTCGCGTTGCTCGAAGAACAGCTGCCTTGCAGCAGGAGTCCGAACGTCATGGTTCAGGTAACGAACAAAGGTCTCGCGTTGATCGCCAACTGCCTTCACAAGATTGGCTCGGGATTTCTTGTAGGCTGCAGCTCGCTTGTCTAGCTCGGCAACGTATTCGGGATCCTTCAACAACTCCTCGCGATACTGCTCGGGGGTCAGGTCGTCAGATGCTTCAGCCTCACTTCCAGTGCCCTGCACGCCAGCAGTAGGAACAAGCCCCGCCGCGGCCGGGGCGCCAGTCGCGACAGGAGGAATCGGTGCATCCGTTTGGGAAGCGGGGACCGTAGGTGAAACGTTGGTCGCAGGGGATAGCTGCTCAATTGCTCCCGTGGATGCAGATTTTGGAGTGCTGGAAGCTGAGTTGCTCTGCTGGGTTCCCGGCTCTTGGGTTCCCGGCTCTTGGGTTCCCGGCTCTTGGGCGACGGCCGATAGCGGCACGCTACTGGCTAGTACCGCCCAAACCAGCAGCACGGCAGAAAAACAAGAGCGGGCAAGCCAAATCATGGGAATCGCGGGGGGTGTGAGAACTGGGAATCCGTCAGTGATACGCTCGTGCTGGTACTTGCGTTCGTTTGATTCGCACCAATATTGTGATGGAAAAACCGTTCTTGCGGGATGGTGCTGAATTTCCCACCTGGCGGCTATACTTGGGACATGAACTTTCCCAAAAAACAAAATACACGCCGCAGCAAGAGCGGCGGGACTGCCAAGTCGACAGGTTCAACCAAACCTAAACATACGGGCGGGGCAAAACCAAGCAAACCTACCAAGCTGCGCGTGATCGGAGGCGATATGCGGGGCAGGATTATCCATTATCACGGGGAAGAGTTCACCCGGCCGATGAAGGACAATATTCGGGAAAATCTATTCAATATTCTTGGAAAGGCGGTCAAGGGCGCGATTTGCTTCGATATGTTCGCCGGAACGGGTGCGATGGGATTTGAGTCTCTCAGTCGCGGTGCCGTGTCAGCAGTATTGGTCGAGCAGAATCGGCAAGCGGTCAAGTTCATCAACAAAACGGCTGACACGCTGGATATCCAATCGCGGCTTCGCGTCGTTACCGGAGACAGCTTTCGTCTGGCAGGTAATCTTCTGGCTTCACCCCAAGACGATACACCATGGATCGTGTTTCTCTGCCCCCCCTATGTTCTTTGGGAAGAATCGCTTGATCAGTTGAACCACATCATTCAATTGACACTGGACAATGCCCCACCGGGTAGCGTCTTGGTTGCTGAGACTGAAAAGAAATTCGATGCCGCCAAATTGCCCGAGGGGGAATGGGACTT
Source organism: Rubripirellula sp. (assembly GCA_051010795.1). Lineage (GTDB taxonomy): Bacteria > Planctomycetota > Planctomycetia > Pirellulales > Pirellulaceae > Rubripirellula. The sequence goes on from JBPCVE010000303.1 coordinate 7,018, forward strand.
CCGCGAGTACGGAGGCACTCGGTTGGCCTTCATCGAACCTGCCATGAAATGTGGGCTGCGGATGTGAGCTAAACCGTGAGCCGACCGTGCGAAACGATTTTATCGGACTCTGTTCATTCGCTCTGTCGGGCGCACCTGAGTTTCGGGGGGGCTCTGCAAAGCTGTTTATCTGAGATGCCTTTAGGGCGGCTTTTTTGCTTTCCTAGGTCCTCTACCTTGCCCGTTTTTGCTGTGTGGCGTCCTCGGACTTGATTTCGTATCTGACAATGTAGTATCACCGATGGCATGGATTGAGGTTCTGGCTCGGTACTCAGACGTTGTGATTCGTAATGTCACGTTTTTTCTTCGGCATGTTGACTGGTGCAGCAATTCTCTACGTCGGGATGCACTTCCATTTCGTACGAGGCGATGGCGGAGTTTTTCTGGTTCCTAAAACAGAGAGCACGCTTTCCGATGTCTACGTGGACATTCGTGATTTTCGACTCGATCACTGGAAGGCCCACAAGCCTTTGGCTCAGGCGATCATGGCGAGTAACCAAAAGCATCTGGCCCAGGAAACGCCTCCCTTGGCATTTCGTGACACCGTCGAAGATGTCGTGAGTGGTCTTTTGAGTCGATAACAAGGCCTCGCTTACGCGAGTTGCATTCGGGGTTTGGAGCCGTGGGGCAGGCAGCCGATGCGATCTCATAATGAATGAGGTGGAGCAGTCTGGGGCTTCCGGTGGCTCGTTGCGTCACTGCACAATGATGAAGTCATCTCGGGCTGATTTTTTGGAGATGGCAAACGTATCGAGCCCCTCGTTATTGGCGCTTTAACCGTCAATTGTGGTACGAACTGCATTGGAGTCATGATTGACGTTCCATGCGTCACTGCTCTCCCATGCATGACCATCCTTTCCAGCAGCATTGCGCCATGGGTTGCGATCTGTCGCCTTGGGGATTCAGTTGAGTTGCCAGCGTTGTTCGACCGATTGCCCACTAAGCTGGGAACTTCCAAACAGCATCTATTACCTCCCGTCGCCTTCACCTTTTGTTGCCTTCAGGTCACCCATCGCTGACATCTGTCCGCACGAGATCCAAGGTGGCAGCATAGGAAATCCGTAACCATGTCCATGTATCGCAATCGTTACTTTCTTGCAGGCATCCTGTTAATCCTGTTGGGAATTCAATTTCGGATGGTCGACTCGTTTGTGCTGAACGAGCACGCGACCCGAGCTCTTGCCCGTGTGTCGAAAAGCGGAGCGGTCGCCGACACATCCAGCATGAGTTCAATGATGTTGGGGATTCATCCCAACCCGACAAAACGTGTGGAGCCACCAAGATGGCTTGGGTTGGCAATGATTACCGTTGGAGCCATTGTCAGTTTTCATGCCATTGCGATTCCGAAGACATGATGCTGTCCGCTGGCATGGCGTGCTGAAGCGTGCAGTAGCACTGGATCGAATCTTCGTGCGTGTTCAGTGTGCGTTCAACAAGCTGCGTTGGATTGCAGTGATTTTAAAGCCCAGGAAAAATCGGCTCCACATCAGCTGATTTGGTAAACAGGTGTGTGCTGGGCGGAGTTGGTCGTCACCGAGACCGTTTAGCTCATTCACAGGTGAGCAGACTTAACGCTCCTGACTTTGAAGGTTGACTTTGAAATTTTGTGGTACCCGGACCACCCTCCCACCGGATGCCACTCGGATCGATCGCGTGCAGATATCTCCCTCCCGTCTGCACGCGACCGTTCCCACCCGCAAAGTCGTTGTGAAGGATTTGTGTCCGATTCGGTTCGCATCAGTGTCAAACTGACTGCGTTAACAGAACCGGATTTCACTACGGTTTGTCTTTCGCATTACACCAATCTGATTGGTTCGCTGTCATGGCTTCATTTTCAAATCCCACCTCGTGCTGGTGGAAACCCGGTGCGGCACGACAATTCCCTCTTCACTCGTCGTCGATCGCACTTTGCCTGCTGCCCGGGTTGATTATTGGCTCATGCATTTGTCTCCCTTGCACTTTGTCTAGCCGTGTCACCGGTGCTGAACCGCAAGATGCAGAGAAAGTGGCACAGAAAGTTGCATTGCAGGGTGATGGACGATTTCTCGGCTACACCAGACTTCGTGAGGGGACCCGAGTTCCTGAAACTTTGGGCACCGTTGTCGCTTTAGGGCCGCGGAGATGGGCGTTCGTGCCGGCAGCAGAACCTGCGTTGGAGCCCGTCCAAGCTGTCACCGAGTCCGAATCGGTCGAAATCACAGTGACACAGCGGGGAGGAACCGTGACACGTCGCGTTGATTCGGTGACGCTGTCTACCAAAGTACTAGTAGCCCGCGATCGCGAAGTTCGCAGTCGCGGAGACGCTGCCGCTTCTGCATAACAAGATGCAGGTGACTCGGAGACTGATCAGAACAACGGCGAGTATATTGTCTTGATTGCAGAAAATCTGATGCTGCAAAGGATCGTTCAGGCGATCAGGGAAGATGAAATCGATAGTCTGTGGCAGGTTACGGGGCGGGTAACTGAGTATTTTGGGGAGAATCGCCTCACCATTTTGCCTGCCCAGAGAGGGCAGGCAAAGCAGCTGCCGCCCGTAGTGGGGCGTTGAGTCCCTCGCGCTTTTTTAACGTTTGCGTAAAATGATCGGCAACTGATCTCGTGAATTGCAGTTTCCCTGGGGCTGCGACGGCGTGCCACGTTGTCGTCTAGATGGCGAAATGCTAGCTTGGCTCAACAACGCAGTAGGGTGCTCGCACGGAAATGCGAAGCATGGGATCTCGGGCTGCTGCTGTCCTCAAAACAGGCACAACGGGCGGATTCATGAGTCAGGCGGAAGTTGGCAAGACCGAGTTGGGTGGCGAGTCTCGGGTGGTCTCTTTGACTCATAAAAGCCTTAATAGCACCGGGGCTATTGCGGATTGCATGGGGATTCTGGTCGAGCTTGGGCAGGAAGCTGCCGCAGGATGCTCAGCACCCTCGCTGTTTGTCGATATGTCAGAGATCGAACACATCACAAGCGAGGGGTTGAACGAACTCATCGGTCTTAACAGCGAGGCTCGAGCTCAAGGCGTCACCATTCAATTGCTTGACGTTTGCCCCAGTGTTCGGGACATTTTCGAGCTGACGAGGCTTGAAAGAATGTTTGAGTTCGGAACGGTTGCTCCTACTTAGGCGACGCGGGCGTACCGCCGACGCAGTTGGAAAGCGACGTGTGAGCAAGCTTCACTCAAAAAAAACAGTGTCAAAACACGGCTTGATATCGAGGGCAAGTTCTCTCAGAAATTGAACCGCAGTTCACGCTAGAACTGTTGCAGAAAGCGAAGGTCGCCGCTGTACAGGTCGCGAATATCGGTGATGCCATGTCGTCGCATGCAGAGACGCTCGACGCCCAAGCCGAACGCGAATCCACTGTAAACTTCAGGGTCGTACCCCACCGCTTCGAAGACGGCTGGATCAACCATGCCCGCGCCCCCAAATTCGATCCAGGCCCCGTTCCAGTGAAAATCTACTTCGACGCTCGGTTCAGTGAACGGAAAAAAGGACGGGCGGAATCTTATCTCGACGTCATCGCCCAGATAATTTGTGGCAAACACTCGCAGAACAGTCTTCAAGTTCGCCATTGTGACGTGTTTATCGACCAGAAGACCTTCCATCTGATGAAACATCGGAAAGTGCGTGGCATCGGGAGCATCGGGCCGGTAAACCCTTCCCAAAGAAATGACGCGTATGGGAGGCTGTTTGTTCTCCATCACGCGGATCTGGACTGTACTGGTCTGGCTACGTAGCAGTTGGCTGCCTTCAATCGTCCGGTCGCCAGATCCGTTCTTCGCGGTAGCCAGATAGAAGTTATCGAGTGGGTCTCTCGCTGGGTGATCTTCTGGGATGTTCAAAGCGACAAAGTTATGCCACGGGTCTTCGACCTCGGGGCCTTCAGCCGCCTCAAAGCCCATCCGACCCATGATTTCCATCAGATGCGTGATTGTCTGAGTCACAGGGTGGACGTGACCAATGCTGGGGCGCGAGCCGGGCAAACTTGGGTCAAAGGTGGGGTCGACGCCAGTTGAGGCGACACCGCTCAACCGTTCCTTCGCACCGTCGAAAGTGGTCTGTACGTTGGACTTGAATTGATTGAGACGCATGCCCGCAGTCTTGCGGTCAGCTTTGTCAATCGACCCCATACGCTTTTGCACATCGCGAAGTGCACCGCTCTTTTGCCCTAGGTAGCGTACGCGTGCTACCTCAAGTGCGTCAGAGTCGGAAGCGTTCTGGAAGGCCGCTGATGCCTCCTCTTCCAAACCATCCAGGGTCGATAAGAAGTCCTGAAGCGACATGAGTTACGCCGTCGCGGATTCCGCGAGCTGTTCCTTCACCTTGTCACAAATGTCTTTGAAGGCTGCCGCGTCATGGATCGCCATCTCTGAAAGCGTCTTACGATCCAGTTCGATGTTGGCGAGTTTTAATCCGTAAATGAACTCACTGTATCGCAAGCCGTGCTGGCGTGTGCCAGCGTTGATTCGAGTGATCCAGAGTTTGCGGAAGTCACGCTTACGCACTCGACGGTCACGGAAGGCGTAGGCACCACTTCGTAGCAACGTCTCTTTGACGGTGCGTGTCAGTTTTCCGCGTCCGCCACGATAGCCCTTGGCCCGCTTGAAGAGACGTTTCTTGGACTTGTTTCTTGCCGAACCGATTGTGGTACGCATGGTTCTTTCCTGTCTTGAATTACTTGAAGGCTGCTTATGTGATTAATTGATTTTCCAACTCAGGTCCCAGGAACCGTCACGCAAAGGACGTGAAGCCTGAAGTTCTACCCAGCTGAATTGAAGGAAGTTTCCTTCAAGGGGGATCGCTTGATCTGCGACGTCGGCTCTTGGTGAAAACTCAAGTTACCGGCCGTCCGTTTACCGCGAGCGTGCATCTTATCGAAAGCACGTTGTCACAGTTCTCTCCTTCTCACACCCGAAGGTGAAGATGGCGAGTCGCTGTTAGTAGCTGTTTCCGTTCAAAGCAGCGTGGATTGTCTTTTCCATGCAGCCATCGACTGCCGTGGTTCCACGCAGGTTACGTCGTCGCTTCGAGGAAACTGCTTGAGCCAAGTGGCTCGTTCCGCTGCTGCGATGCATCGCTTTACCTTTGGCAGAAAGCCGAAAACGCTTCTTCGTGCCTTTGTGCGTTTTGATCTTGGTTTTGCCTTTAGCCTTAGTCATCACTCTCGCCCGGATGGGATGTCGTTAAATCTATATCTGCGGTGCATTTACGAAGCCGGAAGAATAGCGGAGCTGCCCAAACTTGGGAAGTCCTAATGCCGTAACCTTCGCAGAACTCACCAAAGTCTTGCCCAACACGGCATCGCATTGGCATTTCGCTTTTGCCTTCCTCCGCTGAATTTACCCGATATTCGTCGAAAGGCATCACCTCTGGCGGCAAAATTCAATGTTCAAAAGTCATCCTTTTGGCTGCCTGTTTGCAATCAAAATGACTGTTTTTGAAGGTTTTTTGATGGGTCGCCCGGTTTGTTCTTCGGCTAATATCGTCCGTTTCAGCTGCCAGCTCCAACTGATTAGCTGCTCATTGCTCGACTCCAGTCCACCCTCGTTACCACAGTCCCCCCACCTTCCGCCCGATTCCCATCCGAGTTCTCAGCCCGTCGTTTCCCAAAAAACGCGACTCTGGCTGGGGGGCGGCCACCGTGGGCAGAGCCGTCGAGCGTGTCGCGTCCGGCTGATCGGCGTCCGGCTGGTGGGTGACGCGTGGCTTTGCCACTCGCGGTTCTGGATTCGGTTATGGCGGTCAGGACAGCGGAAGCTGTGGAGTGGTTGCCCATTGGGGGCTTCTCGCCTGTTGCCGGATCAGCGGCAGGGTTTGCGATCCATCTTATCGCCACAATTGGAATTCTCGTCGGGGCTAAGTCGACAGCGAGGCCCAGCCGCCGATAAATCACTAAATACATTAGTGGGTCACCATTAAGATTCTGAATCTGCGCAATTCCACTCCGGAACGATGGCAACAACATGCCTAACTTTGATGAAAACGGCTTACGAAAAGCAGCCATTCTGCTGATGAGTATGCCCACGAAGAATGCCGCTCAAGTGCTGGGGCAACTGCCGCCCAGCTACATCGAGGCAGTCAGCATCATGATTGCCCAGATCGATTCAGTGGGCGGCGACGATCAGGAGATCGTCATTGCCGATTTTCTCACCAGCAAGGCAAGTTCGCTGTATGCCAGTCCCGGTGGTTTAGAGAAAGCCAAGGAGCTGATCAAAGAGGCGTTGGGGCGTGATGCAGGTGAGCTGATTGGCAACCTGCAGCAGACGATTGAAGCGATGCCGTTCAGCTTCATTGAAAAAGTGGAACCCCAGACACTGCTGCAATTCATTGGCGACGAGCATCCGCAAACCATCGCCCTGATGTTGAGCCACTTTCCCAGTAATTATGCAGCCGAAGTGATTGCTGGACTCGGTCCCGACAATCAACTGGAAGTGATCCGTCGAGTAGCCGCGATTGGACGCACCAGTCCGGAGGCAGTCAGTGAGCTCGAGTTCTGCCTCGAGATGCGGTTGAGTAGCATGGTGAATCAGAAGCACAGTAACGCGGGCGGCGTGGAAAGCGTCGCTGAAATTCTAAATGTTTGCGAGCGATCCATTGAACGCACGATCATGGACTCGATTAGACGTGAGGACCCAGAGCTTTCAGAGGAAATTCGCCGGCTGGTGTTCGTGTTTGAAGATATCTCGAAACTCGCTGACCGAGATATTCAGTCGCTACTGAAAAATGTTGAAACCGCGCAGTGGGCAATGTCTCTAAAGGGCGCCAGCGACGTTCTGCAAGAGAAAATCATGAGGAACATGAGTACTCGTGCCTCTGAAAATCTCAAGGAAGAAATGGAATATCTGGGTAGTGTGAGAGTCCGCGAAGTTGAATCTGTGCAGCAGAAAATCGTTGATGTGGTGCGGCAGCTCGAAGATCGCGGCGAAATTTCACGTCCAACGGGCGACGAGGAAGAAGAGTACGTCAATTAGCGGCGTATGATGACCCAGCCAACGGATCAAACTCTCTTCACTGGTGGAGAGAGCGAATCGTGAATGGCTTGGGGAACAGGCGGTGCCAGAGTGAACGCTTGTCAGATTTGCATCGGGCGACGCTGGCCGTGATTCACGGTGACAGCCGTCTGCTATAACTGCCATCTACCCCACCGCAGATCACTCTACCTCTTCGCTAGCTGATGATGATTGATGTGCACTTGGCTCGCTGTGATCGGCGGTGGCCCCGTTCGCAGTCGCCGCTGCTTGCAAGCTCACTTCCGGAGGCTTCCTGCGTCGCAGGTGTTTTCCCAGTGAGATGAAAAGTGCGAACGCGGTCAGCGGAAGAACTCCATAAAGAACGACGCTGCCGAATCGCTCTTTCAGGTCCGGGTTGTTTGCTGCTGCAATCAAAAATCCTGTGTAAATACCGTAATAGATCAGGAACAGTGCTGCTTCGTGTCTACGGATCACATTTCCAGAGAGAAAGATTGGGAAGCACAGAACGGCTACGGCTACCATGATCGGGATGTCGAAAATGATCGCCTCTTCGGTGACGTTGATGCCCGTGGGGGACACCACTCCCGTCAGCCCCAACACGCACAAAATGTTGAATAGATTGCTTCCTACAACGTTGCCCACTGCGATGTCCCGTTCTCCACGGTAACTTGCGACCACTGAGGTGACGACTTCAGGTAGCGAGGTGCCAATGGAAACGATGGTCAGGCCAATCAGTAGCTCGTCAACTCCGAGCCGAGTTGCAACGGTTACCGCACCATCGACAAGCCAATTAGAACCCAGGCCCAGCAGGATCAAGCCAGCGATGATGAACGCAAGCTGTTTCAGGATAGCGGTCCAGCCGTTGACTGGTTTTGAGTATTCCTGCGCGAATTCATCAACCACCTTCTGTTCTTCGCTACGGCTCTTGCGGATGCAGAACACAATGTAGATGAGCAAGGCGACGAATAATAACACGCCTTCCCAGCGAGCAATGTTTCCGTCTGCTGCGACAGCCCACATCGCCAGTGATGCGGCGATCATCAGCGGGACATCGATCCGAATCAATTGACTGCTGACCAGCAGCGGAGTGACGAGAGCCGACGTTCCAAGGATCAGTAAAATATTGATGATGTTACTGCCGATGACGTTGCCAACAGCCACATCGGCATTGTTGGTTAACGCAGCTTGAAGGCTCACCCCCAGTTCGGGCGCGCTGGTTCCAAACGCAACAACGGTCAAACCAATCACAAGGGGCGAAATGCGGAAGGTCGCTGCCATGGCCGAGGCACCATGCACCAGTAATTCACCACCGCCGACCAGCAAGAATAAGCCGACGACTAATTGCCCGGTGACCAGAAGCGTTTCGTTCAAAGCTATTCAGCCCAAAATTAAGATCAGAAGCGAGGTCGTTTGTGCTCAGGCGTTCACAGATGCCTGGAAGGGAGTTGGGAAACGGCCCATGCGATCCAAGGTGCTCTGGATTTCCCAGTCGATATTTCCCAGTCGATATTTCCCAGTCGACGGCGTTATCCGTTAGCAGCCCTCCCGTTGCTGGAATGTCCACTGTTGCTGGGTGGCTTCCCACTGGCACAGCGTAACCACAGCACAGCGTAACCCTAGTACACGGTAACACCAACCTAACGTAGCACACTCAGTCGATGGGCTCGACCCAGCGATGGGGGCTCGATGCCGCCTGATTAGCGTGAATGTGCTTGCCTCAAGGGTACCTGCGGCCATGTTTCATCTTGGGATGCTCGCCGCGGGCGGGGCACACGGTCAGCAGTCTTTTTGGAAAGACGCAATCACTGGCCTTTTTTGATGCATTCAATCGGACTGAGGTGCTCAGATTGCCTGCAATAGGCGAACCCAGTTCAGCAGCGCTGTCGCGTCGGTGTCTCCCCCAAGCACGACGGGGTAGCCTGCTTTCTTGATCGCGAGGCTCCATTCAGGAAGATCCTTCTCGGACGACAGGGGCAACAGTATCTGGAGCGACGCGGAAGGATCATTCTCTTTGACCCTCATGGCCGGACTGCGTGTCTTGGGGGACACCGAAACACCGAAAAACGTTGAGCTTTGCGAAACCGCGACGGCGAGTGCCATGGAATCAGCGGCTTCAGCGTCTGTTCCAGAGATAGCGCCGGGTGCCGCTACGGCAACCGCGTTTGGGTTGATCGGAGCTTTTTTCATGACTGCCGCGGCAAAATTGCCGATGGCGTTTATCTCTTTGGGTTGCCATCGGCGGCTATCCTCGGGGGCAACGGCACAAATCACGACACCTGCTGACTTGGCAGCTTCACTCCAGTTTTCCAACACTTCCATTGGTGATCCTCCACTTGGGTTCACCAACAGGACAAGCAGTCCGAGATCCTGTTGCATTTCGGCCGGTTTGGGGGCGACGAAGGCTGCAGCGTTTCCCGAATCAGGGAGTTTGAGTTCTTCGGTCACCCACTCACCAGGTTCTGTATCGGACCAGTCTTTGGGAGGCTGCATCAGGCTTGAACCAGCCACCATTGCTGGCGTAAGTCTGACGGTTTCATCGCTGCCACCACGCGTGATTGATAGCACCACCTCGGTTTCGGGTTCGGCCGACATCAGCAAACTTCGGAGCACGTTCACGCTGCTGATCTTAGCATCGCCAAGCTTTCGCAGTTGGTCACCCGCCTTGATTTTGCTCTCAGCAGGTGTGCCTGATAGCACCGAGTTGACAACGACTTTTGTGACATCCTTGTCTGCCTGCTCTTCACGATCGGGTTCGCTATTCAATTCACCATTCAATTCACTGACAAGAACACCCAATCGCTGCGGTTGCAGAGGGGGTATGGTTTCGGCCAACTCGGTGGTGATGTCGATTTCCTTGCCGTCACGACGCAGTTTGATGCGGATGGTTTCTCCCGCATCAAACCTGCCCAGAGCCTGTCTGATTTCCTGATGGCGTCTGACCGTTTTTCCGTCGACTTCGAGCACTTCGTCGCCAGCCTTGATGCCGGACACTTCGGCGGGTGATCTTTTTCGAACCGCTGCGATCTCGGTTCCGTCGTCGTAGGGATCCTTCGTTTTTGACGCGATTCCGATCAGTCCGCGTTTGATGTCTGTGCCTGACTTCAGTCGCTCCAGTTTTGTCAGGATCACATCACTGGGGATGGCAAAAGCGATCCCAGAGTCGTACCAGCCGGTGGGGTCAGAGCCAGCACCACCGGCAACGGCAGGAATCAGGATCCCCATCACGTTTCCATACAGGTCAATCAGGGGACCGCCGTAAAAAGCAGCTGATACGCGAGCATCCGTTTGCAGTGCAACGCCATCAAGTCGTTCCACGCCGCTGAGTACACCTCGGCTGATGATGGGAGAGGCGGTGCTTCCAAACCGTCCCACAGCTACGGTGGTCTTTCCAATCCGAGTATCTAGCGTTGCAGGAAACTCGATCGCCGATAGTTCTTTGGTGGTCTCGATTTTGAGTAACACCAGATCACGGTGGTAATCACGCGAAACCACTTTCGCTGCGTGGCGAGATCCGTCGGGCAGCACGATCAGAATGCTCGCAGCTGGACGGCGTACCACGATACTGGAAGCAAGGACATACCCTTCGGCGTCAATCATGACGCCTGAGGTGGGTGCGTCCTGTTCGACTTCGCCCGAAGGTCCTTGAGCAGTGCCAACAATTTCAACGGAGACGACCGAGGGTAGGACACTCTTGGCTGCGGTGCGCACTGCCTTGGCCATAGCTTGCCGATACTCAGTATCGGCATGGGCTGGCTGCACGCGGGGGACGAAAGTGCAGAGGAAGATGATCAACGAGAGCAGCGAGATGCTGCTGAGGGTGGAAGAGCGGGGCATGCGGATCACGGTTGCAGTGTTACGGGAAGGATCTGTGTATCACGTTGAACAGTAAGTTCGACGTTGTCACGGCGGTCGATCGTGCGAAGCAACGAACGGAGCGTTCGCTGGCTGTCCACGCGTTGCCCATTGACGAGTAGGATCAAGTCGTCAGGGCGTAGTGAGGCACGGGCAGCAGGGCTGCCCGTTGAAACCGTGTCGATGTATGAGGGAGTTGTTTCCAGAACATCGGGAACCATCACCAATCCCAATGCGGTCGGGTTATGTGAGTCCTTGCGAGGCAATATTGCTGTCGCCGAGTCAATCACTGTGGTCTTTCTGCCGGCGATGATGTCTCCGATCGTCGTGCGGAGAGCATTGGCGGGGACTGCATAATTGAGCCAGACACCTGTGGTTGAGTCTCGCAGTTCCTTTCCCAGCATGCCTGCCAACTGGCCATCGCTGTCAATCACCGCACCACCGGCTGCTCCGGGGTTGTTGGCAATCAAATCCAAAATCAGAACTTTACCACGATAGGGGGTTTTGAAGGTTCCACGTCGTGCGTTCAGGTCCGTGACCGAAGCTACGGTGCCTTGCATCACGCTTGCCGGTTCATTGCCTGTCGCGATATTGAACAGGTTGCTTACCGCGATTACTGGATCACCCCAATCCACGGTCGGTTCTTCTTTGAGCTCGAAAAAGGGTGTGTCGGTCGCTTCGATCTTCAGAACCGCTAATTCCAATGAAGGTTCAAAACCGACGATTTTTGACTCGAATCGACGGCCGTCATCAAGCAACACCACGGGTTCGACATCGAGCACATAGCTCCAAGCTGTGGCGATGTGACCCTCGGGAGATACGAGGAAACCACTTTGGTAGGCTTCGAGTCCTTTCAAGCCGCCGGCGCCGTAGATTTTTACGACGCATTTCTGAGCATCTCGTACCCAAGTCCCCAGAGGGGCCTCGGCTTGTAAGTCTGAAACGCTGGTCGCCAGTAGGACAGTCAGGGTGATTGCAGCGAGACGATTCATGACTTCACCTCTGGCCTGTTTGTGTTCTCTGATGCGCCAACGGAATTCATTCGCTTGATGTTGCCCGCATTGTTCGCATTCTTTTTTTCTGTCGACCATTGAAGATCCGAGGCAGGAACCTCTTCCCAGGATTTAATCTTGATCTTCAGGATGCTGTCGATGCCGTAACGCAGGTCGAGGCTAGTTGGCATGACCTGGGAATCTCCCTCACGAAGTAGCCATAACTCGGCAGGGTCCTCGTCGCGGTCAGCAAAGACTTCAATCGCTTCAACGGCGCCCGTGTCGGGGTGGCTCAGCCAACGTACTTCTAGTTCACCAGCGATGCCCACCATCACATCACGAAGTGGTCGTTCGCCTCCCAGAGGCATGGTCCCCAAGTAGTAAGATTCACCGAACTTTCGGGGGCCATCGCTGAGCATCCTCCGCCAAGCGTCCAACGCGGGCAACAATCCCGCGACGGTGCCGTCGGTGACGACATCGTACATCTCGTTTCGCTTGTCGATTTCGAGCGTTTTTTGCCCGATCTGCAGAGACATTTTGTCGGCAGCGACTTGGATCGTGACGGGTTGCGGTGGCGTCTGATCAGTCTCGCCCACGATGAGCCATGCCTTCTTCTTCTCAGTCGAAGAAGTTTGGGTGGGCTGGTCAGCAGCAGGGAATTGACTCCGCAGTGCGTCAATGAAGGCATTTTGCTCGACGAGGTTGAAGTGATAATTCGCGAAGCCCTTTCTTTCAACGAGTTGGTCTTTGACCTGTTGAGGGATTTTCACGGGAGGCTTGCCTGGTCGCTGTCCTCGAGGCCCGCGTTGTGGCGGTTGGTTTTCGTTTTTCTCTGGCTTCTCGTCCTGTTCGGAGTCTTTGTCGTTCTGGTCAGAATCTTTCTCTTCTTGCCCAGGTTGTTGGGGGCGAGGTGGCGGGGGGGGAAGAGCGCCCGCCATCTTTTTTAGTAATTCATCTTCCAGATGCACGCCCATCATTCGAACGAGGGTTTCGACAGTATTACCCTCGGAACGGTATGACATCTTGACTCGCCACCCGTTGGGCAAGGTTGCCATGACGTTTTGCAAGTCGTTGGCGGTCTGAACAACGCGACCGTCAATCTCTAAAATCTCAGAGCCATACCGCAGACCCCTTCGGTAGGCGTCGCTGGATTCCAAAATGTTGGATACGACCACGCCACCTTCTGGTTCCGTGGACACGGTCGCACCGAGGGTTGCGTGGTCGACGATTCGGCCGCTCCGCAAGTATCCGAGAAAGTTCTTCGCCTGATTGATTGAAATGGCGTATCCAACACCGACATTGACGCGACCACGCTTCTCAAAAGAGCAGCGGCCCACGATTCCCAGCAGCTTTCCCGCAGCGTCGTAGATGGGGCCGCCTGAATTGCCAGGGTTGACCGAGGCGTCTGTCTGCAGGCAGTCACCGTACTCAAGCAGCGTTCCCGAAGGATACTGGTAACGTCCAACACCGCTAAGGATGCCATAAGTGACGGTGGGTTTGAGATTGGTTGCCAGCAGGAATGGGTTGCCAATCACCATGCACCAGTCGCCAGCTACGGCGGCACGACTGTCTCCGAATTCAGCTTTCGGAAAGTCACTTCGGCCCAAAAGGCGAATCATCGCCAAGTCACCCACCGGATCGATTCCGACAATCACGGCATCGTAAACATTCCCGTCGCTCATGCCGCAACGCATAAATGAACCGGCCGGACTGGTCACGTGAAAATTGGTCAGTGCATATCCCTCCGGGGAAATCGTGACTCCGCTGCCACCGCCTCCGCCCCCGGGAACGAATACGCTCACGGCTGATGGAACAGCGCGAGCGACCGATTCAATCCGGCTGCTCTCTACTCGCTCCAGTGCAGGATCAAGTTTGATAGGGTCCGCCCCGTTTGAAGGACTGCACGATAGCATCGCTATGCCAAGCGAAAACAGGCCGCAGCGATAACGCGTTTTTGCATTGATCATGAGTTCAGTGGGATTGAAAGTTCAAGGAAGGTTGGGCTTCACGGCGTTGCGGTCAGCCGATTTGCCAACTGAGTTTTTTGCTTCCGCATTGCCTTTCCCAGGCAGGTCACTTCAGCAAACGGGGACTTAGGAAACGGATGTTGTCACCGATGTCTCCGTCGCCGCCGCGGGTAACCTCGAGTGCAACACGCCGCGCACCGTTGGTGTCAATTTCAAAACCTCGCGGTGAGTTGTCTTCCAGTGACTCACTCCAAACCACCTGGTCATCAAATTTAATGTTGACGGTCACTTTTCCTGTCACTCCCGAGGTGTGGTCGCGCTGGACTGTTCCGGCAAGTTTCTTGAACTGCGGCGGCAGTCGGTACTCGGTCATGGATCCACCGTTCAGCACCAGGTCAGTCTTGCCTTCCCGCTTCGGCCCAAAGAAACGATTGAGCAGAGTTGGATCCACGTTGGTCGACAGGTAGCTGGTGTAGTTGGATGCAGTTGCTCTCTCATCGGCCAGCATGCGAATTCCACTTGACCAGTCGATGCGTACAATTTGATCTACAGGAATGGCGTGCTGCAGGCTGTCGTCGAGTTGAACCTGGATGGGTTTGTTGTCTTCACTTGGCTGATTTCCTGTCAACGCCCAGCTTGATCCGTAAATATCGGTGATGCGGATCGGTGGAGTTTCGTCGAGGTCGCTACTGCCCCCGAAAATCACTCCTTCGAGCTGGTTGATCGGGGCATCGATTTCCGTTCCATCAAGATCAAATTTGACGGTCGTGTCGTCGATCGAAAGAATGACTCCCTGCTGTGGGTCCAAGCGGTTGCCTGGTCGCCGGATCACCATCACGTCGCGATTGTTTTCGACGTTGGACAAGCCCAGCCATTGAGCGTCCGTGTCTGTCGACGGCTTCCTGAATCTTACCGAACGAACCTTTTTCACAGGGGTCTTCAGAGAAGCTTGTCGGCGGGGTTCGACTTGCACGCCTTGACCGTCAAACTTGAGGTCTACCACCCGGATGCGAGACCCGTTCGAGAGTGTTACTTGCTTTGCAGGTGGGACTTTCGGAGCGAAGTCGCTGCGCTGCATCGAAGCGAGCTTATTGAAGGGAAGTTCTTGGACACTTCCCTGGGTGGCGATCAACACCGTGTTAGCGGTGATTCCTTTGAATTCTCCGCGGATTTTCTCGCCATCGCTGGTTTCAACAACCACCGGGAAGATGGACAGCGTGATTGCTTGAACGATTTGCAAAAGCCATTCGGCCGCATACAGACTGGGCAACGATTTCTCCTTGGAGATTTTACAAGCTTGCAGTCGCTTGGTGCGACCACATCTTCTTCATGTACCAACACGATTCAAGTACCAACATGCTGGGTCGATAGAGGCTTTTGTCAAGCAATTCACGCGACAAATGCTACCACCCCCTACTCCCTATGGTAGCAGGCGAGCCATAGGCGACCAGCGCCCGCGAGGCGCGAGCAGTTTTTTGTCTGGCAATGTGACGTGTTTTCGGCGATGACACCGAGTTTTTGCCTGATCTGGATGATTCTGGTCGGTGTCTCACCAGGGTCACGCATTTCTCTGCTTTTTCCCGTCCGGTGGCCGCAATCTCGCTCTTGAGGGAGATGTGGCAAGTTTTGCATTGCCAGTTTCTTACTTTTTGAAAAGCTTGCTTGGCAAGAACGTTGCACCCTTTGCCTCAGGTCAAGCCGACAGCCTTCGCTCGCCGACCGTGTTCGCTTTCCTGGTATGCGAAAGCCTCTTCCGGAGAGAGCGGCTTGAGCGTACCCGCCTGTTCTGCTGTTTGTGGCGCTGCACTGTTTCCGCGGAAGTGGGTGTTCGTTGAGCTGGGCTCGTGGCCTCGATGCTCATGAGCGGGTCGTACTCATGCGTCTCGACTGGACAGATACGTGTAATGCTCCAACGCCTGTTCATAAAAGGAGACGGTATCGCCAGCTTGTTCGTTGTTGATATGGCCATGTTGCACGGCATCTTCAACAGCTTCCTGTAGTTTGTCGACCAGTTCGCGACCTTCGTATTGAACGTAGCCCAAAACCTCGCGTACTGTGTCACCTTTAACAATCGACTGTACTTTTGCCTTGCCGTCGTGGACATCGACATGAACTGCATGGGTGTCCCCAAATAAATTGTGCAGGTCGCCTAAAATCTCTTGGTAGGCGCCGACCATGAACACAGCAAGTTGATACGGTTCATGAGGGCGAAGGTTGTGCAGCAGTAAGGTTCGTTTTTGTTTGCCGCCGTTGATGAAACGGTCTACTTTTCCATCGCTGTCGCATGTGATGTCACCGAGCACGGCGTGGCGTGTTGGTTGCTCGTCAAGCCGATGCACTGGCAGTACGGGAAAGAGTTGGTTGATGGCCCATGAGTCAGGAATGGATTGAAATAGCGAAAAATTCACGAAGTAAATGTCCGAGAGCATCCGGTCGAGTTCCTTGAAGTCCTCATGGACCTCACCCTGAGTATTTGCGATGTCACGAATGCGATGGCAAATTGAAAAGAACAAATCCTCTGCCGTGACTCGTTGTTCCAGTGGTAAGTATCCTCCGCTAAACAGACTCATGCACATGTCGAGGGCAAGTTGTGCATCATGGTAGGATTCGCGAATGTTGTCGGTTGTCAAATCGCGGAACGTCATCCACAGGTCAAGCACGGGCTGCTCGTAGTGATCGGGCACCTGCATCGGAACCGCTTGAACGTTTCCTTGTGAGGTGACCCCCAGGGTTTCCACGACAAGTACGCTGTGGTGGGCCGCGATGGCCCGGCCGCTTTCGGATATCAGTTGGGGATGCGGCACAGATGCCTCGTTACAGACCGTTTGGACGTGGAAGACAACGTCGTTGGCATACTCCTGCACGGTGTAGTTCATGCTCGAATCGGTGTCGCTTTGGGAGCCGTCATAGTCGACACCAAGCCCGCCGCCTACATCCAGATATTTTAATCCAGCTCCACGTCGATGAAGGTCAGCATAGATCCGCGAAGCTTCCATGATTGCAGCCTTAAGTTGACGAATGTTGCCCACTTGGCTGCCAACATGAAAGTGCAGTAACTGGAAACAATCGCCCATGCCATTGTCAATCAGACGGTCCAACTGGGTGAGCATCTCTGCAACCGTCAAGCCAAACTTGCTGCGGTAGCCCCCGCTGGCCTGCCATCTGCCTGAACCACGAGTAGCAAGTTTGACTCGCATGCCCAGCGTCGGTCGCACGCCAAGCTCGTCAGAAATTTTGAGAATCAAGTCGAGTTCACTGACCTTTTCTACGACTGGAATGACAGTGCGACCCAGTCGCTGGGCAAGCAGTGCCATACGTATGAACTCAGCATCTTTAAAACCATTGCAAATGATCGGGGTGTCCGCATCGGTCATCGCAACTACTGCCAGCAATTCCGGTTTGCTGCCAGCTTCTACCCCTGATCCAAATTGTTGCCCATGGTGAATGATCTGCTGGACAACATCACGCTGTTGGTTGACCTTGATTGGATAAATGCAGCGATAACCGTTGCGATACTCGTGATCATCGATTGCTTTCTGAAAGCAATGGCTCAGGGTTTTCAGGCGATCCCCCAAAATTCCGTTGAATCTGATCAGAATGGGCAGGTCTAGGCCCCGCTGTTTCAAGCGGTCGATCAACTCCTTCAAATCGACCGCATTCTCAGCATTCCGTGTTGGTGAGACCGTGATCGTTCCCTCGTCGGAAATGTTGAAGTACCCGTCGCTCCAGCGATCAATTTCATAAAGCAATGCGCTCTGTTGCGGTGACCAAGATCGATTTGTGGCGATGTTCATCGTTTTCGCAACTCCCTTGTGGGCACAGTGATGCTCTTTCCCCGAGTGAAGCCACAATTTGGTGACACAATCTGTAACAAGGAGCAAGTGTTCCGACCCAGTGTTCCGGCCAATTGCTGTTACCAGGTGTTCCGACCAATCGCTCTTCCAGGTGACCAGTCTAACCAGCCTACCGTCTTGACGTGGGCATCACGGCATCAGCATCGGAGTTCAGTGTATCGGCCACTGTGTCGGTCTAACCAGCGGGCGTGGATTTGCGTTCAGAGGGTGCACTCAGACAGGACTCGGTATTTTAAAGCTGGCACCGAGTGATAACGAGTGATGAGAAAGCTCCATCTTTTGGCTCGTGTTTGCAGGTGCTGGTTTTGATCGTTTCGCTGGCAGGGGAAATGCTGGGTACTGACGGGCGGCTTGATTGAAAACTGCAGACGCAAGCTGTGCGGCTTGATCAGGGCCGAGGTGCTGAGACCAGATGGCTGGCGAATGACACTGATGAATGACGCTGTCCGGTGGCTTGACTGATCCCTTTTCTGAAGGAAGGCATGCAGCGGGAAAAAACACCTTGCAGAGTGATTTGGGTCTGGCCCCCGCCTGCTCACGCTGTGCTGCGTGGTAGGTGGGTCCTTGATAGCAGCAGCCGGAATGGTCGAAATATTGATGTTACAATTGCTTTACATCCGGGTTGAGATGAAATGACTAAACTGTCAGCATCCCGGTTTGTGACTGAGGAGGTCTGGGTTGATGAATGCGAGCAAAGCTGATTGCTTTGGATTTGCGACGTACCAGGCGGTGTTGTTAACTTGAACGAGGAATAAACGCATGATGAGCCAGAAACACACCATCTCTGCACTAAGGTCCGCATCGCAGCGGCATTTGAGTTCGCTGGATCGCCGGTCCATGTTGCAGATGTCTTCTTTGATTGCTGCCGGGTTCGCGATTCCGGGTTGTTTTGCCGATGAGGTCGCGGGTGGTTTGGTGCGAACTGCCAGCATGGTCGAGGGTCCTTTCTATCCAGATAAGCTTCCCCTCGATACTGATAATGACCTGCTTTTGATCAATGATTCTCTTAATCCAGGCGTTGGTGAAATTACCTATCTCTCCGGCCGCGTGCTGGGGAAAAATGGTCAGCCCATTCGGAATGCATTTGTGGAGATTTGGCAGTGTGATGCCGGTGGGGCCTACCTGCACAGCCGTTCCAGCAACAAAACCAAGACCGATGGTAATTTTCAGGGGTACGGTCGCTACTTGACTGATAGTCAGGGACGCTACTTTTTCCGTACGATCAAACCGGTACCGTACCCGGGAAGAACACCTCATATTCACTTTGGCGTCAGTAAGAATGGCCAACGTGTTTTGACCACACAGATGTTGGTCAAGGGACATCCGATGAACCAAAAAGATTTTCTGTTCAAACGGATTTCCAATCAAGCCGCCCGCGATTCGCTGCTGGTCGGATTCAATCCGATCAAAAGATCTAAAATCGGTGAACTCGAGGCGAATTTTGACATCGTGCTCGGTCGCACCGTGCAGGAACTTGATGACGGCACGCTTGGTGGCGGACTGGCAAAGCCCGATCGTGCTCCAAGCTGATCGTTGAAGCCTATGAATAGTCACACAAAGTGAGGCTCGCAGATTGGGTCCCTTCACAGCAATCCCCTGCACTGTGATTCCCTTCACTGGTGAATCATGATTTGAATCAGGTCTTGTTGCTGTGCTGCACTGTTTAGGACAAGCTTAATCCGATAGTGAGAAGGTGAGCGGTTCGGCTGAATCCGAACGTCTGGCCTGCAAGGTCTGCGGTTGGTGAACAACATGAATCTCTGCCGTGGGGGCCATCACGATCAGGTATTGGTTTCGGCCATTACTGATGTTGATTGACCGTTGCACTCCGTTAGCGAGCAGGCCATCCTTGCCCCCCAAAGGCACAACTTGGATTTGGTGAGATCCTGCGGGGAGTTCTGTTCGCAGGACTTGGATCTCTCGGGGCAGCAGTCCCCAGCATCGGGTGTCAGCCTTTTCCATGCCACTCCATGCTGAGGCAGTGGCAAAGTGAAACAGTGATCCCGCGGTTCCTTCCAGGCCCATGGCGTCACCGATGGATGCGACGGTCGCTTCTTTGGTCACTCGTCGAACAATCGCTCGTGCGATCGTCCACGGCATTTCTGCCTGGTTCTGACGAATCGCAAGTTCAGCGACATTGGTAAGCGTTTCCGTTTTTCCGATGGGCTCGCCGTTGACCAAGATTCCCACGCTTGCCACCGGACTGTCAGGAATCACGACCTCAGGGACTTTCACGGAGGCGATGTTAGGGAGAGCTGGCACTTCTTCTGTCTCGCTCTGCTTTGTTTCGTCTCCATTTTCTGTCGGCAGATGATCGTCATCATCGCTCGGTTGGTTTGTGGCCGAGTTCAGCACCGAGGATGCGATCGCCAAGGTCGCCGTGGTGGTAGGGGCTACCGTTTCTTTCAGGATCGGTCCGCGCCCCACGCATGAAATGACGTACAAGACGCCATTTCCTTTCGCGCTGTGGGTTCCGCTGTTGGAACGGGCGATGTCGGTAGCCGCAGCAGAAAAATCTGGCTGAACCGTGCTGACGAGCTGGTAATACCTCGACGCGTCATCGTAGTCGTGGTGTGTTGCTTCCCGGAGAACTCCTCGCAGGTAAGGGGCGATTGCGATCGGCTGGTAGATTTTTCCACCCTCGAGTCCTTGTTTGTTGGCGTTTGCGGCCAATTTGGACTGCCGATTGATTGCCTGCAGCGTATAACTCTCGGCGTCGACCTGGTCACCCGCCAGTGAGCAGAGGGCAAGCATGGTACGAATCATGACTTCTTCGTAACCCGCAGGGCGGAAACGTTTTGCATTATCGTCCGTGAGTACTGCCGCTGTTTCGCTCAAGGGATTGATTCTTGCAGTCGCATCGAATCGATCACGCAGTGCTCTGAGGCGGCGTTCGGCTGCAGACGGAGAACCCGTCGCAAGTTCAATGACCGCCAGGTCCAGTTCGGCTGTCTCCTTGATTTGGGAGTTATCGTTCGCCACTTCCTTAAGAGTTGCCGAGGCTGTCGTCAGATCACCCACGGCGAATGCTTGGCGAGCCGATCCGATGGTAGCGACTGATCTCGCACAGCCAGGCAAGTACGCAATTGCAACCAGCAGCAACCAAAGTTCAGCGGGATGCAAGTGACGGGTAGCCATGAGAGCGTTGTTTTGCGATGACTGGAGACTTGGCAAATTTGGTCGCGAACAGTTCGGGTTCGCTTACGCAAAATTTTGGGTACCGCCGCCGTTGAACGCCTGGCAGTGAAATCTTGACGATCGTGATCACGTGAGGATGATCAGTTCGTGTTCACTCAATTGATCTGTCGTGTGATCTGTTGTGTCTGTTTGTTAGGTTTGTGTCACGAGAGCAATTGATCCCACGTCGGGAGCGAGCTGGCAGGCATCCAAAATGGAATCGATTCCCAACCCCAACAGTCATCCAAAGGCTCAGCCATCTGCTTGGTCAAACCACCCGTAGTTCCACCACTTGCCGGCTCGGTTCTTGCTGTAGCCCTTGCGGATCTTGGCCGACTCTTTCAGGAACTCACCCGTGTGCATGTTCACCATTTCCAGAGTGAGTTCATAATCACGCTGGCTGCTTTTATTGCGGTCGGTTGTTCCGGAGGTTACTGTCGCGTAGAGAAGGTAATCCACGGGAGCCCCCTGTCTTCCGAGGGCCGCTGCAAACGCTGCTCGGTTAGCCGGTAGAAACAGCGCGTCGGGGCGGAGTCTCGTTTCCATCAACGCCGCATCGACCATGCGTCGGCTGATGGCTCGGAATGTTGCGGCCGAGTTGATCTGTGTATCAATTCGCTCGTAAAGCTGGTCTTTGAAGTCACCGAGTTCCTCGGAACTCTTGTTCTCGATGCCGATAAAGCAG
Organism: Rubripirellula sp.; assembly: GCA_051010795.1. Taxonomy (GTDB): domain Bacteria; phylum Planctomycetota; class Planctomycetia; order Pirellulales; family Pirellulaceae; genus Rubripirellula. Next base: position 28,543 of record JBPCVE010000303.1, read on the forward strand.
ACCGATGCAGGGCCGGTAGCTAAGGCGGTTGGAGTTCCCGGGGTCAGGCCGGCTGTGTTGAACTGGGCGCCTTCCAAAGATGGGGCGGCATTCGCGAATGTTGATGCCTTATGGAAGGCGGCAGGCTGCACCGCGGGAGGACATCTTCCCAATAATTGGGCAACTGAGGCGTCGACCAGAGGGTTCCAAGTGGCTGCGCCGGCAGCGTGACTGCCGACGAGGTCTTTGTCTTGCTTGGTAAGAATGTGCCCATATTGGCTTGCACAGCCTCCAAGTGAGCCGCACGCGAGCAAAAAGATCATGCTCAAGCGACGGAAAGGGTGAGGCTTGTTCATGGGATGTTTTCCAAAAATATGCCAACGCTTGCGGGATCGGTGCTGAGTCCAGGAAAGTCGGTGGCTGTCGGCTGCCTGGCAAAAAACTGAACCACCACGTTGCCTTGCGGTAATTTCGTTTCTTAATTACTTGTCAACTATCAAATTGTGAGAAATGACGGCTAGGGCAGTGCTGGCACCCCGCCGTGGTCCGTGCGGCTATCCTGTTGCGGTCATGAGGCCGCTCAGCCGGGCCCACCAAACCCAAAAATGAACTGCCGTGTGCCCAAGGCATGACAGACGAAATCGATGGAAGCCGGAGGAGCTGTACTCTGCCTACTTCCGTTCCCATCGGTGATTGGTCATCATTCAGGTTGAAATAACCGGTCAGACTGGGAAAGTCGAATAAAACTGCGTTTTTGACGCATCTTTCCTGTCTTTCCAAGGCTGCCTAGTTATTTGGTGGGCTAAGATCATTTAACCTGCTCACGCTGTACTTACCTGCTGAGTTCGATTCCCGCGACGGCGGAGCTTCGGTAAACTGGGCGGGAAACCTAAATCGACATCACTTTTTCCTGCAGAACCCAATCGTTGATCCTCGCCCATGGCTGTTGTTGATCCCTCAAACGCCGTTCTCGGTTCATTTGTTCCCGCTCCTAACGCTGCCTTGCCGGATGCCGGCGGTACCGTGGTACCTGTTGTCAACGAAAAGGCTGATGAGGATCAGTCCAAAGAGAGCAGCGATGCTGAGGAGACCACTGACGACGAAAAGGACGACGGTGGATTCACTGACGACGAGGAGACAAAACCTGACACTGGTTTTCAGGATGATCTCGATGATGACGATGACCTCGATGAATTCGACGATATCGATGAGGATGATTTCGACGATAACTTCGATGATGATTTCGAGGAAGAACATAAAGACGATTATGAAATCGAAATCGATGATGAAATCAGCACTGAATTTGGGCTAGGTAGCAATGCTAACAAGGAGCCCGAGATCGTCGATGGACTCGAGGACTTTGAGGACTTCGATAACGTTGACTGATGAGTGATCTCAGCTTCCAAGATAGTCGGCTTGAGTGTTGAGTGTTTTGAGTCTAGTCCCGTTGAACTTCAGGATTTTTGGATGCAGTCTCTCGGTACCAAGTTTGTTCAACGCTTTACCCAAAGCAGGTTAACGCAGTCATTCACATCCAACGGGCATACATTCACTTCGCCCGTTCCTATCGTGGATCTTCACATGAAGCGTGGTGTGATGGCGTTGTCGCTCGTCCTGCTATTGCTTTTCTGCCACAGTGATTCTGCGATCGCTGTCGACGATTCGTCTGTTGCGGCCAACAACAGTGCCAAACCGCATCCAAATGTGTTGTTGATTTGTGTGGATGATTTGCGGCCTGAATTAGCCTGTTATGGCAAAAGTTACATCGCTTCCCCAAACATTGATCGCTTAGCATCTCAGGGCAGGATTTTTGGACGACATTATGTGCAAGCTCCAACCTGTGGTGCGTCTCGATACACCCTGTTGACCGGACAGTACGGACCTAGTGACAACGGGGCTCTTTTTCAGCGAGCCAAGCGACTGAGCAACAAAGCAGACGACATCCCACCCAGCATGCCCCGTTGGTTTCGCTCTCACGGCTATACCACCGTGTCCGTCGGAAAAGTGTCGCATCATCCTGGGGGACGTGGTGGAAATGACTGGGATGACGACGGAATTCCGGAAATGCCCCAGTCGTGGGATCGACACCTGCTGCCCGCCGGACCATGGCAGCACCCTCGCGGTTCGATGCACGGTCTGGCGAATGGTGAGATTCGAAAGAACGCGAAAGAGATGGACGTCTTTCAGTCTGTTGAGGGCACGGATGAGATCTACCCCGATGGCCTCATTGTTGATGAATCATTGCACCAGATGGATCTGTTGGCTTCGGATTCGGCTAAGCCGTTTTTTCTCGCGGTGGGAATCATTCGACCACACTTGCCATTTGGAGCACCCGCGAAGTACATGGATGCATACAAAGATGCAGTGTTGCCCCCGATTCCGCACCCCGAAAAACCTGCTGGTTTGACCACGTGGCACGGGTCCGGTGAGTTCATGAAGTACAACCGTTGGGGACGCAACCCGAATGCGGATGCAGACTTTGCCACGGAAGTGCGTCGTCACTACGCTGCCTGCGTGACCTATGCAGATGCCCTGGTTGGACGCTTGCTTAAACGCTTGGATAGTTTGGGTTTGCGAGACGACACCATCATTGTGCTGTGGGGAGATCATGGCTGGCATCTTGGCGAACATGCCATTTGGGGCAAGCATGCCTTGTTCGAGGAATCACTGAGGTCACCTTTGATCATTCAATACAAGGGTTTGAAAAATCCTGGCCAACGGACTGACTCAATTGTGGAATCCTTGGACGTTTTTCCAACTCTTTGCGACTTGTCCGGTCTACCCACACCCACTGAGGCTATGGGGGTTTCTTTGAAGCAGTGCATTGAAGACGTTTCGGCAATAGGACATCCTGCAATCTCCTACGCTCGAAAAGGCAGAACCATACGCACAGATCGTTATCGCTTGATTGTGCATAACAAAGGCAACGTCGAGCTTTATGATCACAGTACAGAGCAGGCCGAAACAGAAAACGTTGCTGCTCAGAAACCGGGGATTGTTGCTGAACTCAAGCAATTGCTCGAGCAACGACGACCGTGATGCCATCGTGGGTGCCTTACGTCTCAGAAGTGCTGCGTCACTTATCCGCTTTGACGGGGTGCAGCGTCCACGGGAAAGTGAATCATGGAGCGTGTAATTGCCGTCGGGATTCGCCTCAATGAATCGGGGGAAGTTTCGGTCGATGGGCCGACTGGGCGTGCTTTGTTCGATTTGGCGATTGGCTTGGAGGATGCAACACCGCATCCCGTTGATGTTCAACATGTGCTTGCGGCAATCGTGTTGGCCGAGAGAGATGCACTCGTCGACGAGTCAACGCGATTGACGCCCGATGACCCATCGCTGCAGCGAATCATTCGTGAGTATCTGCCGCTTGTGTTCAAGCGTTATGACGATGAACGGGAAGGCTAGCGGCGCTGCCAAGGCAGCCACGTGAGTTGAAATAGGGCACCTCAGATGGGGATTGCGGACGTGATTCACCGTTCTCACGTAGCAAAGTGTGATTTCAGTTGCGAAGGAGATCGCCGTTAGGTCGTGTATTCAGAATTGAATTCGACGTAACTGGTCGTGAGATCGCTAGACCAGTATTCGACCGTGCCTGGACCTTGCCCGACACGCAGGACGATTGAAACTTCAGGGCTGGCCTTCATCTTCGCGCTCAGGGCTGGTTTGTTGAAAGGAACCGGTGCGCCATCACGATAGATCATGGTGCCGCAGATCTGCAGACTTGTTTTCTCAGGTGAGATCTCAGCATCTGCGTATCCCGCGGCTGAAACAATTCTGCCCCAGTTGGGATCGGAGCCGGTGACAGCCGTTTTCACCAGCGGGCTGGCTGCGACAGTTCGTGCGATGGTTTCAGCAGCTGACTCATCCGAGGCGCCTTCGATACGGATTGCCATCACATGAAGTGCGCCCTCACCGTCGGCGACCAACTGCTTCGCAAGCGTGATGGCCACCTTGGCGAGTTCTTGTTGAAATATTTGCAGCTCGTTTGCGTTCAGGGGCGTACCTTGTCCGCTGGACATTAGCAGCAGCGTGTCGTTGGTACTGGTGTGCCCATCGACGCTGACCCGATTGAAGCTGGTTTTGGCAGCGTGCCGGAGTGATTGCTGTGCCATGTCGGCTGTCAGGGGCGCATCGGTAAGCATGCAGGAAAGCATGGTGGCCATGTTGGGAGCTATCATTCCGGCACCCTTGGCCATGGCAGCCACTCGGAACTGCCGCTGTCCCACGTCGACTTGTGCCGTGACTGTTTTGCGATTCTTGTCTGTGGTCCGAATGGCTTCGGCTGAACGGAGGAATCCAGCCACGGTGGCTTCGACTTGCTGGTGTGCGTCACGGATGCCTTTGCGGATGCAATCCATGGGTAGATGTTGTCCGATGATTCCAGTGCTCATGACGAGTACATTTTCCGGCTGGCAGCCGATCATCTCGGCAACGAGGTCGCACATTTCGGTCGCATCGTGCATGCCTCGGTCGCCTGTGCACGCGTTGGCGTTGCCGCTGTTGGTGACGACTGCACGAATGGTTTCCGAAGGGGTTCTGCTGCGTGACAGGACCACGGGTGCTGCAACGACCTGATTTTGGGTGTAGACACCGGCAGCGACCACAGGTCGGTCCGAGACAATCAGTGACAGGTCAGGGTTGCCGCTCGATTTAATTCCACAGGTCACGCCGGCGAAACGAAACCCTTGAGGCAGGGCATCTTGGCTGCAAGCATCGTGAGTCAATTTGGAGCTATCGGACTTTTCACTTAGGGGGACGTTTTCGGAGCCAGTCATGACGTTTTTGACTAATTTGGGTAGCGAAGTGTGGCGGTTGGCGTGCCGCAGAGCGGGCCAGCGACCGTGTTTCGGGGCATGAAGCCAGTCAGCACAGCAGGACCAGAGAGACCCTTTGCAGGTTCGCGTCCGCTTGTGGCGATTTGACTTACCGGCATACTAGCGACGAAGTGCATTCATTTCTGCGCCGACTGTTCCCTCAAGGCCAAAACAAAATCAGATGAGCCAGTGCGATGAGCTTGCCGAAGCGGAGCAGCCAGAAGCGTCGAGCATGAACGAAGCGGACGGGTTCATTGTTCAGATTGATACGTTAACGAAGCGTTACGCGGGCTTTACCGCGCTCGACGAGTGCTGTCTCACGGTCGCACGCGGCGAGGTGTTTGGGCTGCTGGGCCCCAACGGCGCAGGGAAAACGACGCTTATCCGGTTGATGCTCGGCTTTTTGCAGCCAACTTCTGGTCGTTGCCTCGTGGATGGGTTTGATCCGCTTGTGGACGGGGTGGGCCTACGTGAGCGGGTAGCTTACTTGCCGGGGGACGCCAGGCTACCTCGGCACATGCGTGGGGAGGGAGTTCTTAAGTTTTTTGCTGAGATGCACCCGGCGGGGGACTTGGACCGGAGTCTTGAAGTCGCGGATCGGCTTGAGTTGCAGACTCGTCGGCGAGTGGGGTTCATGTCAACTGGAATGCGACAGAAGCTTGCATTGTCGGTGGTGTTGGGATTGGCGACACCGCTGTTGATTCTGGATGAGCCCACGGCGAACCTTGACCCCACTGTCCGCGCTGCCGTTCTTGATTTGGTGCTTCGCGCCCGAGAGGCTGGGCGAACCGTGATCTTTTCATCGCACGTTCTGAGCGAAATTGAAGATACATGTGACCGGGTGGCTTTTCTGAGGCACGGAAAATTGGCCCATGAGCTGACCATGAAGGATTTGTTTCAGCGACATCGGATTACCGCACGACAACCCGCTGAACCGGTTAACGTGCCAGAGCAATTCAAAGACAGTGTCACACTGGAGGCGGTTCAGCAAGGTCGTTCCGCCCAGTTGCAACTTGATACGGCTGGGGATCTTGCGCCACTGCTCGCTTGGGTTGATTCGTTGAACCTGCAGCAGATTCGAATTGAGCCGCTTGGGCTTCGGGCCGTTTATGATTCTGTGCACAGCGGAAGCACGCCTGTCCGGGGTAGTCAGGTGAGTTCTACGAGTGACTCGTTAGACCAATCAGCGAGGGCGGGGAAATGATCAACCGGATCCTGGTTCGCAAATACATCGGACAATCCTCGCTGCTGTTTTACTCGTGTGGGCTCGCGCTATTCATCTTTGCGTGGGTGAGAGTATGGGTGGTGAGCCTGCTGGATATGGGGCAGTTCAGGACCATCCTCGAACAGTTTCGTGAGTTTGAGAAGTTTGCACCCATTGATTTCGATGCCCTGTTTACCTATCCGGGCCGCGTTGGGATGACTTATGACGAACCCATTGTCATTTTGTGTGTGATCGTATGGTGCATCGCGCGTGGTAGTGATGTTGTGAGCGGTGAGTTGGGACGCGGCACTCTGGAAATGTTGCTGGCACAACCCATCAAACGCAGTACTCTGCTTTTCTCGCATGCAAGCGTTTCGATAGGCGGTCTTTTGTTACTGGTCTTGCTTGTCTGGGCAGGAATCGGCATCGGTGTCTTTGCGACCTCCGTCAATGAAACTGTTGAGCAACCAACATTGCAAATCCCCTTTTTCAATGTCGAAGTGCCTCTGACGGTTGATTCCCCAGCAAAACAGGAGGTGCCGTTGCGGGATCGCGTTGATGTGCGAACTTACGCGGCATCCACGTTCAATCTTTTTGCGTTGGGACTATTTGTGCTGGGTCTCGGTACCATGCTGAGCTCGCTCGATCGCTATCGCTGGAGAACGGTAGGTGCTGTGGTTGCCTTGTATGTCCTGCAACTGGTGATGTATGGACTGGGCAAAGCGGCGGCCTCTCTGGGATGGCTTCTCTCACTGACCTTTTTCAGTTGTTACAAGCCGCAGAAGATGACTTCGCTCGTTTCAGAGGGCGGGCTCGGGGCCCCGTGGAGTTTCACTGAGACAATCCCTGAGGGGATGTTCCCTCCACCAGTGTATCCCCTGATCCTGATTGGGCTCGGCTTGTTGTGCTATTGCATCGCTTATCGGACTTTCCGAAACCGCGATTTGCCGGCACCGTTGTAAATCCAAGGGCTCCGCTTCTCTGGCGTACGTGTTCATCTTCCGCGAGTGAAGTTCATTCAATGGGTGTGTAGGCGATCCCGTCCCCTGTGGGGGGCGTCACCTTGCGGGAATCGTGGGGGGCGATTGTGTTTGCCGCCGAATACTGTGTTTGCCGCCGAATACTTCGACGCCGTAGACGTAAATACTCTTGCTTTTGATGCGGCGGTGGTTCCGAGTTCGGAGTTGTGAAACCTTGTGGGTCGGGCTGATTTTAGGCTGGAAAGGTTTTCCAATTAGTGGAGTCCCGTACCCCCCCCCGTTGAAATAAAAAGATGGCGAAACTCGGCTTGATTTCGAGCTCTCTCTTGCGACCCGGAGTTGCCGAGATTTAGTAGCCCCATGTCATCGGTGCCAATCGCAGATACGGATGGTTGGGATCGGTGATCGGTTGATTCAACTTTGCAAACGAGCGTAAGCATTGTTTGCGGAAAGCTGGCGTCGCATAACGACGGAGGCTTGCGACCAGTCGCGAGTGGGGCACTTGCAAGAGACTTTTTGGGGCAACTTTTATTCTGCACATGTTTACTCCTAGGTCGATTCTATGCGTTTCACTAACTCCCCTGTTTTTAAATCCCTGCAAACACACGCCACCCCACGTCGGCCTGCACGAAGGCGATTCGTGGTGCAGGGTCTCGAAAAACGCGAATTGCTCGCAGGAGACTTGGAATTCAATCCCACTTCGGGTGCACCGTATCGTGTTGTGGAAGGTAAGGCAGTTACCGGATCGATTAAAATTGATTCACCTGCCACGGTTGCGTTGGAAGTTCAGATCACGCTTGAGCAGGCGACTCCGCAAGCGAGTCTCCGGTTCAGTGCCTTTGTGGAAACGAAGGTCGTAACCATTCCGGTCGGGGAAACGGAGTCGCCTAGATTCCTCGTCGCTGCTGTGGTGGACAATGTTCGGGATGGTGAGCATGACGTCGTCCTGAAAGCGTCACTTGCAGGGTAAAGCGATTTGTTGGTCGACATTCGCATTCTTGACGCTCAAGCAGGCAATGTGCCGCCTGCAATTGAGAGCATTGAGGGATTGGGTTTCAGGAATGCGGGCTTGCCAGGGTCTGTTTTTTCAATCAGTGGCAATTTCGATGATTCGGATGTCCATCAAGTCACCGTTGATTGGGGAGATGGGCAATGCGAAGTCTTGTCCGCTTCGGAAGTGAATCAAGTTTCTGATAGCTTCAATGCGGGCCATGTTTATGCAACACCAGGGCTTTATGACGTCGCCGTGACCGTGGCAGAGGCCGACGATAGTGATCGTCAGGAATCAAGAGCCGCAGTTGTCGGTGTCACGCTGTCGGATGAGGGCGTGGTCCAAGTCGTGGGGGCAAGTGGTGAGGATCGAGTCGAGGTCAGGAAAGCGAAGCACGACAAGTTGTATGTCGCGGCACGTTTCGAGGGATTTGGAAAACAATATCGTTCGTTCAGGGCAGGCAATGTCGACAGTTTGAGTGTGATTACTGGCCCCGGTCGCGATCACGTGCGAGTGCAGTCAAAGGTCAAAGTCGATGCTGTTATCAGGTCAGGTGCTGGTCATGATGTGGTGGAAGGCGGAGATGGAGACACAACAGTCTTTGCAGGAGCTGGAAACGATGTGGTTGTGACTCTTCGCGGCAACGACAAAATCATTGGCGGGCGACGGGATGACGTTCTATCAGCTGGTTCTGGCAACGATATCGTCAAAGGCGGCCCCGGTTTCAATATTTTAATTGGCGGGCGGGGAACTGACGTGTTGGTCACCGCTGGTGAAGACATCGTGATTGGTGGGATCCTGCGAGATGAGTCGAAAGCTTGTAAGTTGGTCAAGGTGATGAACTACTGGACTTCGGGTGACGCATTTCAAGAGCGTGTTGATGCCATCGCTGACGAGTTCAGTCGCCACCATCGTGGACACCACCGCCATCATCACCGCGGGCGGCATGGTCGGTTTGTTACCAATGATCATGAAACGGATGTGTTCAGAAACGTTGACCCCGCTCAACGACAGTGGTTCTTTGCAGACAAAAATGAAGTGACCGGCGCAGGTCAAGAAGATATCGTGTCCTGACTGCCCAGCTGTTGCGGTCGAGAGCAAGTCACAAACGGCGGTCCCACTGTGGAACCGCCGTTTCGTCTGCTGTTGACGGCATCAGGAGTTTCATGGAGAAGGCGATACCTGCTCATTGAATGATTTTGGTGACCTCGAAATCGCAGGCGATGGACCTCGACAATCCTGCGGTGTTCTCAGCAAATCGCGTGAAAGTACGTTGCATTAATTAACGATTTGTTTCGATTCGGATGCAGCAAAGTGACCGGACCTGCATCAGGCGAGCAGTTTTGACGTGAGACGTGTTTGCTAGGAAATTCTTTTAAAAAGCGAACAGGCGCGCCAAGAGTGGGCTCGTAATTCGCCTTGTATGGTGCCGCCCTGATGGGGGCGGTATACTCGAAACCGCAGCTGACGCAGAAACTATGAGTCACCCGTTCGGGGGACTCGATCGGCTGAGTGCAGCACAAAACCTGATTGGAGTAATCGATATGGGTCTGTTCGACGTTCTTCGTGGTGAATTGATCGATATTATCGAGTGGATCGATGATTCGAATCGTACGCTGGTGTGGCGTTTTCCACGTCATCAGAACGAGATCAAAAATGGTGCTCAGCTGATTGTCCGGCCTGGGCAGGTGGCTGTGCTTGTAAAAGGCGGCGAGCTAGCCGATGTGTACGAGCCGGGGCATTATGAGCTTACAACACAAAACATGCCGATCTTGTCGACCCTTCAAGGTTGGAAATATGGTTTTGAAAGTCCTTTTAAGGCAGAAGTCTATTTCGTCAGCACGAAACAGGTGACTGATCTCAAGTGGGGAACACCGAATCCAATCATGTTGCGGGACCCTGAATTCGGGCCCATTCGTATACGTGCGTTTGGAAGCTACACGCTTCGGGCCGTTGATGCGAAAGCTTTGCTGAAAGAACTGGTTGGGACTGACGGAGACTTCTCTGCGGATGATATCACGGAGCTTTTGCGTAACATCATCGGCTCATCGTTTGCTGACATCCTTGGAAAGCTCCAGGTCCCTGCCCTCGATCTGGCGGCCAAGTACAGTGAGCTTTCAGAGGCGTTGCGCAACGAGGTCGTGGAGAAGATTGATGATGAGTATGGACTGGATTGTCCACAATTGTATGTCGTCAATATCTCGTTGCCCGAGGCTGTTGAAAAGGCGTTGGATACGCGAACGAGTATGGGTGTGATCGGCAATATGGATACTTTTCAGCAGTATCAGATGGGGCATGCGATGACGGCAGCGGCCGAGAATCCTGCCGGGGGTGGGGCATCTGATGGGATGGGGCTAGGCATGGGGTTCGCAATGGCGAGTCGCATGATGCCAGGTCAGGGAGGTGTTGCTCCGGGGACGCCAGTGGCGGGCGGGGCCGCTCCACCACCACCACCCGTTGCCCAGTGGCATGTTGCCGTTGATGGGCAAACTCGCGGGCCCTACAGCATCGAGCAACTCGTCGCGGCGATTGGTGCTGGCGACGTGGGACAGCAAACCATGGTTTGGACCGCTGCGATCGGTGGCTGGACTGCGGCAGGGGAGGTTCCCCAGTTGGCGGGGTATTTCCAAGCTGCAACACCGCCACCGCCCCCACCGGCAACTTGATCTGTGTTACGATTCTTCCAGCCCGTGTGACCCTGCGTTACCCATCGCCGCGGAACCCGTTTAATTCATGAGCACTGTCCAAACGATTCGCGATGTGGTGGAACCGACCGTGGGTACGGGAACGGAGTGGGTTGTGGATGCCTCAGGATGCAGCATCAGCTCATTACGTGACAGCGATCTGATTCAACGGATCTGTCGGCAGGTCGTTGCCGACATTGGGGTCAAAGTGGTTGGGGAGCCCCAGTGTCACCGCTTTGATGGGCCCGGAGGCGTTACCGCTCTCTATATGTTGAGTGAATCACATTTAGCGTGTCACACTTATCCCGAGTATGGTTTAGCGACATTCAATCTTTACTGTTGTCGCGAGCGGGCAGCATGGGACTGGCAGGGAATGCTTTCGAAATTGCTTGCTGCAAAAATTGTGCAAGTCAGGCAGTTGTCGCGAGGTCTATCGCAAGAAGCAGCGAGAGCAGCAGGCTTGGCTGGGCCTGGTATCAATGAATTCTCTGAACAGGGGCAGCATTCATGAAACGTCGAAAGGCTGCTTGTCCGTCATGCGGGGCACCGATTGAGTTTACGGTGGGGTCCGTGGTGTCGGTATGTGAATTTTGTCAGTCGGCCGTGGCTCGAACGGACAGAAAAGTCGAGGACATTGGCAAGGTCGCTGAATTGGTTGAAACGCCATCTCGTCTACGCTGTGGTTTGTCCGGGACATTCAATAAGAAACATTTCACGGTCGTTGGCCGTGTGCAGTATCAGCACCCTGCCGGGGGTGTTTGGGATGAATGGTACCTTGCTTTTCCCGGCGGACGCTGGGGATGGCTTGCTGAGGCACAGGGTAAGACTTACTTGATGTTTCAGCGGAAGCTGTCCAGTGGGGTCAGTCTCCCAGGTTTCGATAGTCTGGAAGTTGGTGGTGCCGTCAAGCTCGGTGAGTCTGATTTCAGTGTGACTGAACGTGGAGTGGCAACTGCTTTGGCTGCCGAGGGAGATATTCCATGGGCATTTCGAGGTGGCGTTGAGCACAAATTTGTCGACCTGCAGGGTGAGAAAGATGTGTTCGCGACCTTTGAGTATGGCAAGTCGGTCAGCGCCTACGTTGGAAAAGAGGTCAGCCTTGATTCTCTCGCGCTGGAGGGAGACGGATGGGATGTGGTTGATGCCGCAATCGTAACTGCGGCTGCTTCTCTGAATTGTCCCAAGTGTGGCGGAGCACTCACGCTACACGTTCCTGACGCATCGCTACGCGTAACCTGTCCAAGTTGCAATTCATTGCTGGACGCCGATAACGGGAAGTTGTCCTACCTGAAGACGCTGTCGAAACCCAAGAAACTGAAGCTCCAGTTGTCGCTTGGCACCAAAGGAAAGTTGTTTGGGGATGATTACATGGTGATTGGATTTCTTGCTCGGTTTGCTGTGTATGGTGGGATCAGCTATCCGTGGCAGGAATACCTACTGTATAGTGAGAAAACTGGGTTTCGCTGGTTGGTTTACAATGACCGTCACTGGTCGTTTGCATCGCCTGCCTCGGGAGAAGCGGCAAAGAATAGCGGGGCTGCAAGTAGAATCAGCTACGATGGATCGAGTTTCCGTATCTACGATCGTGGCGTTGCAACGGTGAAACATGTGCTGGGCGAGTTTTATTGGAAGGTGGAGGCTGGTGAAAAGGTTAAGACCGCCGATTACATCGCGCCACCAAGAATGCTGTCCTACGAGTGGTCCAAGACGACAAAGTCAAGTGAGGTTACTGTCTCGGAGTCCGTTTATGTGCAGACTGATGAGATTGAAGCAGCATTCGGTGTTAAGAATCTGCCTCGGAGCTTTGGGGTTGGGCCGATTCAGCCGGCGCCGTCCTTCGGCAAGAAACTGTTCATCACGTGGCCGGCATTGTCAATTTTTATGATGATACTTTATCTCGCCTTTGCACGAGTCGGCGTTAGTACAGGAGCCGATCCTTGGCTCTGTTTTTATGGCTTGATCGCTATCTCGGCGTTGCCAATTGGGATTCTTGCCTACCAGTTTTCCTTTGAAAGAAAACGATGGGAAGATAGTGACTACAACCCTTATGCAACGGAGTGATTGTAAATGGATTCAAAGTCGAAGTGGTTCATTGGTTATTTGGTTTTTGGTCTGAGCGTTTGCCTTTGGTTCGGGGTTGCCGCCGCTTATAGCTGGCGGGCACCGGATCTTGGAATTCTTGATGGCATGAGTTCTGGAGGCGGCGGTGGTTATGGACGTTCATACGGTGGTTCTTGGGGAGGAGGTAAGTAATGCTCAATATTATTTCTGGAATGGTGGGTTCGGTATCTTTGCTAGTGCAGGGGGGGCAGCCAGCATCAGAGGTCTTGCCAGCAGGGGCTTTTGCCCTGCTGTTATCGCATCTCTTGGCTGCGACGATCTTTGCCGTGTTGGGGATCGTGGTGCTGTTCCTTGCAATCCTGTTGATGGATAAGGTGACGCCCTTTTCAATCGTCAAAGAGGTGATTGAGGAGCACAATCAGGCGTTAGCGACGATTGTCGCTGCGGTGGTTGTTGGCATCGCCGTCATCATTGCTTCGGCGATCCTTGGCTAGTTCTTTGCGATCGGCTCATTGCCTTGCTAAACCGTGCGCCTCTCTTTTTGCTCTACCTGAACGTGCTGGCGGTTGCCACGTGCGGTCTGATCTATGAGCTGATTGCAGGAACCTTGGCAAGCTACCTGCTCGGAGACTCGGTCACACAGTTTTCGCTGGTGATCGGTGTTTATTTGTCGGCGCTCGGGGTGGGGGCATGGTTTTCGCAATACTTGCACAAAGGCTTGGCACGAACTTTCATTGAGGTTGAGCTTGCGCTTGCGTTAGTGGGAGGGCTGTCAGCGCCCTTGCTGTTCGTCTCGTTCGCCTTCGTCCAATGGTTTAAGCTGGTTCTATTCGGAACGGTGTTTGTGATTGGAACGCTGGTGGGATTGGAGTTGCCGCTGTTGATGCGGATCCTCAAGGAACACCTCGATTTCAGCGATCTTGTCTCTCGGGTCCTGACCTTCGACTACATCGGAGCTCTGCTGGCCTCGCTGCTGTTTCCGGTTCTGTTGGTTCCCTATCTGGGTTTGATGCGGACTTCACTTGTCTTTGGGGTCCTGAACGCTTTGGTAGGGTTGTGGGGGACCTATCTGCTGCGCCCTTTGCTAACGAAGCGTGGACTGGCAGGATTGCGTGGGCGGGCGTTCCTTGTGGTGGGATTGCTGGTCGTTGGAATCATCAAGGCGGATACGCTTACGACTTGGACCGAAGAAATTATCCTTGGCAAGGCGGTAGTTCATGCCAAACAGACGCGTTTTCAGCGAATCGTTGTGACCAACAATCGACAAGGGTTTCAGCTGTACCTCAACGGTCATCTACAGTTCAATTCAGTAGATGAGTACCGGTATCACGAAGCACTCGTGCATCCCGCCATGATGGCAGCAGGGACGCCCAAACGTGTCCTCGTGCTGGGGGGAGGAGATGGATTGGCGGTCAGGGAAATTCTCAAGCATGACGGTGTTGAAACCGTGACCTTGGTCGATATTGATCCCGGTATGACTGAAATTGCAACACAGTTGCCCTTGGTTCGAGACCTCAATGATGACTCCCTGATGGACGAAAAGGTGACGGTGATCAACACCGATGCCTTTGTCTGGGTTGGGCAGGAACATGAACCGTTTGATGCGGTGGTCATTGACTTTCCAGACCCGGGATCCTATTCGGTGGGTAAGCTGTACACCACATTCTTTTATCGAAGTTTGAGGCGGATTATCACGCCTGATGCGGTCGTCAGCATTCAATGCACTTCGCCGCTGGTTGCCGGGCAATCGTACTGGTGCATTCTGCGTACGATGGAGGAGGCTGGCTTCAATGTGCGGCCTTATTGCACGGCTGTGCCCACCTTTGGAGTTTGGGGATTTGCCTTGGCTTCCCCGCAAGGTGATCTCGTCGTGCCAAAGCAGTTGGGCAAACTTGAACAGGATTTGTCTTTCTTAAACGATTCGATGTTGGCAAATCTGTTTGAGCTTCCTCAAGATATACAGCCAATTGAGACAGAGATCAATCAGCTCAATAATCAGGTACTGGTTCGATACTACGATGAGGAGTGGCGTGGCAGAGACTGAAAAGCTGAGTCGTCGCCAACTCTTGACCGCCTTGCTGGGGTGTCAGTTTGCCCACAGTGTTGGGTGTGGTGCGTCCAAGTTGCCGCCCGTTGGTGAGCTTACACATACAAGGTTCGATATCGGGCACCTGTTGCGTGATGGTGTTGAAAAGACGATCGCTGCCGATGCATATGAGGATGTAGGCGTCACGATTGTGGGGGGCGGTATTGCGGGGCTTGCCGCTGCGTGGCGTTTGAAACGGGCTGGATTCAATGACTTTGTGCTAGCCGAGCTTGAAACGAATCCAGGGGGAACTGCCCGCGGTGGCAGTCGCGATGGGTTCAAGTTTCCATTGGGAGCTCATTACATCCCTGTTCCCATGCCGGAAAATCAATGCTTGGTCACATTGCTGTCCGAGATGCAGGTCATTGAGGCATTGACCGAGGATGGGCGACCGGTCGTAGCCGAACAATTTCTTTGCCGTGAACCCGGCGAACGGGTATTCAACGAAGGTCAGTGGTACGAAGGACTTTATCCCGGGCATGGGGCGAGTGAGGAAGACTTGCTGCAGCTGGCAGCTTTTCGGGCAGAGATGGATCGCTGGGCCGAGATGCGTGACGGCAATGGGCGACGCATGTTTGCAATCCCGATGGCCTGCGGTTCAGACGATGAATCTGTGCGGCAATTGGACCAAATGTCGATGCAGCAGTGGCTGGATGAACGTGGGTGGGATTCACCTCGTTTGCGCTGGCTTGTTGATTATTCATGCCGTGATGATTACGGTTTGCCGCCAGATCGGGTTAGTGCCTGGGCAGGCGTGTTTTACTTCGCAGCTCGGATCGCTGGTGTGGGACAGGAGTCACAGGAGGTTATCACTTGGCCCGAGGGGAATGGGCGAGTGGTTGATTATCTGAGGGGTGTCGCTGACGATCAGATTCGAACGGGTCTAGGGGTGTTTGGCGTAACAGCCGGAGCCAAAACAGAGCCATCGCAGGTTGCAGCAATCGACACGAGAACGATGAAACCGATCGGATTCAGATCCGAGCAGGTCGTGTTCGCTGCACCCCAAATGATGGCCAAGTACGTCATCGATGGGTTTTCAGCGTCCGGACGCGACAGCACTGGGTTCCGTTATGGGTCATGGTTGGTCGCGAATGTTCATGTGAAGGATCGGCCTGAGAATGCAGGTTTCCCCATGGCATGGGACAACGTCATTCGTGATTCAAGGTCGCTTGGTTATGTAACCGCGACTCACCAGTCGGGTGTTGATCATGGTCCGACGGTCCTGACTTGGTACTACCCGTTCGCCGATGTTGATGCAGTGATCACGCGTAAGCGGATGATGAATTTGAAGTGGGCAGATTGGGTGGATGTTGTCTTGACGGACTTGCGTCGCGCTCACCCTGATATTGATGCCTTGGTAACGCGGGTCGATGTCATGTGCTGGGGGCATGCGATGATCCAGCCGCTGCCAGGTTTTGTGTGGTCCCCAGGGCGGGAGCAGGCTTCTAAACCGTTAGGTCCGATTCATTTTGCCGGTACTGATCTCAGCGGCGTGGCGCTTTTGGAAGAAGCTTTTTTTCATGGCGTTCGTGCAGCCGAGGAAATCTTGGCAGTGCGTGGGATTCTTGATCAGCCCCTCGTCGAAATTCGAACTGGCTGAACATGGCAGTGGCAACTTCATCTCTTTCTGCCGAACAACGTCCAACAACTCGGTGGCTGTTTTCGCCGGCTGTTGATTTGTGGACCTTCCTTGGCAGTGCGGTGTTGGCACTCGCTTTGCTCGCGGCTGGTGCACCGTTCGGGCTTCTCGAAAACGATACTCCTGATTGGATGTGGATTGGTGCGATCTTGATGATCGACGTCGCCCACGTCTATTCGACTGGTTTTCGTGTCTACTTTGATTTGCCAGAGTTAAAGCGTCGACCGTGGTTGTATGGTCTGACTCCGTTGTTGGCTCTTCTTGTGGGGATGGCCATTTACTCAGAAGGTGAGGGTGTCTTTTGGAGACTGCTCGCTTACCTTGCCGTCTTTCATTTTGTGCGACAACAGTATGGTTGGGTGGCGCTGTACCGATCGCGTGCCGGTGAAACGGGGCGCTGCGGGTTCTGGATCGATGCCGTCGCAATTTATATGGCGACACTCTATCCGCTCATTCACTGGCATTCGAATCTTCCCCGCAACTTTTGGTGGTTTCTAGAAGGGGATTTTCAACAATTGCCTGCCGTATTTGAAACGATTGCCGCGCCGATTTACTGGGCAAGTTTGTTCGCTTATTTGGTGCGTTTGGGCTATCGGGGGATGGTTCGTCAGCAATGGTCTCCCGGCAAGGATATCGTCGTCATCACCACGGCCATCTGTTGGTACGTTGGGATTGTTACCTTCAACTCGGATTACGCGTTCACCGTGACAAACGTGATCATTCACGGGATTCCGTACATGGTCTTGGTGTACTGGTACCGCTGCATGGGGAATCAGCAGCAGCCCAAGCGGCACTTCCCAAAGATTGCCACCTTCCTTGGGATTGTATGGATGCTGGCCTATCTGGAAGAGTTTCTATGGGATGCCGGAGTCTGGCATGAACGCAGTTGGTTCTTTGGACCTGCGTGGAGTCTCCAGAATTATGAACTTGTTCTGGTGCCGCTGCTCGCAGTCCCACAGATCACCCACTATGTTCTCGACGGTTTCATTTGGAAACGGAAGGCTCGCCAGGGGATGGCTTGACTCTCCTGTTGAGCAGTGAGTTGGCGCCAATGTCCGTCAATCCCCGTCTTGCAATCCCTATTCTGCAGTCACTGCCATTGCATGAGGGTTATCGCCGGTGGGAAGCTTTTGAATGACTGAGCTTCTGGTTGTTGCATCGCATGTTCGGCGGTCGCTCAGGCTTGTTTCGCAAACAATTCCGCGATTTCTTGACTTGTGCGTTTTTTGACGCAAGTTTGTAGTGGAAGCGTGTGAACACTCCTCCTGCACGGGGGCGGTTGCACCGTTTCAGTCTCACCGATGTGGGTCTCTGAAAAGGTTCTCCGAAACGGCAAACCGACCGCGAGGTCGGGACGAAAAGCCACAGGTCTCTCTGAGATGGCTGGGTTACCGAAATTGAATCTATTCCACAGCGATCGACTCTCATACTCATGTGTGGGGGACTATCCGATCGCGGAGACCAAAATGAAACGTCCTCGTGAATTACGGGCAGACAATCGTGTTGCAACGCACCGTGGTTTGCATGATAGACGCAGCGGCCTTGGCTCTGCCATCAGTGCAACTTTTCTGCGGTTAGCTTCAGCCCCCAGGATGCCTTCGCCGCGCCCGTCAATCGTTCACTGCATTATAAATGTTCCGGGTGATCACTCGGCCTTCAGTACGCTTGGGGGCGTTCGATTGTCGAAATGTCGCTCCAAGGGAGAGGTCAGTGATGCACGTCAGGAAAAGCATCACACGTGTTCGGGGAATCTCCCCGCTGGTGGGTTGGAGGCGACAGTTTGATGCATGCACCTCGAACGCGTGGCGACATATCTGAAATCAATGGCCTGCTCTTGGGGACTTCCGGTACTGGTGGCGTCCCGCAAGCTAATGATCGTGTTGAAAATAAAATCATTGCAATTCAGGAGTGTCGTGCTGACCTGCAGGGTTTTTTGCAGCGAACAAGAAATCGTCTGCAAGCGATTGCAGATAATGTAAATGATTGCATTGATAATCTTCCCAATGAAGATGATGCACGCCGGGTTCTCCGAGGCGCAGACAGTGCTCAACCCTTGAAGCGATTGCCAATCCTGACTCCGACGTTTCAACGCCGTGATGAAGAGAAGAAGGTAAATACTTCCGCAGGTGAGCAGGCTAAATCAGTTGCTCATGGCAGTACTTCCTTTTCGACGGCTCCGTTAGCGTCTGAGCGATTCGCGACGGATGCAGGACGGCAAATGGTTGCCGATTCAAGGCACAATGTGCCAGTCGCACGATCTGAGCATGGCGAGCCGGATTGGAGCGTTTCGAACGCCTTTGATCGCAACACGTACTATGGGCCCACAGATTTTTCCCTCATGCCCGATGACTCGGAATGTTGGGCGTCATCGGGATTGTGCTCAACCGATGAGGTTGCTGCTTCGGATGCCTTCTGCAGCGGCACACCTCCGATAGAATTCGGCGGTGCCCACGCCCAACCAAGTCAGAAGTCCCAATCTTCCAGGCTGCATTTGGCGACTCAAATCCGTCAAAACTGAACACTGTGTCCGCAGGTGATGTCAGCTTCAGTCGCGGTCCCCGTTCTATCGCTAATACGATCTTAAGTCTCTTTGAATCTTTTGCAGCATGGGCCAGGCATCGACTAGGTCAAGTAGGCGGCACATAATGGCGGTTTCAACCGTCCGGAATTCGATGCGGCGAGTCAAATGCATAAGTTTCTTTTGGTGCAGGTGCGAGATCAGGATGATCCTATGTTGGGGCAGGAAGTCGACTGCTTTTCCGATTCGCTCAAGTCTGATCCTGCACAGATAACTGTGTTTGACTTGCTGTCGGGTTGCCCCACCGCGGATTATCTTTCGCGATTTGATGCCGTCTTGCTTGGCGGTAGCGGAGATTACTCGGTTGCCGAGGGCGGTGATTGGTTGCCACCAGCGTTGCAGGCGATGCGGGAACTTTACGACTTGGGGATCCCAACGTTCGCGTCGTGTTGGGGTTTTCAGGCGATGGCGGCGGCTTTAGGCGGTGAGGTTGTTACCGACATGTCGCGGGCAGAGTTGGGGACAGTGGAAGTGTTCCTCACTGATCAGGGGAAATCGGATCCACTGTTCGGCTGTCTGGAACAGTGTTTTCTTGCTCCCGTGGGGCACCAGGATTGTGTGATTGAGTTGCCACCCACCGCGATTCGCATGGCATCATCACACAAAGTGATGAATCAGGCCTTCAAGATTGCAGACAAACCAATCTACGGTACTCAATTTCATCCCGAGTTGAACCGCTTCTCGTTGATAGAAAGAGTGAAGGCTTATCCACAATATGTTGAGGCAATCACGGGCGAACCCCTTGATGTTTTTGTTGAGAAGTGTGGGGTTACTGACCTGCACAAGTTGCTGCAGAGGTTTGTTCAGTCGATCTGATTCTTTCTGGGTTTGTTGGTTCTCTCAAAAGTTGGGGCCTGGTCGCTTGCGTTGAGATGGATGACCAAACCCGCGTGCTATGATGGGCAACTGGGTTAAGGTTTGGCTGTTTCAATCGGATGCCTTCAGGTCAGTCATCGAATGACCTCGGTTGGCGTTTGTTACTTCTGGGGTACTTGCAGTGAAAAAAGTTGTAATCGTAGGTGGTGGTATCGGTGGCTTAACGTTGGCCCTAGCGTTGAAGCAGCGTGGGGTTGGGGTTACCGTCCATGAAAAATATGACCACCAACAGCATCACCAGACAGGGTTCCTGATTTGGAGTTATGCGATCAGGTTGCTTCAGAAACTCGATGTTCCGGTGCATCGGGTGGGGGCCCCGCTTGAAGTGTTTGAAGTGCACGGGCGGAGCGGCCAGAAGATCAGTGAAATGCCGATTGGCGAAATTTCGCGGTCCCATGGTGCTGACAGCTTTGAAATAAATCGCCGGCGTTTGATTGAGTGTATGTCAGAGTTGGTGGCTGATGATCTGGAATTCGGCCACGAATGTGTATCGGTTGAAAACAGAAAGGACTCTGCGGTGGCGTGTTTTGCTGACGGAACCTCAGATGAAGGTGATGTCGTGATTGGTTGTGATGGCGCGCACAGTGTTGTTAGGGCAGCTATTCATCCGGATGCAGAGCTGAATATGATCGATGCAGGTGGATGGATCGCTGTAATAGATCAGCATCCCCCGTTGTTGAAAAACAATCGGCACATGGATTTTTGGCAACCTGGGTGCAAGGCAGGCGTGGCGGATATTGGTAACGGTGAGGCGCGTTGGTACGTCGCTTTCAATCACGGCTTGCCTGATGCTTCCCTTTCAAAAAAACAGCAGATCAAACAGGGGATGGTGAATGTTCCACCGGCGATTCAGCAGTGCATGGAAATGACTGATGAAGTACAGATGGTCTCAACGAAAGCAGGGGACCTACTGGCGTTGGAACCTTGGTACCAAGGTCGGTTGTTGTTGATTGGGGATGCAGCACATGCCACTAGTCCGTACGCAGGGATGGGGGCTTGCACTGCCATTGCCGACGCCTGCTTGTTGGCTGAGATGCTTGATGAGGGCAAGGGGGTTGAAACCGTGTTCATGGAATTCCAAAAGCAACGAAAGCCTGCTGCAGATGCAGTGATCGAAGATTCCCGTCATGGGTTGGATATGTCCACTTGCCGATCAAAATTCAGAAACTGGGTGAGGGATTGGGGGTTGAGCCACATTCCTGATCACAAAATGAAGGAGATCGTTGATGCAATGGTCACGGGACGTTGAGTGCTGCTGGATGGTGAATGTGTTGGGTAGGATGGCGACAGCAGCGGCGTGCTCACGGGATCTGTTTTTAGGAGTGTTCAAGATTTGCAAGTCTGCTTGAACCTTGATGCTCGAACTCGTGCTGTTGTGTGTGATGGTTACCTGTTGTCACGCTGGCGATGGAATTGGCAAGCGTCAGTTCAATCGCGATGTGCCGCCGATCTCGGGAGACCGTTGTTACGCATGTCATGGCCCCGATGATCATTCGCGAGAATCCGGGTTAAGGCTGGATCAACGACGTGGAAATTCTCTCTCGTGTTGCATCTTACGAAATGGCATACCGGATGCAGGTCAGCGTGCCGGAGTTGATGGATCTGAGGCAGGGATCAGAGCAGACGCTTGCCGCCTATGGTGCTGAACCCGGCAAGTCCTCGTTGGCAAACAATTGTCTGCTTGCGCGGCGATTAGTGGAACGCGGTATTCGGTTTGTGCAGCTTTATGATCGAGGTTGGGATTCCCTTACGCATATTGAGAATCAGTACAAACGCCAGTGCGCCGCTGCAGACCGTCCCGTTGCCGCGCTGTGGAGGGACCTGAAGCAACGAGGTTTGCTTAATAATACGCTTGTGATCTGGGGGCGAACTTGGCCGGACACCGGTTGCACAGGTTTCCGGAAAAACATGGGACGCAATCATCACCCGCATGGCTTTACCATGTGGATGGCAGGAGGTGGAGCAAAGGCAGGTCTGACTCATGGTGCGACGGATGATTTTGGGTATCACGTCGCAAATGAAGGAGTGCATGTGCGGGATCTGCATACCAACATCCTGCGTTTGATGGGCATTGATCTTCATCGCTTCAAATACCCTTTCAAGGGACTTGATCTGGGTTTGATTGGGGTGGAGCCTGCAAGAGTTGTGAAGGAGTTGATCGCTTAGGTGTCGAATGCGTGTGTTTATTACAGCACGTTGCTGGGCAATACTTGCGGCAATGACTGTCAGGATTCGTTGGAGCTTGTTGCGTTGTCGTTGGCGTGCAAAGCATTCGTCCAAACGATCAGTAGCTCGTGGGCGGTGTTTTTCAGGTCGGCGGTGCCATCAATGAGTTGGTCGGCATATTCTCTTGATGGTTCAACGTATTTGTCATGCATCGGGCTCACAGTTTCGTTCCATTGCCGTTCAATCGATTCAGCATCCCGTCCTCGCTCTTTCATATCTCGTTGCATCCGTCGTTGATACCTCAGTTCTGCTGGTGCGTCGACGTAGATTCTGAAATCGAGCAAGTCGCGGACGTTGCTATTCCATAAAACGAGGATGCCTTCAACAATGATCAGAGGAGCAGTCTTGAGGGGTTCATATCCGATTCGATTGTGGGTGGCGAAATCATATTTTGGAACGGACGCTGTGCCATGCGTACGCAGCTGCTCAAGCACTGTTTGCAATAGTTCAAAATCAAGTGCGGCGGGTTCGTCGAAATTCGCCTGGTGGCAGTCTTTTGTGTTTCCCAAGGAGTGATAAAAGCGATCCAATTCCAGAATGGCAATGTCGTTCCCTGCCGCAGCAATGAGTTCTTTGGCAAGGGTTGTCTTGCCACCCGCGCTGCCACCCGCGATTCCGATCAGAAGTGAGGAAGCGGCAGAATCAGAGGGCTTTTTCATGGACGATGGCAGTTGTTGCCAAGTTGTTCTAAGGGGCGGCTATTGGCTGTCGCCATCACCGTCATCGGATTGGTGCAGCAAGGCAGAAAATTCGTCAAGGCGAGCCAGGATTGAGTCAATGTTTTCGTTTTCTGTTTCACTTTGTTGACCGACAAAAATAGTCGTCAGCGTAGCAGTGAAAACTCCAACAAGCACCATCCCCACAACCACCAATAGTCCTGTCAAAACTTGACCGGAGGTTGAGCTGGGATTGTGGATGTCACCAAATCCACCGGTAAGGACGGTTGTGAAGCTCCACCAGATCGCTTTGCCAAACGTTGAGACGGGATTTGCGGCTAGGTTGTCTTCAGCTCCATGCCCCTCAAGTTGATAAATGAAGAACGCACCGGCAAGCGTCGCCATCACGGACCAGCGGATCGTTTTCTTCATCATTTTGACGTCCATCACATCCTGTAGTTTGTCCATGCCTCGCCATAAGAAGAAAAAGAGTCGTGCAAAGCGAAGTAATCTCAAGACTCTTGCGAATCTTGCCAGTTTGCCAAGCCTCCCAAAACGTGAAAGCTGGGCCTCACCGGGAATGGGGATGGAGGTGGCGAAATCAACCCAGTGATGTTTCCAAACAAAACGTTTTGATTCAGCACAGTTTAGGCGGAGTACAAACTCACTCATGAAGATGACACAACAAAATGCATCAATGTAAAAGATGCTCTGGGAAGTGAGCAACCAAGGTCGTAGGTCGTCTGGACCGCCCGTCATGTCGTAAATCAGTAGGCCCAGCAACGCGACGATCAGAAACAGGATGCCGTACTCAAGAACTCTCAGATTTCGTGACCCGCCCAGTCGCTCGGCCATGCGGTTTTCGATTTGCTTTTGGTGGAAATGCGTCTCAAGACTCTCCTCCAAGTTCGTCAAATAGTCCGCTTGAGTTTGAAAGCGTGACAGGAGCCGCCGTGCTTTCCCGATTGAAAAGGGGTCTGAGTTGGTCAAGTCAGCAGATACTTGCTTGTACGTATCGTCAATCTTCTTGGAAAGAACGCTCATTGCATCGCGGGTGCGGCTCAACAAACGCTCCGTGTCCTCCAAGGTCAAGTTTCTGGTTGAAATTGACTCCAGCTGAGCGAGGGATTCTTTGAGTGTTTGGTTGCTCATTTTTATTTCTTGCTGCGTTTAATTTCCCAAGCCTGGAAAGTGAGCTTTGAACCGATCCTGGCACATCTTTTGAGCAAAGCGAAACGGCTTGCAGATTCATGCGAGCGTCATTGTAACCACTAGGTGGGTTGCATCGGGGCTGAATTCTACACCGCCAGTGGTGCTGATGAGGATTTCGATGAGGATCGTCACGATGTTCCCGTTTCGGAAAGAAAGGCGACTTGGATTGAAGGGGCGTTTTCTCGGGACCATTCAATTTGTCGCTTGGTGGAATGGTTTTGTCGCTGAAGACAGCGGGCCTTGCGCGGCGAGACGATCAGCGCGGACGATAGTCTGGATGTCCCAGGGGTGCATGATGTCGCCTGGCTTTTGAGCTTCCACCATTCCAAATGTCGTATTCAGGGCTGGCATAGGTGTTGAACCACAGGTTCAGTTTTTCGGCAAGCTCGCCTTGGATTGCTGCGAGAGCAGGTTGACCGAACAGATTGAAACGCTCGTGCGGGTCGGCTTGCATGTCGTACAGTTCACCCGGACCGTTAGGCGAGCGGCGGGCAACATACTTCCATTTCTCAGTTCGAATGCACCGGCAGCTTTCCATTTCGTAATACATGGCCGTTGCCCAATCGATCGATTGGCCACGCAAAATATTTGCATAGGAACGGCCCGAAAGCTTTTGCCTCTTGGTGTTTGGAGTTCGGTGTTTGAGGCCCACATAGTCAAGTAAGCTGGGAAGAAAGTCGGTGTTGCTTACCATCACATTGGTTCTGCCAGATGTGATCTTGCTGGGGTGCGAGACAATTAGCGGGACCTGCATCATCAGGTCATGAGCACCCATGGGGCGTGTGTGGTCGCCCATGCCGAAGAATCCATTTTGTCCTCCCATCCAACCCTGATCTCCGGCGAACACAACAATGGTGTTTTCGGAAAGACCGTGCTTTTCAAGTGTGTCGATGACGGTGCCCACGCCATCGTCGACTCCGCTCACTTCAGCTGCAACACGGCGAATGCTGACAGGGTTGTTGTGGTATTTGCGGTTGCTG
>JBPCVE010000304.1:0-20300 GCA_051010795.1 Rubripirellula sp.
CGATCATCAAAGCATCTTCAAACTGTGAACCACCTAACCCAAGAATTGGGTAGAAGACGAACGGCAGAACCCCCAAACCGACTCCAAATCCGGCACCACGACCAAAACGCTTTGCAACGTCGATCGAAACCAAGATGACTACAGCAAGGTTCACAAGAGGGATAAAAAACAGCAGCAGCCACCATGTTGGCTTGTTGGCAATTTGCAGCAGCAAGACCAGATTGTAAATCGGGATCAGCGACTTCCAGCCCGCAATACCAGCCTTGTTGAAGGTTGCCCATACACCTGCAATCGTCACTAGGCTTAGTACTAATCCCAACACTGCAAAGATCGCAAGGAACACGAGCCCACCGTACAGTGCTGCACTTGCGATTTCGTCCACTGACTCATTTCCCTGCGCAAGTGGCAAGAAAGCAAGCTGTTGGCTGAGTGCTGGCATCATCAATCTCTCCAATGGTGTCAGGCTGGTCGCTCGGGATCATCTGTGCAGACAGACGCCCACCGCTAAACACCGCTAATTAGACGAGCAAAAAGGAAAAGTACCCAGGCAGATTATAGCCGACTTATGCCGACCTTATTTCAATTAAACCGGGTTAGCGGGAATGAGCTGCTGCTAATCGAGCGATTTATGCAGCCTTTCCCCTATAATCCAACGTGTGGCTACGTGGGATGTACTCAAAGTTTCCGGCTGTTGCAAAAGACGGCACTCAAACGCCTCAGCAGACGTCCGCCCCCCCTAGACTGACTATCCCTGCAGCTATTTTCGTTGGTCGTACCGCAACCGTTCAACATTGACGATCATTTGAAAATAGTTCATGAGCTTAGGCCTGACCCACTGTGTCGCCTGAACACGTTTCGAGCCATCACTTGGCCCAACCCAACCTCCCACAAGGTCGAGGTCCAGATCGATGGTTCCAATCCGTTTCGCCGTAGGATCGGTAAGCCGTAACCGAATGCAACTCACGACTTCCTCCTTCGGAGGTTTCTGACACATGTCAGCGGCGGCACCCGCGCTTTCAGTGTTCCAGTCAAATCCTCGTTCATCAAGCAAAGCATGCCTTAAATGCCCAAGACTGGGGGTTCCAGACAGATCGACCGGCTCAAAATCACTTGAGCCAATCGGCCTGAGTTCGATTTTCTCGGCCAGTTGTAACGCAGTGATTGTCTCGGGTCCCCAGAATTTGGTTGTCTGCTCCAGCTTTGTTTTTCGAGCGTAAATACTGAGGGCCGCTCCGCAAATGCCAAGAATTAGCACACCAATTCCGAGCAAAACGCCAGATCTGGTAATCTTTGCACGTGGATCCGAGTACTTATCGAGATGCAAACCCGACTCAGACGTCGCATCAGGGACATCCTGAGATGTTGCTTGAGAAGTCGATTGGATGTCGGTATCGCTCAGATTGTTGTTCATGAAGTAAGTTGTCTGTTCTGGCAGTGATAAGAGCAAGTAGGCAGTTAAGGCATAAGTATGATACCGTCACCGCAAGGGGCCCCCTCATCCATCGTTCACGTGCCGTTGGATGATCGGAGTTACCAAATCGATATCACGAGCGGGCTCATTGCAGACGCTGCGAGTCGAATTCATCAGGCAATTCCAGATCTTTCACATGCTATTGTGATTGCCGACGCAGCAGTCGATGAGGCTTGGGCGAATCAGATCCACGCGGGTTTGAGCACGGGCCCGAAGCAGATCCGAATCAGCCGGCAAACGGTAGCCTCCGGAGAGCCCAGTAAGTCGATTGCAGAATTCGAACGTCTGCTAGCGTGGGTGTTAGCAGAAGGTGGTGATCGTCGCAGTGTGATCGTTGCCGTCGGCGGGGGTGTGATTGGTGATTTGGCGGGTTACGTCGCAGCGTCTTTCACCCGTGGGATTCGTTTCATTCAGGTTCCCACAACGCTTCTTGCGATGGTTGATAGCAGTGTCGGTGGCAAAACGGGAATTAACCTGCCCGGCGCTAAAAACATGATAGGTGCCTTCTGGCAACCAAGTCTGGTTCTGATCGATACCGAAGTTCTTTCAACATTGCCAGAGCGAAGTTTTCTAAGCGGCTTAGCCGAAGTGGTCAAATACGGTGTCATTGATGACGCCGATTTTTTTTCGTGGCTGGAACTCAACGCGAAATCGCTCGTCTCACGTGACAATGAGGCTTTACGCTACGCGATTCAAATCAGCTGTGAATGCAAAGCTCGTGTCGTTGGCGAAGACGAACGCGAAACCAGCGGCCGACGCGCCATCCTCAATTACGGCCACACGTTTGCTCACGCAATCGAAGCAACCGCAGGGTATGGAAAGCTTCTTCACGGAGAGGCGGTTTCCATTGGAATGCAAATGGCAGCCAAACTTGCGATCGATCTTGGGCTGGCAGACGAAGCACTTTTGAGACGCCAGACTGAATTGCTCAGTGCATGCCAACTTCCTACTTGTCTCGCAGAGGCTGACCCGGTCGCGATGCTACCCGTCATGATGCGTGACAAAAAAGTCGCTCATGGAAAGCTGCGTTTCATCCTCCCAACGCAACTGGGTGCTGTTGGGTTGGTGAGCGATGTCAGCAAGGAAGCAGTTGTCAAGGCAATCGAAGCCATGCAATAGAAGTGTGATGCAAGACGGTACAGCAACACAGATCATTCAACTTGCAATAGTCATCAAAGGTCGCGTCGCAAATCACCGCTGAACTTCGACCTTTTATTCGCGAAGTATTCCCGCCATCGCTGCTCGTCGTATCCGTAATCTACGTCTGGCTCAATCGCCTGAAGCAACGCCAAAACAGCGGGGTTCTTACGTGTTTGTACATAGACCTTCTTTTTTCCTCCGGTCTGCAACCCACCACCACCATCTCCAAACCCTGCATTGATTGCTGAACTGGGAGCCTGCTCAGTTTTGTGCGTGGTCACAAGTGCATCGACGTAGTTCATCGCAAGCTCTGGATCGGGAAACCAAGCCAACCCACGGGCAGCCCGATTCACCAACACGTTGTCATTTTTTGTAAGACATGGCAAATACGTCGCGACTGCCGAACCCGCTCCATAGTTAACCAACTGATCCAACGCAGCTTCCCGTATCACGTCGTCATCTTCCATCAAACCAGCTTCGACCAGGGCCTTCACCGATACAGAATCACGAAATTTCCCCAGCAACCTGATCCACAACATTCGCATGTTCCGACTCTGTGTTCCCCGCTCTCGTGAATCGCTTAGCTGGTCAGCGATCGCGTTTGATGCAAGTGGATCCTGGATCGCCTGCAGCGATGCCAATGCCTCAGGTGACTTTTTTGTATTACGAAGCACTAATGCAACAAGACGCTTGACCTCTTTGATCCACTTCTTTGCGTTCACGTCAGTGTCTTGCTGATAATCTTCAATGGCAACAGATTCTGGCAACTCCCACCTGCCAGCCCGTGAAATCATCCCCCGTCCACGCATCAAGTCTGATGTGCGAATCCAATTCCCATTCTGCTTTTTAAATCCCAGACCAGCACGAGCCTTCGCATGCTCAGGATCGATTGTGATCGCTCGCTGCAGATGGTGAGCACGATAATGCTTCGAATCCCCGGGCACGTTGCTGCCGGTAACGCACCAAACAGCTAATTGGTAATGCAATTCAGCATCTTCCCCCGCTTTGGTCGCTAACGCCCGATACGCCGCAAGTTGGTCCGAATCAACGACTCTCCGCACACGACTGGCCGGTAAAGCAACATGAATTTCATCGTCCACCCGGACAATCACCGAATCGGGTTTCCGACTTGCCTCCCCGGTCAAATGGCCACCGCCTGAAATTTCCACCGTGTCTGCACTAACAGATTGGCCAGACATTCCCAGAACGTGAGTGCCCAAAATTCCAGCGACCACCACAATAAAAAAGAGCCGGTTGCTCATCACAAATTCTCTTTCTGAACGGTTTCCCCTCGCCTCGTTTCCCAACAAAGACAGGGCAATTCAAACTCCACCACCTGTGTGTCCCCATCGGTACTTTAGCCGCTTCCGCTTCAGATCGGGCCAATAAATCGCGGTCAAATGGCTCAAATAGTTGTATTATCGTTAAAATCGTTCATCTGGGGATTGCCAGCAGACGATAGATACTTGACTAAAGAGATCACATTTATACCATATCGAGAAAATCACGCTTTCCACGAAATTTCCCGAGATGTCCGCACGGCCAAGACCACTGATGAACGCTCCCGTACCACCGGGTGACTCTGCTAAGCCAGATCCCAAGGCAAAATCTGCTGCCACTTTGAAGGTTCTCGCTCCCAACTCGGACGAACCAAGAGGTGCCTTGGCAGCCACGCCACCTCTGTGTCCTACCGATGAACTCCTTGAAGAGTTGCATCGGGAAAGCCAAGCCCTGGAATCTTGCACACCAAAACAGATTCTGAAATGGGCTGTTGAGCGTTTCGCTCCCAAATTCACGATGGCCACTGCATTCGGTCCGGAGGGCATGACCATCATTCACATGCTCGCGGACGTTGCTCCCGACACTCCGATTTTCAATCTGGACACAGGCTATCAATTCAAGGAAACGCTTGAACTGCGTGAGAGAGTCAAAGAGAAGTACGGAATTGAAGTCGAATACAAACTGCCAGACCTGACAGTTGCCGAGTACGAATTGGCGAACGGTGGGCCAGTTTACAAATCAAATCCAAACCAGTGCTGCTTCGATCGAAAACTCAAAGTGCTGCACGAATCAGCCAAGGGTCATCACGCTTGGGCGAGTGCGATTCGTCGAGACCAGAGTCCCGACCGCGCGGCAGCGCCAATCGTGGGCTGGGACCGCAAGTTTCAGCTTGTAAAAATCAGCCCACTGGCGAATTGGACCAAGAAAGATGTCTGGTCATTGATCGCCAGCGAGAACATTCCTTATAACCCCCTTCACGATCAAGGTTATCCGAGTGTGGGCTGCTTCCCGTGCACTCGAGCGGTTTTGCCTGGCGAAGATGAACGGGCTGGTCGATGGAGTGGATTCAAGAAAACCGAATGCGGACTCCATTCTTCCTGAGCTGTGGAGAAACATGATGGTCATCTCCGCCCGCGTTCATTACGCCTGCGTTGCAATGCTGGAACTTGCGATTCAAAACGATGAGGGGTCACCGGTTGCGATTCGGGAAATCACCGATCGACACGGCGTCCCCGGACCATTTTTAGTTCAGATTCTGCGCAGCCTCCGCGCTTTGGGATGGGTCCAAAGCATTCGTGGCAGCCAAGGTGGATACCGTCTTTCAGTTGATCCTGGCACCATCACACTTCTGGACATTGCAGAAGCCATTGGTTCTCAGGAAACGGGTTGTCGCACGGAAGCGAAGGGCACTCCCATCGCCGCGATGCTGCAAGAGCAATGGGATGATGCTGCTGATGCCTCACGCCGAGTACTTGGCCAAGCCACCTTGAGTGGTCTTGTCGAGCGTGCCCAACACGGCGACGCGAGCATGTTCTACATTTAAACTGAGTGTCCGACTCATCACTGAATCGTCATCGTCCAACGAGTCAGGCGGGGGCACTATTTTTTCTTGCCACCTGGGCGTTTTCGCTTGCTCGGTTTTTCGAAGGTGGGCTCTGGCTTTACGACTTGGCTTCGAATCCGTTCAGCCAACGACTGAGACTTCACCGGAGCAGGCCCCTTTCCGCCTTCCAATCCAGCCAGATCAAAGTGATTTTTGCTTGGAAGCGTCCGTTTCACAATGATTCGTTCGCAAATTCCCCAAGCACTACTGGTAATGAAATAGATACACAGTCCTGCTGGAACACGGAAGAAAAACAATCCCATCATCAGCGTCATCACGCTCATCATTTTTTGCGTGAGCGCTGTCTGCTCATCCGTTGCAGGAGGCATGAAAAGCTTTTGCTGTGTCAAGTACAGCACCACAACGATGACCGGCAGCACATTGAAGTAGGGGCCAAGCCAACCAGTTCCACGACCAGACAGGTATTCCCACAACCAGTCTCCCCAGTAAGCAAGCTTGTCAGGACCGGCGAGGTTTGATGCCCAGTCGCTGAAACTCAACGCGGGCTGTTGTCTCATTTCAATATTCACAGAGAGCGTTCGATACAGCCCAAGAAAGATCGGGAGTTGAATGAACATCGGCAGGCACCCGGCTAACGGATTGAACCCCACGCGTTGCTGCAACTCTCTTTGAGCCTTCAGTTTCCCTTCCATATCATCTTTGTACTTCTCGTTGATCTTTTTCATCTCCGGAGCCAACTCCTGCATTCGTTGCGCGTTGACAGCGGCTTTTCTGCTTAACGGGAACATACACCCGCGAACAATGAGGGTAAGCAGGATGATCGCGAACGCATAATTGCCAACCGCTGACAAGCTATGCAGCAGCCCACCCAGGAACTTTGCAATCGTTGCAAACCAACCGTAATAAATGCAATCCTGCAATCCATACTGAGTTAGCAGTGAAGTGTACTTGGGACCTGCAAACAATCTCAGATCCTGCCGCAGGGAAGCGCCGGGCTCCAACGACTCACTCAGCGTATCCACATAAAAAGTTGAATTGACCGCACGTTCCTGGTGTTTAATAATCGCCGCAGGATCTGAGGCGATGCCTGCTCCACCCCGCTCCAGTGAGGTCAGAGAGGCTTGACCGGCGGCGGGAACAAAGGCGACGGTGAAATACTGCGAATCAACCCCGACATAGCTTAGGTCTCGACTTGCAACGGCACCATCATTCGCAAAAAGCAGCGGAGTCATGCCAAAACGTGGCAGTGCCGGATTTGCATCGACTCGTTCTTCGCCCTTTGCAGCCTTGAGCAATTCAAAGCCACTGACGAGCACATGCCCAGAAGACTTGGTTTTGTAAACAATGTCACGAGCAGCGGCGCCGCCCCAGTTCGGGCTGATCTTTGTGCTGTACCACCAACCCTCGAGACTGATCCCGTTCGCGCCTTCAAGCCGGACGCCGATATCCTGCTTGGTCGTTCCCAAATTATCAATCTGAACTCCCAGATCCAAAGCATAGGAATTCTTGGGCAGCTGGTAACTGCGACTGATCCGCAAGGCATCTCCGCCCACCACCGCCATCTCTGCCTTACTGAGCTCGACCGAGAAAGATGCTCCTCCCGATTCTTTGTCCACATCCCAATTCAAGTTCATGGGATTGGCGAGGCCAGGCATCGCAACATCACTATCGCCAATTCGTTTGTCATTGACTTTGGCCAAAGTCAACAGGCAAGACAACCTTGTCAGGTTACCCTTGACTTGATCCGGCCCTCCGTCTCTCGCCAGACGCATGAGATCCAGCGGGTGTTCACTCAATTCGGCACTCAGGGTTTCAGTTTTCGCGGCCCGAGTCACCTCAACCTCGACCTTATCTCCTGGCCTCGTGTCCGACAAAATCGACACAAGATCATCTCGAGATACAACGGCAATCCCATTGACACCAACGATGACGTCACCCACCTCGACACCTGCGGTGGCAGCAGGCGTTCCAGGCCCCACAACATTAACAAGCACGCCATCGGTCGCTTGTAACTCGCTGCCAGCAAAATATCCAAGATAGCCACTGGTCACATCAACGCGACGATACTTCAACTCACCATCACTGCCACGCTCCGTGAGTTCCACCCGTTCAATGCCAGCACCTTTGCTGCAAAAAGTCACCAACATGAAATAATCCTCCGTCGGATTCATGGATCCGACGGTCAACCATTCTGTATTTTCTGGTCGCTTGATTTCAGGAGTCGCCGCAGTGGCGTCATCTCCCGTCTGCTGGTCACCCGCCTGACTATCAGGTGAAACGGGGTTCGCACCATCGACCACAGGTGTCTGCAGATCCTCAGCGGGCACCTCAGCCACTACAGGATCGGGCTTCACCGGCGCAACACCAAGCCAAGACCGTAGTGTGATATAGGCGAAGAAGAACACCGATGAAGCGAGAATAAACGTGACAAGACGACGTTCCACGATCAGTCCCAGTTCTAACAGGGGTAAGGCAAAGCAAGGCTGCGGCACAGCCTTTGGCCGATTCCGCCTTCAGCAGAGATCGGCTCACAATGCCGTATTCTGCCCACCAAAGTAAATCTTGGGAAGGTGGAAGCCATACCTGAAGAGCCCACTTTTGCCGCGAAACTGCTGCCGACAGGTACCTACACAAAAAATCACCCCATCAATGACGGGGTGATTTTACTTATTGCTGGTCGCGACCGCCTAACCGTCAGGGTCGGGTGGCGACTTCCAAAGGTGGAACAACACCCATATAAGCCATCATATCGCTGATTTCCTGAAGCGTCAGATCGTCCAACAGACCACTTGGCATGATGCTGCTGTTGCTCGGCAAGATCTGATCGATCTCCTTCTCTTTGATCACGACGACCTGATTGTTCGCGTCCCGCAGTTCCATGTTCTCATCACTGCGTTGACTGACCAAACCGGTAAGCACTCGGCCATCCAGGGTTAAAATCCGCTTGCTCGAGTATTGATCACTGACAACATGAGCCGGGAACAAAATGGACTCCAGAATTTCACGCTTCGTAAAACGTCTTCCGATGCCTGAAAGTGATGGACCGATGGCCTCACCGTAGTTCCCAAACTGGTGACACTGTGCACACTTCGCTTTGGTAAATGCGATCCGACCTTGAGCAGGGTCGCCAAAACGCCCTTTATCACTGTCCATGTACTCCACGAGTTGCTCAAAATCCCAACGTGAATCAGCAGGGTCAGGAAGCTCTGCAGGCACTCGATCTGGATTTGCTTTGGCGTACCATTTTTGCCACGGCTTCATCGAAGTCGATGCTTCTTCTGGTCTCTGCATTCCAGTCCAATGCTCAAGCAAGGATTCGACATTTTCGAAACTGGCACCTTTCTTTTCAGCTCGAACGCCGAGCAGAATCAGTTGCCGAATAGCCATCGGATCATCCGTAGCAACATCAACAGAAGCCAAAGCTTTGATCACCTCAGAGGCGGTTTGATCTTCTAAGACGTTCAAACTTCGCACCAAGTAGTCCCAGTTGTCGCCATCAGGTTTTTGAGCCAAAGCCATAGCGACCACAGCGCGACGTTCTGGTTCTGTTCGCCAGAGCCCTCGCAGATAAGCACTTGATTCTTCATCGCCTGCCGTTGCAAACATCGCAACGATGCCAGTCCGCAATCGTCTTTCGATGTCACCCGGTTTCGGATTGGCAATCAGTTCACGGTCCAACTTACGAAGTACTTCTGCGGTCGAAGCATCAATCGGTCGTGGCAAACGATAAATGGCGGCAAGAGCAGCGTTACGCCAGATGGCGCCCTGCTCGAGGATCGCAATGACATCCTGATCAGAGAGTGTTTTTGCAAAATCCCGGGTAGCGTTCATCAAATACATCGACAAAGCGTTCGACTTTGCGTCGTTGGCAGCGTTCTCATAATACTTCAGGATCTGGAAGCGTTGCTCGGCAGTCCAGTCGTTTGAAAGAAACTGCAGGCACATGGCAACCAAAGTACGATCCTGTTCAGGATCGTCGCCAGCGATGTATTCCAGCGCTCTTTCCGCGACCTCATCAGCTTGCAAATACGCTGCCAAGCGAATCAATTCGTGATTAATCCGTGCATCACCGGCTGGAAACTCCTCGGCGACCTGACTTCGTAGAGCAACTACTTTGTCAGGCGAGATTTTTCCACGATGCAGGGCAACCTGACACAATCGAAGCGTATCAACAAAATCTGCATCGCTCAGGAAATCAGCCATCATCGCACTGCTGCGGTTGAGAACTTCCATACAGGTCTCAGCTTTTGGATCCGCATTGACCAGGGCAAGCATACCGACCAGCGAAATACGAGGATCAGCACTATCGAGAACTTCTTGTCGCCAATCCTCAACAGGCATTCTTTCAAGCAAGCGTCGAGCAACGAACACGAGTGACCGATCCTCTTCTGCGAGCAACGGCAGCACGTCCTCAGCCGTCTCTGGCAAAGCACCGCTCCTCAGAATCGCTTCACATGCCGAACGCTGGACGCGTGAATCGCTGTCGGAGAGCATTTCCACAAGGCGTTTCTTGCTTTGTTCGTCAGGATGAAGCCCCATCATGTAAGCAGCTTTTGCACGCACCAATTCGTTGCCTGCCTCGCTTAGCTCCAGAACCAAATCCTCGCTGGGAACCGGTCCAAATAGTTGCATCAAATCCATTGCACGGATTCGATATTGGGCTGGATTGTCTTTGCTGTAGGCAACTCCGGCGACCAACTGGCCCCAATTGCTGCCCAACTCCCGTTTGATCGAAGCAATCTCTTGGCGAGCCCACGCGGACTCTAACTGAGGTTGCCTGACTGCAGCAGCAATACCAGTTCCAAGATTCTTCATACGATCAGGAATGTCACCTTTATAGACGACACGATAAACGCCACCGGCAGTTCCTCGACCACCCGTGCAGAAATACATTCCTCCGTCGGGACCAACATCAAGATCAGTGACGTTGAGCGGTTGTCCCTTCAGGAATACTTCACTGTCCGCAATGAAACCGGCTCCTCTTGGCTTCAAACGAACATTGAGTATCCGTCCTTCGGACCAGTCAGCAAGAAACATCGACTTGTGATAGCGAGCGGGGAACATGTAGTGCTCATAACAAACAGCCCCAGTCGGACTGCCTTTTCCTGTTTCAAGCAGATTCGGCAAGCGGTCGTAATAATATTCTGGCCACTTTGCCCAGCCAGTACGCCAACCGAACTCGCCTGCCTCTGTCACATCGTAGAGAGCCGTTGGTCGGTACCAAACGGTGTCAAAGTCTGATTCCATGTCGGCATCGTGAACGAACAACCCACCATTGGGATGAAACACGAGATCGTACGCATTTCGAATTCCGCCAGCGACGCGTTCAACCACTGATCCATCAGCGTTGGTACGAATCACAGTTCCGCCCGGTGCCTTGATGCCAAGACCATGCCCAGCTGGATCTTCGTAGCGGGGGAGCAGATCTCCCTCATAAGTTTTGGGTAATGTCTCACCGGGTCCACCTTTGCCGGTGTAACGGGTGTGACTTCCAAGGACAACGTAGATCATTCCATCGGGCCCCAAACGAATTCCATGAGGCCCGTGCTCACCGCCATTGCCTTTGAATTTCACGATCGCCTTGACCTGTTCCAACGTCCCGTTCCGATCAACATCCGTCAATCGATAAAGTGCGGCACCCTCAGGACCATCGCCTGTGACGAACACTTCTCCATTAAGAGCCAGGATTCCCTGGCATGATTTGACCTTATCGCAATAAGTACGGACTTGCTCCGGAATGCCGTCTTCATCTTTGTCGAACACGAGCAACAAAGGCCCATCTTCCTGAGACAGAATGATATGACCAAATTCGTTGAAGGTCATAGCAATGATCGAACCCACCTGTTCGTCACTCAAAACGCGTTGAACTCCAAATCCTTTCTGAATCTGAAATCGCTCACGTTGCTCAGTCTGCTTTTCAGCCACGACATCCACGTCACGATCCCACGGCACAGTATCACCGAGTTTGCCAAAGGCAGCTGCCGAACCCCAGAGACGGTCGTTGAAAAGAACAGTCTCCCACAGTGGGCTCTCCTTTGTGCTTGTACGCCAGGATGGGCTGCTGCTGAACGTATACCACTTATCAGAATTTTCAGGGCGAACGGAAACGCGTGCAGCCATCGCCGCCGTTTTTCCATGCGTGTTAACAACCCTGACGGCAACGACATTACGACCGACTTCCAAGTAATCGGTGATATCGTAATCCTGCATCTGGCGAGCAGAACTACCTCGACCAATCGACTTGCCATTCACAAAGACTTCGTACTCATCGTCAGCTGCGATTTCAATTCGCCCAGCCGCCTTCACACGAAGATTAATTGGCTTACGGAACAAACAGACTTCGCCTTGTGGGACATCAACGCCCACGCGACTGCCGTTCTTCCAAATCCACTGAGCCTCCTCAGCGGATACGTCAGGAACATTTGCGACCGTGCAGGTCGCGACAACAAACAACATAAATAGTGAGCGGATAGGGCCGTCCATGGCAATATTCATTCAATCGGAGGAACGTAGGGGTCCACTGAACTGCGGAAGATTAGGGCCGACACCCAGTTGGACGCAAGATTGATCCTGAGATTGAGCCACCCCCAGAACAAGGCGGAGCCACACCGTCCACGGGAGACCCCTGCCCATGCAATGACAACGGCCCACCAGCAACCAACCAAAGAGTCAGAATACAAAAGATCGTAAAAAACGAGAAAAATGGAGATAATCCCCCACAACGACTCTGTCTACCAGCCCCTACTACGGCACCGCAAACTGCGATCATTGCTTGGAATCTGGGCAAGTGGAAAATGCTTGCAAAGTCACAAAAACACGAGCAAGTCTCGAAAAAAGTCAGCGGATCAACTCAAGGGAGGAATGCCGCGTCCTCCGTCCCAAAACCCGAGCACGGAAGACTTCGCCCATCGATTCAAGTGGGGCCCACAATCACCACCACTCAAATCACCATCACTCAAATCACCTCGATGCACTCTAGGGGATTACATGCAGCGGATTGAATGCGGCACCGAGCTCAAGCCAAAAACACATCACTAGAGTGGTGTATTTCAGCAATGCAAAATGATTTTGAAAGAGTTCGCACCAACCGCGCACCACAGCCAAGACTAGAAGATTCCTAACAACGAGGGCAGCCTGCGATGCCCCTGCAGGTGCGGCAAGGCGCCGCTCGGTCAGTGCAGCCCACGGTGCGTGTTTACCCCATGGTGAC
The DNA here is from genome assembly GCA_051010795.1 of Rubripirellula sp. Lineage (GTDB taxonomy): Bacteria > Planctomycetota > Planctomycetia > Pirellulales > Pirellulaceae > Rubripirellula. The sequence goes on from JBPCVE010000304.1 coordinate 12,667, forward strand.
TGCGAAACAAACCTCACACTTATTTCTTGCCAACTGCCTGACTTGAACGTGGGAGGGTTTCCAACCTACGATTCGCTTGAACCACTTTTCAATCAGAGATGCCGAAGAGTACTCACCAATTTTCAGCGTGATTAATAGGCCCACAAAATCGCTTTCACGATGTGTCACGATATTTTCGATCGTTGTCAGCGTCTGATCAGGTCGGACGTTTGAATCCACGAACAACCACTTTGCCCCTCGGAACTGCCTTCGCGGCAAATCACCGCCCCGTGCGCGAATGTGCTGAAAGTTCCGGTGTTGGTCGATCCGCGGGTCCATTTCTGCAGGATCGATACCAATGACTCTCATTCCAAGTTCAAGCAATCTTCCGCAGGCACCTCCTGGCGCACTCCCGATTTCAACAGCCAAATCGCCGGGTTGCATATCAAAGCCGCTCCAAGTGATCGACTCGGCAGCTTTGTAGTAGGCTCGTGATATGGGTTCATTCATAGGTTGGATCGGTTGCACAGCACCGGGCCAGCGTGTGGGCCAAACAGTGGCTTCATGAAGCCCCATGAACCAATGGGATGGTTCGACCAACACGAGGTCCAAAACGCGATCGCCAGGTTGGGCGATACGATTGGGGGCATCACACTTCAGCCATGCTTCGCTCAACCCAGAAAAGACCGCATCAGCCACCACCTCTGAGACTTGATCCGCTCCCGGTTCAAAACCGAAGCGCCCGATCGGCAATCGATCTTTGGGCCAGACATGAAGTTGGTCAAATTTCCGACCATTCGGATCATTCTCCACAAGTTTCGCTGCCAGCTCGGCCACCATTACATTGGCCTCCGATCCACGAACCTGCCCCAAAGAACGCGATGCAGTGCGTACAAAAACGCCTTCGGGCAGAGGCACATCCCGATCATTCTTGGCAGTAACAAAACCGGGCCGCGAAAACGCCAATCGCCAACCCTGGTCGGCCATTTCCGCCTTCACCACCTGCTCAGCGCCACAGGCACAGGACAACATTGCGAACGTTGGCTTGATCATGGCTTGCTCTCCTCGGATTCCACCTGACGATATTTCATCAGGCGAGTTTTCACACCTGGTATCAACTGGCAGGCATTCTCGAAATAGAGTTGCTTCAAAACTGAATCGGGTAAATTCAAACCGTAAATCTGCCACATCCCCTGAGGTGGGGGAACCTTTTCACTGTAGGCAAAAGATTCATCTTCTGTTTCAAAAAAACGCCAGTTGATGTGTAATCGAGCTTCAGGCCATGGCCCGTCTGTTCCAAACAGAACCCGATCTGAATATTGCATTAAGAACTTTCGCGTTGTGAACGGCTGCCGCCCGAGTTCAGAAATTCTTGACGCGGTTTCGATATACAAGTTGGGATATTTCCCGAGCCATTCACTAACCACTTTAAGATCTTCGGGATGATTCGCAACGTGTGCTCCGATAAACTTTGTTTTCGGATGTCTGCCAATCACACGGTTTCTAGCTTCCAGCAATTCATCACGAGACGGAAAGTTCTCGCCATGAAAGCTCCAGTCGGGATGCCGGCTCAGTTCTTCCCAACGCTCATTGGTTTCATCAATCGGTTCAAAAAAAGCAGCAGGATCTGCAGTATGGATAATGATGGGAATGCCGAGCTCTCCACAGGCCTGCCAAATGGGATCAAATCTCGCGTCATCCACTTTGATCAGCGAGCCATCCGGATTTTTGTATTCCAGACCAAAACGCTTGAATAACTTCAGTCCACTGACGCCGCTTTCAACCGCCGCGGCTAGTTGCTTTGCGGTTCGTTCTGCAAAGCCCGAACGATGGCATGCCCAGCTTGCTGGATTTTCCTCTGTGCCATCACCACGCCAGTCCACGTTCGCGAAGACAACAAAACGATCTTTGTATTTGCTCCACAGGAATTTCACATGCTCTTCCAAGCGTCCGTTAAGGCTACCATCCAATGACACGCAGACAGCAATCCTGTTACGATCCATGACTGCAACGTAATCATCAAGCGCCTGTTGACTACTCCGCAACTTGTAGAAAAAGTGGGTATGGACGTCGACCACGGGAAACGCTGCCTTGGTTCGGCGATGTTCTGCAACTTTCAACTGCGACTGAGGCCGAAAGTTCTTGAGTAGCAGTTCGCGTCCTTCGCGGCCGTCAAGAGGCTCGTAAACGGGGGGATCCTGAGCTACGACTGCATCCTGAAAGATTAGAAACAGTGCCAAAGCCGCTTGACATCTTAATCGCCATATTTTCGCTACAATAGACACTTGGACCACCTCAGATTGATTGCACTGTTTTTTTCATTGCAGACAGGGTGACAGCAGTTTCGTTCTTCGCTTCAACACATCGCAGGAATCAACAGAAGGCGTGAATAACGACTCACAGGATCCTACCGAACACCAATCACTGGGCGGTCAAGCGACCAGCAAGAAATTGTCAGTGGAGGCGACAACGCCGCCCGCTGATGTTCCTGGCTATCGTCTCACACAGTTTCTCGGAGCAGGGGCCTTCGGGCAAGTTTGGGTCGGCCGCGATCTCAACACCGGCCGCGATGTTGCCGTCAAATTTTACCTGCACCGAGGCGGCGTCAACTGGTCGTTGCTTAGCCGTGAAGTCAAGAACTTAGTGCAAATGTCGGCTGACCGATATGTGGTACAGGTACTGGAAGTCGGTTGGGACGTCGACCCGCCGTTTTATGTCATGGAACTGGTACGCGGAGGATCGTTGGAAGACCTGCTAAAAGTTCGCCAGCATTTGCCGACAGATCAAGCCGTTGAAATGTTCCGCAAAATGTGTATTGGCTTGGACCACTGCCACTCCAAAGGTGTTCTGCACTGCGATTTAAAACCTGCAAATATTCTGCTGGGCGACGAAGATGAGCCACGACTGGCAGACTTTGGACAAAGTCGCCTATCCAGCGATCAGACTCCTGCTCTGGGCACCCTGTTCTACATGGCTCCAGAACAAGCCGACCTGACGTCATCACCTGATGTGCGTTGGGACGTTTATGCCATGGGCGCGATCCTGTACCGCATGCTCACGGGAAAGGCCCCTTACCGAGACGATTCCTTTGTCCAACAACTTGACACGGCTGGTTCGCTCAAGAAACGCCTTCAGCGTTATCGAGAATCGATTGTTTCCAGCCCCCCGCCAGAAGCTCATTTCGAATGCCCCGGCGTCGATCGAGCTCTGGCAAGAATCGTTTCACGATGTTTGAACGCCAAACCTGAACACCGTTACTCCAACGTACAGCAAATTTTGCAGGATCTTACGCGCCGTGATGCGGCACGTGCGAAACGTCCATTGATGTTGCTTGGAATCGTGGGACCACTGCTAGTGCTTCTGGCCACTTGTTTCTTCGGATACCGCAGCATCGAAAAGGCCAAAGACAGCACACTCATTGCTCTCCGCACGGAAGCTAAAGGCAGCAATGAACTAGCCGCAACCTTTGCAGCCAGAACACTGGAAAATGAAATCGACCGATATTTCCAAATAACCAAGAATGAGGCCCACCGCCCTGAATTCATTGAACAACTGGAAACGACGCTGGAAACAGACAAAGTCGTGACTGCACTCCAAGAAATTGCTGCTCTAGGAACCCCGGCCAAGACACATAGATCAACGGCGGCACGCGCTGATCTTTTGGAAGTGGAACAGCAAAAGAATCTGAATCGAGTTCTGCAAAGCCAACTAGCACATTACAACAAACCGGATGCCAACTCCCGTCAACCCAGACTGGCAAGCATGTTTGTAACCGATCCCCGTGGAACGATCATTGGAATCGCTTACCAGAACACGAACGAGATCAAACCGGAAGAAAATAGCGTTGGTAAGAACTTCAGCTACCGCACCTACTTTCATGGCGGGCGCGTCGACAAACCCAAGCAAACCACGAGTATTTCCGAATCAAGACCAATCACTTCCACACACCTGTCTGCAGCATTTCAAAGTACGGCAACCGAACTTTGGAAAGTTGCAATCAGCACGCCAATTTATCTTTCGGACGAACGCTTTCAACCTGATGCCATTTTCGTTACCACTGTAAATCTTGGGGACATTGAATTATTGCAAACCGAAGGAGCTTCCGATCAGATCGCCGTGTTAGTGGAGTCGCGTGAAGACCGTGCAGAGGGCACGATTCTTCAGCATCCCCTGATGGATGCCCGACGCAACGCAGGAATAAAAGCAGGTAACAAGAAGTACCAAATCGATAGACACGTGATGCATGACTTGCTCACCGGCCGAATTGAAGTTTACAAGGATCCACTCGCAGATGCCACGGAGCTCGCAGATGCCTACAGCGGTGAGTGGATCGCGGCCGTGCACCCGGTGAAACTTCCTCTCGATGACGACGACGAAGAAACCGCATTCCATCAACCAACCGAATCGGGAGCCCTAGACCCGCCGTCGCCGCCCACTGAACTGCCTGAGGGATCAGTCAGCGAGACGGACGAACAGACCACAGACTTGGTGGTACTGGTTCAATACCGCCTCAAGACAGTAAACGCCCCAGTTTACGAAATGCAATCCGCACTCCTCCGCGAAGGAGTACTCGCTATCATCTCGATTCTGGCCGTCACCTTGACACTCTGGTTCTTGGTGCAGCGGGTCGGTCGGCCATACCGTGAAACGCATGAAAGACTGGAAGACTCCAAGAGCAATAAGAGCAACAAGACGATTGCTGAGAACCTGGCCAAGACAATCACACAGCGTTAGCAGCCAAAAGCAAAAGTTGGACGGCAAAAGTCAAACCCGATTCATCAGATGGAAAAATCAACGGTGCAGGGCGATCCGCTCTCAATTGGAACGACGCCTCAACAGCTCGGCTCGTTGATCACATTTCGTAACATCTGCCCCGTCAGAACACGATAACAAGCCTCAGCGCCTTTACGACGCATATCAGCAAGTCCTTCTTCGCAGTAAAAGGCCGAATGGGGATTGATAATGAGGCGTTCATATGCGGGATGATTCGGATCACGCCAGGCCACCAACAGTGGATTCTGCGGACTCGGCGGCTCCTCGGCAATCACATCAATCGCAGCACCTGCAAGCCTTCCTTCCTTAATCGCTGCGGGGATTGCTGCCGTATCAACGACATCACCTCGCGAGGTGTTCACCAGATAGCTACCCATGGGTAGCCAATTAAGGGTCTCTGCATTGATCATGTGGTGTGAATGCTCGTTCAGCGGACAGTGCAAACTCAGCACAAACGATTCACTCATCAGTTCCTGCAACGACTCCACACGCTTAACGCCAATCGCCTTGTCGTATCCATCTGGCTTGAAGGGATCATAGAATCGAACATCCATGCCCATCGCCAATGCCCGTCTGGCAGTCGCCGTGCCAATTCTTCCTAAACCGACGACGCCAAAAACCCGTCCCCGCTGCCGATAAAGCGGAGCGGCCACATGGTACATCCAGGGATCGGGCTGTGAACGCATTCGAAGATTGTAAACGTTGATGCCCCGAGTAAGCGTCAGGGCCATTCCAATGGCAGAATCAGCGACTTCTTCTGTTCCATAGTCGGGCACATTTGCCACTGGGATTCCGCGTTGACCTGCAAGAACGTGGTCCACATTATCAAAGCCAACCCCACACCGAACAATCAACTTACACCGCTCGAGCCGCTGAATGGTCTCAGCAGACAGAGCCAAGTTGTGATAGAGCATCACGGCATCGGCGGAATCGATTTTCCCGTGAAGCTCACGTTCATCATACGCATCATACGCCTCAACGGTTGCGACGCCATCAAGCACCTCTCGCTCTATTTCCAAGGAATCATTGATAAAATCAGTGATTACAACGCGTGGTTTTTCAGTTGCCATTTGAATAATATCCTTCGATCAATAACTGTTTTTTCAACTCGACCCAATCAAACCGTAGGCCCGACGGTCCAAGGCACGAATTCATGGTCGCCAAATCCTTGCACTTCACTGCATGTCTGCTGTCCACTCGCAACACGCAAAGCAAATTCAAAAAAATCATCGCCAACGGACTGCAAATCCCGCCCCTCGAGGACAGCCCCCGCATTCAAGTCCATATCTTCGCGCATGCGATGGAAAAGTTCAGTGTTGGTGGCAATCTTGATCACGGGCGTCGGCTTGCATCCATAACAACTTCCACGCCCCGTAGTGAACATGACCAGATTTGCTCCGCCAGCGACTTTCCCCGTCACGCTCGCCGGATCAAACCCTGGCGAGTCCATCACAACCAGACCATGTGCATCCATTTTCTGACCATACTCAAATACCGCCTCCAACGCAGTACCACCGCTCTTTGACACGGCACCGAGCGATTTTTCTGTAATCGTGGTCAGCCCGCCAGCTTTGTTGCCGACGGATGGATTATTGTCGATTTGCCCACCATAGTGGCCCACATATTCCTTCCACCACTGAATTCGGTCGAGCAGTTTTCTTGCTACCTCCTTTGATCGACTGCGTCGCACCAACAGTTGCTCTGCACCGTACAACTCCGTGGTTTCTGAGATTACTGAAAGCCCACCACAAGCAACAACTCGATCGGAGACGACGCCGACGGCAGGATTGGCAGTCAAACCTGAGTAACCATCACTGCCACCACATTCGACAGCCAAACTCAAATGCGATGCGTCAACAGTTTCCCGTTCACATTGATTCGCCCGGTCGAGCACCTGCTCAAGCAATGCATCAGCTTTTTCGATGGTTTGCCGAGTTCCCCCTTCCGTTTGCATCGTCAACATGGGGATGCCACCGTCTCGGGTCAGTTGCTTGCCATCTGGAGCGTGTAATGAAACGACACCATGATGCTGCTGAAGATATCCCCCCGTTGTTTGCTCACAACCGAGACCGACAACCAAACATCCCCCGACATTGGGATGCTGCGCGTAACCCGCTAACACCCGACCAAGCATTTTGTGTTTAAGCCCGTTGTACTCGAGAGCGCAACCAGTGGTGTGGGTCACAGCAAAGACACCGTCCACATTAGGCCAGCGTTGCATTCGCTCTTCAGTGAAACGGGAAACCACTTGATGGCAAACCGTTGCGCTACAATTCACGGTGGACACCACGGCAACGTAATTCCGCGTACCTACGCGTCCGTCAGGCCGGCAAAACCCGTCGAATGTCCGCGAAATCCGCTCTGGCGACGGGGGCGGATTGATTTCGCTCAGATCATCTGAAACGACGTGATGATCGGTCAAATTTTGCGTATGAACGTGTTCTCCGGTACGGATCTCATTTGTGACCAGCCCGATGGGCTGCCCGTATTTCACGATTGATTCACCTACCTGGGCTCCACAGACAGCGATCTTATGTCCGGCCGGAATATCATGGGCCACAACCAAAGTGTGCCCCCCCATTTCAATCGCTTCCCCGCGTTTGAGCGATTTCGTAGCAACGGCGACGTTATCAGCGGGGTCAAGTCTGATCAGCCCGGATTTTTCTGTTGCCTGGTTCATTTTTGTTCCGCGGTGCGTCATCTTTTTGGAGCCGAAAGGTGGTCGAAACCGACTTCGAGCAGGTATCTTTTGGGGATGATCGTAAAAACTTCGAGCGAGGACGTCTTGCCCGTGGTTCCTGACCTCAATGCTGGTGCTTATATTTCGATCATCGCAAATCTGTACGACGCGACCCAACAGCTAAGAATCATTCGATGAAGAT
>JBPCVE010000305.1:0-5985 GCA_051010795.1 Rubripirellula sp.
TCACCGCACCGCACGCGTTCGCAGCCTGATGTACCTCTTCCATCAAACTTCTGGCCAAGTCATACGCCGCTGGACTTTCCATCAGTTCTTGCGTCGACGCATTGAGCACCACTGATAGCCCGTTGAAGGGAATATTCCACATCAGTTTTTTCCATCTCGCAGCAGCCAGATCAGCAACAAGTTTGGCGTCAATGCCAGCGTCCACCAAGTCATCACGGACCGCCGCAGCGTGGCCTGAAGTCAGTTTCAGTGCGGGGTCGTAATCACCAAACAGGATTCGCCCGTGATCAAGATGTCTGATGTGGCCGGGCCCCACTTTATTGCTGCACAGGAAACAACATCCTCCCAGCACACGATCGGACCCTACGATTTCAGCAGCATCGTGCTCCACATCCAATCCATTCTGCAGCACGAGCACACGTCCGCCTTGTGACGTCGGTCCTGGCAGCAGATCAGGCAACAGTCCGTTCTGAGTGGTTTTCAGTGCAATGACCGTTACATCACAGGGAGGCATCGTGTCTGCAGAAGCGTGGACATTGACGTCTTTGATTTCGAAATCGCCCAATGGCGTCTCGACCTTCCATCCGTGCTGACGGACATGTTCTGCATCGCTGCGCAGTAGAAAGTGGACCTCGAATCCAGCTTTTGCCAACAAGCAACCGTAGAGCCCCCCCAATGCACCGCCTCCGATAACACCAAATCGCGTCGATCTCACCATGGCTCACCTCGCATATGGAATTGAAAACCGCAGATCGCTGAGACATTCACTGGTCATTCCAAGCCTCACTCCAGGGCGTGACCAGTCCCATCAACCGAGCCGCACGCGGCAGTGGTAAATTTCACTGTGAATCCACGCTATTCCCAGGCAGTGACCGCAGCAACGGCAGGCTAGTCATCTTCAGCATGGTAGCCAGAGTGACCCTGGCTCTGTGCGAGTGACGCTCAACGTTCGCGAAACAACTCACTGATCGACTGGTCGTGATGAATCCTCTTGATGGCTTCGGCCAACAAGGGAGCAACCGTCAGTTCAACAAGATTGGGCAGCTGCTTGTCTTGGGGGATCGGTATGGAGTCAGTCACGACAATCGAATTGATCGGCGCGTCACGCAATTTTTCAATTGCCGGCCCACACATCACTCCATGCGTCGCGGCGATATGAATTTCTCGTGCCCCAGCTTCATGAACCAACCGTGCTGCGCCACAGATGGACCCTGCCGTGCTGATCATGTCATCAAACAGCAACGCGATCTTTCCCTCGACGGGGCCACCGATGATTGTGCTTTGACGTACTTCCAACGCGCTTGTGCGTCTTTTGTCTACGATGGCCAGCGTACCCCCAAGTCGTTTGCTGTGACCGAGGGCTCGCTTGATGCTACCTTCATCCGGACTTACGACGACGATATCGTCGCCTTCCATCCCCAGATCGCTGAAGTGCTCGTTAAGCACGGGAGCGGCATACAGGTGATCCACAGGCACATCAAAGAATCCCTGTATCTGTGCCGCGTGCAGATCCATGGTAAGCACGCGATCAGCACCAGCACGCGTGACTAAGTTAGCCGCAAGTTTGGCGGTAATCGGAACACGTCCCTCATCCTTGCGGTCTTGGCGAGCATATCCGTAATAAGGGATTACAGCAGTGATCCGCTCTGCACTGGCCCTCTTGCAGCAGTCGATCATGATCAACAACTCCATCAAATTGTCGTTGACCGGAGGCGCTGTGGGCTGAACAAGAAACACATCGCGACCGCGAACGTCCTCGTCCAATTTGCAAAAGTTCTCACCATCGGGAAATTTCCCAAGTGTGATTGCAGCGGGCTCAAGGTGTAGATGTTTACAGATTTTTGTGGCCAACTCGTAATTGCCACGACCGCTGAATATTTTCAGTTCACGCATAACCCATAGCTCTCATTTTCTCGTCGACTTGCTGTAATTCGCCGACGTTGTTGATCGACAATGATTCACATTCTTTGAGAACAGGCACTGCTGCCACCGGTCGCCCAGCTTCGCGGAGAAGTCTCGCACAATCCGTTAAATAGTACTCAGACTGAGCGTTATCGTCGCTGAGTTGCTCCAAAACCTGCAACAAATCCTTGGTTTGGAACAAATAGGTACTCATGTTCACCTCGCGAATCGCCAATTGTTCCGCAGTCGCATCTTTGTGCTCAACGATGCCGGTGAATTCGCCTTGTTGATCCCGGACGATGCGGCCCAAGCCGGTGGGGTCCTCTTTTTCGAGCGTGCCAAGCAACAAGGCAGGCTGAGTCTGCTCAAAATGCTGTAAAAGCTCTTGCAGACTGGAATCTTGGATCAGTGGAGAATCCCCGGCGACCACGATCGTTGGGCCATGCTGCTCAGCCAGAGCATCTCGGCACATCTGTACTGCGTGCCCCGTACCCAATTGCGGACTTTGCAACACGAAATGAGTGTCTCCCTGACGGGACTTCAGTTCCGCCTCGACCATCTCGGCTTCGTGCCCCACCACGACGATATGTCGTCGGATTCCCGCTTTTTCAAGCGCGTCCAGCACAAAGTGAATCATCGGCCGCCCGACCACAGGACACAGGACTTTGGGAAGATCGCTCTTCATACGCGTCCCCTTGCCGGCCGCTAAAATCACAGCACAAGGTTCATTCATTTCAACAAAACCGCATCTTGAACAGAAAAACCGACTCCATAAACGGAGCCTTGCGGCACTAATCGTGTACTCTCACGGCAAATCTCACAAGGCGGGCGAATTCGTCTGGATTTCGAATCGCAAAATTGGCAACAATTACCGCGGATACGCAGACAAAACGCAAGGAAGCTCACGTGACGACGGCTGTGACGATAACGAACCTCTGGCAACGCTCTCAGCGCCTCACAACGCTGGTCGTCGATTTTGTGCTCTATGCCACAGTCCGCGTGCTGATCTCGGTTTTACAAACGCTACCCACTGATATGGGCGACAGGCTTTGCCATGGACTGGCCTGGCTGGCGACTGGCCCACTCAAGATACGTCGAGACATCACTAAAACAAATCTGGACCAGATTTTTCCGAACTCGAGCGAGCAAGACCGCGAACGCCTGGCGTTTGCCATGTGGCACCACCTACTTCTGATGGTATGTGAAATCGCGTGGGCGCAGCGCCGCCTGCATCTGACCAACTGGAGCCAATACATCGTGTTCGAGGAAAACCGGCAGACGCTTCGGCATCTGCTGAGCCGGCGACCCAAGGTGACCGTTACCGGGCACTTTGGAAATTTTGAGGTCGGCGGCTACCTGACTGGGCTGATGGGCTTCAGCACGCTCACAATCGCGAGAAAACTCGACAACCCGTTTCTGCATGACTGGGTGCAACGCTTTCGCGGCGCAAAAGGCCAACACATGGTCGACAAGGAAGGTTGCGCCCCCGCCGTCGATGCACACCTCAGAAATGGTGGTATCCTGACCCTCCTAGCAGACCAACACGCGGGCCCCAAAGGATGCTGGGTAAACTTTCTCGGAGTTCCCGCATCCTGCCATAAGGCGCTTTCCCTGTTTGCTCTCAGTTCCAACGCTCCCATGATGATCGGTTCCACAACCAGAATCACGGGACACCCCATGCGTTTCAAAATGTCATGCTCCGGTATCGCTGACCCAGAAAACGATCCCGAAGGTCATTGCGAATCCATTAACACGCTGACTCGTTGGTACAACGCAGGGCTTGCCAAAGACATCGACCAATCGGTTGAGCAATATTGGTGGTTACATCGACGATGGCGAACGCCACCCCCGCGAGTTGCAGCACGACTGGCAAAAGCTGAGCAGCGAAAAGCTGCCTAGACCACGCCCCACAATCGCAGTGACTGTGACCCGTGACTGTGACCCGTGTCAACGAGTCACTAAGCAGCAGCTATCAATCAGCAAGCAGCAGCTATCAATCAGCCAACCTGCGAAGCCTTAATGATGCGTTCGCTTAATGACGCACTTGCTGATTGATTCTGCTTTGCATGATGTGATCGACGCTTGAGCGGCAGCACGCGTTCCTCCCATTACTGCGACTCACTCCCAACCATTCATTATCAATAACGCCCTCGCGTACGGGCCCCCGAGGCAACGCCGTTATAGGCAGGCACTTCATAAACACTGAATTCAGCCCAAAGCATGAGATGCTCACTGATCATCAAAGCTTGTTCCTGAGTGATCCCGAATTGCCGTTGCAAATCACATAACCCAAAACGCCCGGTATATTCCCGCGTCGTTGTTTGATCGATCAGAATGTGATCGAGCGTCCGAGTTTGCATGGTGTCTGTCAAACAGTCCCCGCCAAGGGACACCACATTGGGAACCTTCCCAAACCCGTCTAGTCCCGCAGTATTTACACCAAGATTCCCAAGCAGGATGCAATCCTCCTCACCGTTTTTCTGGTAGCCGTATTGCCGCACACTTTGAAAGACGTCATCGAGAACATTCATCTCATTGATGGAAGACCCGGCCCTGACATCACTCGGGTTGGCGTGAGCATTTATCAACGTAAACCGAAACGGATTGCGACCACCAACAGCACCAAAGCGAGTCTCAAAAGATCCAACCATCGGTTCAAAGTGCATTCGGTCGGTAGGATCCTGAACGACAAAGACGCTTCCTGGCGTCAATTGAATTCTTGCCTTATCCCAGATAAACGCAAAGCACTGCATGTCGCCCTCACGCCCCACGGGTGGGCTGACTTGTGCCCCAAACTGCCCGCCTGAGGCTTCAAGTTTTTCGATTAGCAACTTGATTCCGCCCGCGTCTCTCGAGACGCCTTGTATTGCCACAAGATCCACACGCGAGATCACCCTTGCCAAAACCGAAAGGATGCCGGCATCTTGAGCTTTCGCAGGATCAAAGTTTGTAATACTGAACGTAGCAAGGCTCATCGTTTCGGTGGACTTGCCAGTCGGGGCAGGCAAACTAACCGGTTGGATTGAGGAGGGCACACTTGCTGCCGACGCGGGGTTGCTTCCGGCCCCCAAATGAATAGCGGACAAATCCACCCTGCCGGTCACCACCATCCCCAGTACGAAAACAAATCCAGCCACGCTGACGAGCGGACCAATGTAACGCGTCAGTGGAATGTGAGCTTTTGCTGGACGATGGGCGGATTTTGTGTTCTGCGCGGCATCATTTGCATTGCCATGCCGACTCGATTCCTGCCCACCACCAGAGCCGCTCCCGCCCCCACTGGTTGTATTCGCTTTTTTGCCCTTACTGGACCGTTGCTTGCGTCTTAAAAACTTGACCATTTCACTTCTTACGCCTGTACCGAACAACGATTCCTAGAACGCTCACTCAATCAACCCCGCACGCTTCCCATCAACCTGTAGCCCGCACGACGGATGCAAGCGTCGCAAAGCTTTGCGTTAACAACAAAGCCACCACAAACGGTCATGCAGCTCGCTTCGCAACCAAATGAACGCTTGTCCCAATCTTGCTAATCGCTTCACGACAGAGCAGTTGCAATCTTGCCGGTGCCACCTCACTCACAGCACGCAGCGCAGGAATCGAATCGCTTGCTGCTGCACCGATGTTCTGCAACGCCCACACGGCTCGCTCCCGTGCGGGAAGAAATGATGAATTGGTCAAGCAGTCACACAGAGCCGGCGTAGCGTCGACCGCTTCCTGCCCAAGCCTGCCCAACAAAGTTGCCGCCCAATAACTGATTTCACCATCAGCACGATCACTTAGCAACGCGGCCAAAGCTGGCAATTCGACCTGACTGGGCTGCACGGAACTTTCGAGTGTTTGCGCTGCAGCAGCCCGGACAGAATCGTCTCGACTACCCGCAAGCCTGATTACCAAATCGGAAACTCCCAAAACATTTGAATGTCGGCCAATTTCCACCAGCGTTTGCAACTGCACATCGGGTGCGTCGTCAACTAAACGGCGTTGCCACTCAGCTTGTCTTTCCAGCACAGCAGACTCTCTTGCCGCCGGCATGACTGTGACGTCACCGGGTAAGCCATTCTCACGATCAGCACTCAACAT
>JBPCVE010000306.1:0-11631 GCA_051010795.1 Rubripirellula sp.
TGGGGTACAGACAATCGACCTGCCGCGGAGTCACCCGCTCCCGACTGAGTCGGATAAGACAAGGGTAATAGAGACAACATATGTACGAAAGATTTACAGACCGCGCCCGTAAGGTTATGCAGCTGGCTAATCAGGAGGCTCAGCGTTTCAACCACGAGTACATCGGCACGGAGCACATCCTGCTTGGCTTGGTTAAGGAAGGAAGCGGAGTTGCCGCAAATGTGCTGAAGAACCTCGAGGTCGACCTGCGAAAAATCCGCCTGGAAGTCGAAAAATTGGTTCAAAGCGGCCCCGAAATGGTGACCGTTGGGAAATTGCCGCAAACGCCTCGAGCGAAGAAGGTCATCGAGTATTCGATGGAGGAAGCCCGTAATCTGAATCACAGCTATGTCGGGACGGAGCACATCCTGCTTGGTTTGCTGAGAGAGCAAGAGGGTGTTGCTGCACAGGTTCTGATGAATTTGGGTCTGAAGTTGGAAGACGTTCGCGAGGAAGTCTTGAACTTGCTTGGGCACGGTTTGGAAGGCGCGGAAGTTGGCGAACGCGGCGGACGTGGTAGTGAGAGTGAAAGCCCGACCAGCTCTGGAAAGAGTGGAAAGAGCAAAACTCCTGCCTTGGACAGCTTTGGCCGAGACCTGACAGAATTGGCAAAGAAAGGCGAGTTGGACCCTGTCATTGGTCGTGCTCGGGAAATCGAACGCGCCACTCAAATCCTATGTCGAAGAACCAAGAACAATCCTGTTCTGCTCGGAGAAGCAGGCGTTGGTAAAACAGCCATCGTCGAAGGTTTCGCACAGCGAGTCATCGAAGGCGAAGTACCGGAGATTCTAGCTGAGAAACGAATCGTTGTACTCGACTTGGCAATGATGGTTGCTGGAACGAAGTACCGCGGCCAATTCGAAGAACGCATCAAAGCAGTCATGACTGAAGTGCGACGTGTTAAGAACACGATTCTCTTCATCGACGAACTTCACACGCTCGTGGGAGCAGGTGGAGCAGAAGGTGCAATTGACGCTGCCAACGTATTGAAGCCAGCTTTGGCTCGAGGTGAAATTCAGTGCATCGGTGCAACCACGCTGGACGAATATCGAAAGTACATCGAAAAAGATAATGCTCTGGCTCGTCGTTTTCAGGAAATCATCGTAGAACCGACCGCAAAAGACGAGACGATTGAAATTCTCAAAGGTCTCCGAGGACGATACGAAGAGCATCATCGAGTCCAATTCACCGACGATGCCGTTGTCGCTGCCGTAGAAATGAGTGAAAGGTACATCACAGCCCGATGCCTTCCTGACAAAGCTATCGACGTGATCGATGAAGCAGGTGCAAGAGTGCGTCTACGCACCATGACACGTCCACCAGATCTGAAGGAAATCGACGAAGAAGTCGAGAAACTGAATAAGGAAAAAGAGGACGCTGTCGCGAACCAGGACTTTGAGAAAGCTGCAAATCTCAGAGATCAGGCCGAAAAACTTCGGAAGAAAAAAGATCAGATCACCCAGGAATGGCGAGACAAAAGCCAGCAGACCGATGGCGTCGTTGATGAGGAAATCATCGCTGAAGTCGTCAGTAAGATGACTGGTATTCCATTGACGCGTCTGTCGACTGAAGACAGCCTGCGGCTGATGCAAATGGAAGAAGAACTTCACAAACGCGTTGTCAGTCAAGATGCCGCTGTCACAGCCGTTTCAAAAGCTGTCCGAAGAAGCCGCAGTGGCTTGAAAGATCCCCGACGACCAACTGGATCGTTTATCTTTGCCGGCCCCACCGGTGTTGGTAAAACCCTGCTTGCCAAAGCTTTAGCCGAATACATGTTCGGCGACTCCGACGCACTCGTTCATATCGACATGAGTGAGTACATGGAAAAGCACAATGTCAGCCGTTTAATTGGGGCACCTCCCGGATTCGTCGGTTACGAAGAGGGCGGCCAGTTGACGGAAAAAATTCGTAGACGTCCCTACGCTGTCGTCCTGTTCGATGAGATCGAGAAAGCACATCCCGATGTCTTTAACATGATGCTGCAAGTGATGGAAGAGGGGCGACTGACTGACTCCTTTGGCCGGAATGTTGACTTCCGTAACACCATTTTGATCATGACCACCAACGCCGGTGCTGAAGCGATCAAGAATGAATCAGCATTCGGTTTTCAAAAACCAGATGATGATGCCAGTTACGATTCCATGAAACAGCGGGTGATGGATCAGATCGAACGAGTATTCCGCCCTGAATTCCTTAACCGACTTGATGACACCATCATCTTCCGGCATCTCACCAAGGATGACCTGAAGAACGTGATCGACTACGAACTTGCAAAAGTACGTGAACGATTACTTGATCGTGGATTGTCAATTGAACTGACCGATGAAGCAAAAGAGTTCCTGGTCACGAAAGGAAGTAATCTCGATTATGGTGCTCGCCCACTACGCAGAGCGTTGGAACAGCGAATTGAAGATCCGCTAAGTGAAGAACTGCTACGTGGAGCCTTTGAGGGAAAAGATACCATTGTCGTGACTGGTATTCTGGAGAACTCTGATGGTGATCGAGTCGACAGCAAAGATGTCACCACCAATGAAGATGGGAAGATGCTGGACCCCGATGGAAAACGAGTCAAAATTATCCGACTCGAATTCAACGGTGAAAATCGTGGGCTAGCAGACGCTGCCGAACCAGTCAGTGCTGGTGTTGCAGAAGGTGATGAGGCAGAGGCTGACAGCGAAAGCTGATTCCTGGCCAACCTCAAAAGATTTCTTAAGCGGCGAATCAACATTCGCCGCTTTTTTCGTGCTCTTCACGAAAATATCCACTAGATGCCCACTATATGAGGCTACCTGAGGCGACAAACGCTTTTGGACAAGATGAGTCACAATCGGCATTCAAACCGCTGTGTGGCCGATCTAGCGGTCTCGCGCCATCGGCATGATCACGTAACCGTAACCATCATCAGTCGTCAGCAATGCTGGTGCAGCCCCTGATTCTATTTCCATGATAAAACTCACTTCGTTATCAAGGACTTTGCAGAAATCAGCCAGATAACGATGATCCATTGTCATCGTGATCAACTCACCGTCGTACGCAATCGGTATTTCAATCTGCGACTCTCCAATTTCCGCCGTGCTGGCTTCCATTTTTAAAGTTCCTTCCGCAAAAGTAAAATCGATTCCACGACTTTCATGGTCCGTCACAATGGCTGCCTGCCGTAAAGCAGCAAAAAGTGGTCCCACGGTGACGTCCAGTTGGACTGCATTCTCTCGTGTGGGAAAAACCTGTCGCCAATTGGGATAACGACCCTCCACCAAACGGGAATAAATAACTGCTTGAGGTGTACGAACCATCAAGTCATTATTTCTTGCCGCTACGTCAACTGTCTCGTCTTTGTCATTCAAAGCCCGCTCAATTAACTGAATCGCACGAGTTGGAACAATCGTGCTGGCTCCCGTGGTCTGATGACCTCCGACTGACTCGCCTGTTCCTTCCATCCGGGCCAATCGTCGTCCATCGGTTCCAACGGCGGTGACCCGTGACTCTTCCATTTCAAGAAGAACGCCACCCAGTGCAAACCGACTGCTATCTGAATCAGTCGCAAACACCGTACGTTTCACCATCTCACGGAATAAGCGTGTGGGAAGAACGTGATACTTATCTTCGTCAAACCCAGCAACAGCCGGAAACTCGTCCGGATTGCTACCTGGCAGTTTGAACTTACTGCGTTTTCCCTTGACACGAATCCCTGACTCATCAGTCTCAAATTCCAATACTTCATCGTTGTTCTCTCGCAAGATTGCCATGGTCCGCTGAACAGGAAGCAACGCTGTGCCTTCTGTTTCGACCGTGACACCTTCTTCCAAGTCCAATCGAATCCCGACTTCCATGTCCGTCGCGGTCAATGTGATTTTCCCACCGGCAGCGGTGACTTTTACATTCTGCAGGATCTCTTTGGGCGATCGTGCTGGTGCAATGCTGGCCGCAAGTGCAAACGCGTTCGTTAATGATTCTCGTTGGCAGGTGATCTTCATGGAAATGCAAACCGGTACCGTGGAAGTTCTCTATCAATCAGGTTTGCATGTTGTACCCCGTTGCTGCTTCTCGTGCATGGGGACAAGCCAAGTTGATGATTGGCTGATCCGCTGTTGCTTTCTCTATAAGTTAATTTTATCTACCGTCTTAATCGTAATCCTCCACAGAGAACTGTTTAGAAAGGGTTAGAATCGATTCTAAAGTAATACTGAGTATCGATTTACGGAAAATCAAACACTGTGGAAAACAGGTTGGGATAATGTTTGATTTCTGTTGAGAACAGGCTTGGTTTTGAACAATTTTGAACATAGAGACGTTTGATTGATGCTATCAAAGTCTCGGAAATAGACGTTGGCTCAACAAAGTATCGACACGTTATCCACCGATCAAAAAATCAGGCTTCGCTGAATTTTTCTCTGACTTCCTCAGCGGCACGCTGCAGTTCAGAGTCAGATTCGAGTAATAATTCCGTTTTACGGATCGCATGGAGAACGGTTGTGTGGTCGCGTCCACCAAAGTACTCACCAATTTGATGCATGCTCTTGGACGTCATTTGTCTCGCGATGAACATAGCGAGCGATCGAGCTCGGACAAGATTCTGTCTGCGAGAACTGCTACGGATATCGGCCACTTTAAGTCTAAAATATCGGGCCACCGTTGTTCCGATTGCCGCTAGCGACACCTCTTCTCGCTCACCCACCACCGCAACAGCCGAGATGATTGCATCTTCGGTGGGTTCAGCGTCATGCATTCGGCACCACAGCGAGACTTGTTTTAGAGCGGCTTCAAGAGCTCGGGTTGGCAGGTGGGATTCCAGTTTACGATCAAGCAAATCGAACAGTTTCGTATCAATGTCTAAATTCAGATGAACGGCTAATTCTCTGATTAACTGGGATCTGGCGGCCGCAGCAGGCATTTCCAGTGGGACAGTGAGTCCGGGCAAGACTCGACTGACCAATAGAGGACGCATGCCTCTGATTTCCGAGGGGAGCCGTTTGCAGGTCAATAACGTTGGTAGTCCACGGGTTACACGTTCTTCGATTCTCGCGGCTAATTCATCCTGAGCCGCTAATTTATCATTCATCAGATGAAGATCATCGATTACCAGAATTGGTGCTTCATTGATTTCTTGGCGAAGAGGCGGAAGATCATCAGCACCTACCGCTTCTGCATACAGTCTGGCAAAGTCGATTGCGGGGTAGTACAGCACCGGCATCGGCTCGCTCGTTTGAGATCGGCTTGACTCTCTTGCTGCAAGATGAAGGGCAATTGCAGTTTTCCCGCTGCCACTTGGGCCGATCAGCAGCAGTGGATTCCCCAAATCAAAGATTGAGGCTTCGGAGCAGGCAACGAAGTGCACCATCCGGTTTTCTTCGCCAGCGATAAAATAGGGCAAACTGCCTCCCTGAATTGGCGCAGCTCGTTTCCGTACTCTGGCGATTGGGCGCTCGAGCGGAAATGAGTGAACCTGATTGGCAGGGCTAGTCGCAGTCGACATGAATGACGGTCAAAGGTGGCAGTGAAGATCGTCTTTCAAAGACGACTAGCCCATTCTACGAGCCGGCGAGCGAAAAGCGAGCAAAATAATGCTAGTTATCCACATAAGTTTTTGTTCGTAACTTGTTGTAGGCAATGCATATAGAGTCGATTGACTTGTCAATTTCTTCAGTAGTGGAAAACTTTGAGACACCAAAGCGAAGAGTCGATTCAATCTCGTTGGCAGGACGGTTCATGGCTGTCAGGACGTGACTGGGAGGACTGCTACCACTGCTGCAGGCCGAGCCGCTGCTACAGGCAATGCCAGCCATATCGAGCGCCATCAGCATCGACTGGCGGTCGGTTTTCAAAAAGGAAATCGAACTGGTTCCGGGTAGACGATCATGGATTTTGCCTTGTACGACCAAGTCTGGATGTCGTTCAAGGATTCCATTTTCCAGTCGGTCACGCAGCACTCCACAATGTTCAGCGGAGTGCGTCATTTCATCGACCGCCCATTTGAGAGCTTCGGCCATCCCGACGACCAGCGCGACAGGTTCGGTGCCAGGCCGAGTTTCCAGTTGCTGTTCGCCACCATGAAAAACGGGTTCCACTTTTACTTCCGGTGCAAGCCAAAGGCCGCCAATGCCAACAGGACCGTGAAATTTGTGAGCAGTAAAAGTCAGTGCCGAGATACCGGAATCTTCTAAATTCAGTGGCAGTTTTCCGATGGTTTGGGTACCGTCGACGTGCAGTGGGATTCCAGCTTTTTGGCAAATTTCAGCAGCCTGCCTGATGGGTTGAATGACTCCCGTTTCGTTGTTGGCGGCCATGAGTGACACGAGAGCGATGTCATGATCATCGGCGGAAATTAGCATTTCAAGTTGATCCAGTCGAACCAAGCCATCTTGGTCGACTTCAAGCCAACGTAGCGTGCGTCCCCGATGTTCGAGCCATTTTGCGGTAGCCAGGACGCTGGGATGCTCAATTTGGCTCAGAACAAGCGTTCCGTGATCGCTCAGTCCTGTCAATGCTTGGTGGTTTGATTCTGTGCCACCGCTGGTAATGATCAATCGGGCACCATTGGGCTGATCCAGCCTGGTTCCCAAATAGGAACCCATGGCCTCGATGGCGGCATCCAAAGTTGAACGTGAACGCCTCCCAAAGGCGTGTTGGCTGGAAGCGTTGGTCGGCCCATCCAAAAATTGAGCCAGCATGACTTTGGCAACGCGCGGATCTATAGCCGTCGTGGCGTTATTGTCGAGATAGACCTTCGTCACGCCATTTTCCCTTTTATCTCTGTCGCGTCTGCGACACGTTCAGTCTCATTCATTCGCTGCGAGGCGTCGAAGGCCGGGATGATTTGGGTAATCAGCCACGGCCTCGCTGAGTAATGTAGCCGCGACCGTCATTTTTCCAGCTTCTCGCATGTCGCTGACCAAGCTGACATATTCCTCTGCCAATTGCTCATCGATGACCTTCTGCAGCTCTGCCGGGTTCTTACCCCCAGAGTCAGCTGTTGCGAAAACCATCGGTATGAATATGTAAAGTTCGCGTTTGGCTAGTCGCTGGATGATCGGCCACAGAACCGCGGCGTGTTTTGGATTCTGTTTGCTCCAATCAACCCAGTAAGGATCAGAATTACCATTACCTTGATCGCCAAATTTCAGCTGGGCGAGCAGGAAATTTGCATCCGCATTGGTGGTTCCCGAGATTCCCCGACTCAGGGAAACCAGATGCCAGTCGCTCGCAGTTCCCTTGGGGACCTTTTTCAGGAGTTTTGTTTTGATAAAGGTGGCAGCAGGTGGGGTGTCATCAGTTCGGCGGATTGGCGTTATTTGCCAACGAACCAGAGGAATTTCGTAGAAACTGAAACTTCTTTGTACAAAGTGGCTCGGCGCGAATTCGCTGCCGCGCACAAAGCCTTGAGTTAGGATGACGAGCCCAAGAACAATACAAATGATGACCGCTGCCGAGATGGAGACCCAGATTCGGATCACGCGATTTTTCTTCGCTGGCGACCTTCCAGACTGAGCAGATGTTGAAACCGAGGTGGACACAGGAGCTTTGTTGGGGCATGTTCGGGTAGTGAATGGAGCAAGTACTCGTCAGTCTACTGTAAGCAATGATGCGTTCGAGAACCCCTACTGATTGCTGGAACTCAGGTGAATCACGCAACTTGATTGCATCGCCTAGGCCTGCTGGTTCGATTTCGGCCGCTTCTGCCTTGGGGAGAATCTTGCCCTGGAGGCCTTATAGAGTAACCCAAACGGCAAATCCGACCGATACTCCTTTTCTGTCAGGTCAGTCACAGCAAACCCAGGAAGCAACTGACCCCAGGCTTTCCCGGATGCGATTGGAGGCTGTCTTGCTGTTAGCAAAAACACCCCTGAGCCTCCGAAAACTATGTCAGATGGCTCACTTGGCGGACGCTACTGAGGCTCGTACACTAATTCGCCAGTTGAACATAACTTTTGAAGAATATGGGCGTGCGATTCGTGTGGAGCAGGTTGCTGGTGGATATCGCCTGATGACGAGGTCAGCACTGTCACCTTGGCTCGCACGATTGGGGCACTTGCCGGCACCCCTACGACTATCGACACCCATGATGGAAACTCTTTCTGTAGTTGCCTATCGTCAGCCTGTATCCAGGGCTGATGTGGAAGCAGTTCGGGGGGTGGGTTGTGGCGAGTTATTGCGTCAAACGATGGAGCGGGATTTAGTTCGAATTGTCGGTCGTAGCGAGGAGTTAGGGCGTCCCTACCTTTACGGAACTACCAAACGTTTTTTACAACTGTTCGGACTATCGAATATCGATGCATTGCCAGCAATTCAGTGGCAAGCTTTGCAAGATGATCCCCAACCCGAAGATTCAAACCCTGATGAATTATCAACATCAAAGAAGGACCTCGTTGTGAGTACCACAGTCGTTCCAACCCTCTCAGATTCCGAACACGCCGTCATTGCCCCATCTGCAACGACCATCGACAAGTCTGATCCCACTTCGACCAACGATGCTACTCAAGCAGCCATCGAGGATGAGGAGAATGGATATTACGACGACAGCGATGATGACGACAACGATGCTGACGACGACGATTGGGATGATCAAAATTGGGACGATGAAGAATCCGACGATGATTTGGACTCCGACGATGAAGAGGACGATGAGTCCGCTGAAGATGATCTCGAAGACGGTGATCTCGAGGACGATGATCTCGAGGACGGTGATCTCGAGGACGGTGAATCCGCTGAAGATGATCTAGATGGCGACGACGACGACGGCGACGGCGATTGGGAAGAAGTCGACGATGAAGTCGGTGATGAAGAGTTCGATGATGATGAAGAGGAAGAATGGGAAGAGCAAGAGGATGACGATGAAGACTGGAATGAGTGATCATCTCCAGACACACGTTCGCGTGTGGTGTTCTCTTCACTGAAAGATTTCCAGCAAAGCTGCTTGCTATCTCTTCGTTCACTTCCGACGACGTTCACTTTCAGACACCCGCAGAAGGTGTCTGAGCGATTCACTCGCCCAAGTTGAAGAGATGTCGTAGTGCCTCAAGCAAACCGCGACGGTGACCTTCTGCTGCATCATCACGTAGGGATGCCAGCGGTGGATGTAGCAACTTGTTGATAAGCCGGTCAAATGACTTTTCGATTTCTTTTTGAGCAGAGGGATCGAGTTTTTCCAGGCGTAGTTTGTTGATCAACCGATCTAACTCGTCTTTTTTGAGATCCTGTGCCTGCTCCCGTAACCGTTGAATGACGGGACCTGTCGCCTTGTGATTGAACGCCTGCATGAAACGCAGCGTCTCTTCTGAAATCACTTGCTTTGCTTTGGGCCACTCTTTTTGCCGTTCACGGCGATTCCGGTCGCAGGCTGATTGTAAATCATCGATTCCATACAAATAGACGTTCGACAATTCACCTATCGACGGTTCGAAATCTCGTGGCACCGCCAAGTCGAGAATCAGCAATAGTCGATTCTTGCGTTTGGCGTGTAACGGCAGGAAAGTTGCTTCATCCAAAATGGGTTCAGTCGCTGAGGTTGTACCGATCAATAAATCCGCACCCACAATTTGTTCCTGCAGATCATCCCATAACGCGGACTCGGCACTGAATGTATTGGCTAGTGCCACGGCGCGATCGTAACTTCGATTAATGATGCAAATATCGCTGGCGCCGGCTTGTTTAAGATAACGCAGGGTTTCTTCGCCCATTTCACCAGCACCGCAGAGCACGACTCGCTTGTTGTGAAGCGTGTCGAAAACCTCGGTTGCAACTTCGCCTACAGCGACGCTGGGCACACTGACTCGCCGTCGATGAATGGATGTTTCCTGCTGCACACGTTTCGCTGCTCGGTTAGCTGCCTGAAATACTGAGTGCGTGAGAGGCCCTGCTGATCCAGAATTACAGGCGACGTCATAGGCTTGTTTGACCTGAGACAGAATTTGCGCTTCTCCCACGACCATGCTATCGAGACTCGAAGCGACTGTAAAAAGATGCTCAACCGCATCAGCTCCAGCTCGATAAATCATCTGGTCCACAATTTCATCAGCATTCAACTGATGCTGATCTGCCAGAAATGAAGCGACGTCATCCCGATCAAGTTCGAGGTCATTTCCCGCAGTCGCGTAAAGTTCTACGCGATTGCATGTACTGATCAATACGATTTCGGATGAAGGAAACCGTTGACGAAAAGCATTCAGTGCTTGACCAACCTGGTCACTCGTGAAAGATATCTTCTCTCGGAACTCAACAGCGGCGTCATGATGACTACACCCAATCATCTGTAATTTCATCGAATGCCCTCCGTCGAATCGAGCCATTCAATTTGGGCCGACGGGTATCGTCCAACCTCATTAACCGAAGATGAGTCTTTCTCTGATTGTCCATGCGAAGTGGTGAGGACTCCAATCATGGCCAGAACAAGAAAGCCTCCGCTCGCCAGCGTGAGGTAGATCGCTTTTCGGCCTCGACTGGCGGGAGCATAAAAGTATTCAACACCGGTCGCGCCCAACAACCAGACCAGCAGCAGCGTGCTGAGAAGGACCCCTCGGTCCGTCCAACCAACGCTTCCCCAGCGATTCAGATTCATCACGACACCTGCGATCAGACCAATGCCGACAGCAATCGTGCTCCCTACAAGGCATCGCCGATTCAACCTGCCCAAAGACTCGAGAGTTGGCAAGCGGAAAGAAGATCCAGCTCGCTTCAATTTCAATCTTCGAGATTGCACCAAGTACATGATCCCCGCTAGAAATCCGACGAGGACAGCGATCGAACCTGCCATCATCGCAATCGCGTGAACCGATCGCCATACTTCGACCGCTTCGGTGCGACTGAATGGAGGGCGTTCACCCAGAGCGATCGCTAATCCCAACAAAGCCATGACAGCAGGCAAGAAGAAGAAACTGATGATCGTATCTGGGCGCCGTAGGTAAAGTACGAAGAATGCAATTGCCAATCCCAATGCTAATAAGAGCGACCAATCCGACCAAGTCGCCAACAAGCCCACTTCTGGACCTCCCACCTCGGCACCTTCCAATGTGGTCGCCCGCAACAAGAGGTAGCAGACATGCGTGAACAAACCCACGGACATCATGGCGATGACAAACAGGCCTCGGCCGGGAATGCGACCTAACAGGCGTAGTAACTCCAGAACCAGCACGACGAAGTAGCTGGCAAAGACGCAGGTGATCGAAATCTCGCTAAGAAAGGCGAGCATGTCATGAGCGGTGGGCTGGAGGAATAAGTCGGCATAGTGTAGCCAACCATCAATCGTACACGTTCTGCAATCATTGTCAGCGCGCAGGGCTATCTTTCATGCGACTTTGATGCCGTATTGTTGCCTTACCAACCCGCAAAATTCCATTCTTGAATACGAACCTCACCATGTTTGCCGATTTGAACACGAATTGCACCGACAATCGCAGTGACATGGACACCCGAGCCATGCACGGAAAGCATTTCCTGTACTTCGGGTTTGCTGGCCCGCTCGCCACCGCTGACTATGGTTTCTCGAGGGCGTGCCCACTCCAGAACAGAGGCTGCATCCATCCTGAGACTGCCGTGATGTGGCGCCATCAAAATGCCGCCGGCATTTGGGCGTGGCAGATTGACGAGCATGGCGGTACC
>JBPCVE010000307.1:0-36842 GCA_051010795.1 Rubripirellula sp.
GTGGGCCATGGATCCTTGAATTCTGCTCGCAAGTCGATGATCTCGCCGCCAACGCGAACGGCATAGGCATATTCCGTATTGGGAAGCAAACCACCGACCTCGACAAATCCAGTGAAGTCCTCCGCTCGCAATGTTCGTCCACGGTGCACCGCGGCGTTTTCAAACGGTGGACGATTGGGACGAATCAAAACCTCAAACTCAATCTCCGATGCAGCACGTAACCAGATACGAACTGAATTCGTATTGACATCACCAAGTACTGGACCGTGCGTCACTGCCGTACTCTGACGCGGGACGACATGATTCGCCACTGGATCAGGCCAACTCAAATCCTGTGACCTAGCAATCACAGGCAAAACAAGAAGAACGCACAAAATCAATTTCATCAAAACATCAATCCTCAATTACTGTCGTCTAGCTTATTCCCTGAACCATGCAACTCCCACATGCTGCATTCCGCATGCATGCCACTTTATCAGGTTGGACCGCCCGAGGAAGAATCCAGCATCAGCAACAGAGCGGAATCCGGACAAGAGAAACCGAGCGTCTTAATCGCCCAACTCTCAGTGGATGTGTTCTGGTGAACAAATAAATGAATTACACCGGTGTAAAAACTGAGGACGCCAACACCACCGAGGTTCCACAAACTGGCTCATTCCAATCCGACGCCACGCTGGAAAAATTGAAACATACGAAAACCCCAACGACTAGCTACTAAGAATTGCCTTGATCGGTTTTCCTTCACTACGTTTCATGGGACGCCCAATCGGGGTTTCCAATTCTTCTTCGAAATCGACACCTAACGCAGTCAAAATGGTTGCATGCAGATCACCCACCGTTACCGGATCGACGATGTCAGCCATTGGCTTGTCAGAATCAAGTGTTGGTTTTCCAGCAGTCTCACCATACAGTCCGGCCCTGCGAATTCCGCAACCTGCCAACAGAACAGAGAAACCGTGCGGCCAATGATCACGCCCCTCTGCGGGATTGATCGCGGGGGTACGTCCAAATTCTCCACCGCACACGACGAGTGTTGAATCAAGAAGCTCCCGCTCCTCAAGACGCTTCAAAAGCGCAGACAAAGCAGGGTCAAGTTTCTCACAGGCAGATGACTGCAATGCGTGGTTCGTGATGTGGGAGTCCCATCCGCCAAGTGAAACCTCAACGCAGCGTGCCCCTACTTCTATCAGGCGTGAGGCTGCCAGCGCTCCACGGCCAAAAGCACTATCACCAAACGCTTCCCGTACCTGTCTCGGCTCAGATGAAACATCGAACGCCCCCAACTGCTGGCTGGACATCATTCGCAATGCGCCATCAGTCACGCTGCGATGAAGCGTTCTAGTTGATTCCAACTGCCGCAGCCGTCCTCTTTGGAATTCACTCTCTACAACATCGTAGAGATCAGCAATTCGCTGCTCGAAACGGGGTTCGGGAACAGAACGACGGATATCAGGAACCGACTGAGCAGGATCATAAATTTTGAACGCATCGTACCCCGCACCCAAATATCCCCCACGCCCTGGGAAGCCATTTGGCACGATTGAGATGTGACGTGGAATATCGGCTCCGCCCTGATCGGCATGACACAACACAGCCCCCACAGAGGGATGCTTCAATGTAGGATCGGGTCGATAACCTGTCTTGATATTGTAAACCGCGCGTTCGTGATCGCCTTCTTTACTTGTAACACTACGAATCAGCGAAGCGAGATGCATCTGCTCAGCCGTCTGCGGTAGCAAATCAGAAATTTGCAGTCCTTTGACGGATGTATCTATCGCCGACGCATCGCCGCCATACATGCCGCCGGGATGCGGATCAAAAGTTTCAAGTTGACTGGGACCGCCCTGCAGCCACAACAGGATGACGCTCTTTGGCTTCGCGGAATCCGTGACCCCCTGCTCATCTGCCCACGCCAGTCGCTGGGCGATAGCGGACATCATCAGCCCTCCACCCCCTGCTCCAAGCAGCGTTCGACGCGACAGATGAACCCGTGGATCGCAGAATGGATCGTGATTGAACTGATCATGTACAGACATGGGGAGAGCCTAGGCGTTCCTGTAAATTAGTGATTCCACGCAAGTTCGCTGCTATTCAACAAGACCCAAACAAGATCCTCTGTCGCCTTCTCTTTGTCATCCGAGCATTCGATTCTCGAAACGAAATGTTTCTTCTCTACCGATGTGGGATAACGGTTAAGCGCTGACAAATACAGCAGGTCCACAATCTGCGAAGTGTCATTCGCAAACATTCGGACATGCGCCGATGCATTCAACAGCGGATTGGATTCAACCAAATCACGTAACAATTCCCCGTTCATCATCAACAGTCGCTGCGTGATGGTAATACTGTCACTGTTGAATTCATCTTCACCGATGTCGCCATACTGTGTGACGAAATCATTCGTACCCGTCATGGTCTGCAATTGTAGAAAGAACGACGATTCACGATCGGTGGTTTTGATTCTTGCCGCCTGTATGATCGCACCTGCAACTTGCTCAGGCCGAAGACGGACGAGTGGGAAAACAGCAAAGTTATGCTCATGTTCCGGATTGATTTCAAAGTCTGCTCTACTGTCAGCGCGAAACGCTTCGGATGCAGCAATCACACGAATCAGCCTTCGCAAATTGAATCCATGTGCAACAAAGTCACGAGCCAACAAATCCATCATTGGGTGACACGGCTCATCGAGAGGCAAATTATCGACTGCTTCGCCCATGGAGCGACCGAACATCAAAGCCCAGACGTGACTGACCGTCGCGCGTGCCGCCTGAATATTTTCTGGATGCGTAACCCAAGCCGCCAAGCGAGCACGCGGCTTGCCCTCTTCGGGCAATAGTTCGGGCAAGAAAGGAACCCCCGCCTGCACGTCAGTTTCCTCATCCTCGTTCAGGTACTTGTAGCCATATTCGACTTCACCATCACGCACACCCTGCAACCCATTTGTTTTTGCACTGGTGAAAAAGGCAGCCAGCTGATGAAAATCCTGCTGCTGACCTTCTCGCAAATCCGATTCTTCACCAAGATTCACGTTGCCTAAAAAATCATTGTGACACTGAAGACAATCAATACGCAGTCCGAGGAAAACTCGTGAGGTGCGAGCCGCCAGTCGGACTGGATCTGCGTTTCCGTCATTGCTGTCGAACGTAGCTGTCAAAAAATTGACTTGTGGCTTGTCGGTCCAAAGCCCCTCGGCGGTCAGGAGGTCGCGAACCATACGATCATAACGCTGATTTGAAGCAAAAACTTCTGCCAGCCAAATACGAAATCTGCGTCGACGGTATACGATGAATTGCCCACCATCCGTCCCGACAAGAAATCGGCTCCAACGTTCAGCCCAGTAATGATGGAAGCGTTGATCTTTTAACAGGTTCTCCAAGTGCATGCGTTCGCGTTTTGACTCTTCGATCTGCTCAAGTGCTCTGATCTCCTCCAGCGACAATCCATTACCAACCAGTGCCAGCGACAGTCGGCGACAAATCGTCAGCCAGTCGGCGGGCCCGGCGTGATCCAAACCAAGACTCGCCAACCTTTGTTGACGCTCAGCGTCAATTTTCTGAACTGAGGGTCGAAGCGATTCCTGAATTCGACTGACTGCGGACATCGGATCAGTATCGACGACGGGCGAACCGATCGCTTCCGCATCAGTGGAAGAAGCGTTCTTTGGCGGACGATTTCCCGACAAGCCTGCTACCAGATACCCAAAGGCAAGCAACACCAATAGCACAAACCAACTCCAGCGGAGGCTAGCGGTTACGATATGGCGAAGCTTGTTCATCAGTGCGATTTCCGAGTACGTGTATCACAGCAGGCAGCAAGGGATTCGCCAAGAAGGACACTTCCTTGATTATCTATCTCGAAAAACCCAATTGCACCCCCATTCCGACATAACAGCAGCAATGAAAGCGTTTTTTCCTCAAAAATCACCGCTACGTGCCGCGACACGAAGATTAACCGGAAATGCGCAACCCTTGAACAGACATACAGTCACCGGGCAAGATCTGGGTATAAACCGGTTAGCCGACGGTCTGCCTGACAGGGACCCGACCGCCACCGGAATCCACCGACTGCGTGATAGCATCGAGTATCAAATGGGTATCAAGCGCATGCTGCTGCCACTCTGTTAACGACTGGTCACCGACAAACCGAGCAATCATCAGACGTTCTTGACTACCTTCAAAGGTATGCCCTTCCACTTGGCCTGACGCATCATGGATCCAGCATCGCGTGGGTCGTTCGGCCCAGGGACGCGTAAAATCATCACAGATGAGTGATGCGGCACTTCCAGCAACTTCAAACCACTTGCGTGTCGCTGTATCGTAGCCGCACGAAATTGTAGCCGTCACTCCGCCCGCCAACCAAAGCATCGCAGTCAAACGCTGGGGGACACCCTCACGGATCACGACATCTGCCGCAACCTCCAGAGGCATGCCAAGACTTGCAAAGCGAACTAAACCACACGCGTACCAACCGAGGTCCAAAACACAGCCTCCACCCAGTGAGGCATCCAGTCGATGATCATCTGATTGAAAAGGCTGATAAAACGAAACAGCCGCGCTAACATGTCCGATATCGCCCAGCCTACCGCTACGAATCCAGTCACGGAACGATTCAGTTCTGGGATGATGCAACCACCCCGTTGCATCCAACCACCGCACACCTCCGCTTCGACAGGCCACATCGATAGAGACAGCTTGATCAACTGTCAGTGCCAATGGCTTTTCGCAAAGAACATGCAAACCATGCTCTGCGGCGGCGATTGCCCACTCTGCGTGCATCGAGGGAGGCAACGAAATGTAAACGGCGTCTACATCTTCCCTCTGCAACAAAGCCTCGTAGCCCTCAACCGCAGCTGCGATTCCATACTGATTGGCATACCAACTTGCCCGATCCATCGTCCGACTTGCAATCGCCGTCACGTTCACGTGATCGGTTGACTGCAGGTCAGCGACCAACCGACGCGTGATTCGCCCTGTACCGATCACGCCAAAGCGAGTTTTCAAGGGTGGATTAGACATGCAGCGGTTGACTCGACATGAGAATGGCTGATTGGATGTGAAGCAGGAGTGATCGAAACGGTGAATCGTTACAAGCTGGAACGATGCCCATGTTTGCGCTGACCTACAGAGCCGCGACTTCGATCGGTGGGGCCAACCATTCCACCAAGTCGTGAACCAACTCGTATCCGAGGTAACCGGCCACCAACGCGATTGCGATCGAACTGGTCCACAACGCGATGTCATAAGTACGGGTGGGTACCATCCGAGATGTAACACGACGATAGCGGAAGTACAACGCCGCGAACACCACAATGACAAGAATGACGACGGTTGGCAGCCCCCCTAACAAAACCATCAAAGCTGGTCTCTCAAAGAACAGAAAGAGGCTTGCCCAGACCGCAGGAATGACCCATGCGCAGAGCGCGATGCAGAAGCGTCGCGTCTTTTTATCCCCAAAATCGAATACACCGATTCGTGCAAACGCGTCTGCGAACATTCGTGTCCACGCGGCAAGTGCTGCAAACATTGTCGAATAAAGAACAACAAAGGCTCCAACAACGAACAGCGACCGTGCCCAAGGCCCGAGAGACTCGGTGTACATTGTCCCCAACGTGCTGATCAATTCCGTGCTTTCAGGCACCATCCCCTGACGATGCAAAATGGCTGCACCAAGAAGATAAAACATCACAGTCATGAGTGTGTAAGCAACCATTGCCAGCAACGCATCAAGATACATGATGCGTATCCAACCTTTTGCTCTCCTTTCCCATTCTTCCGAATCATTTCCTGGGCCGGTGTAGGAGGCATACCCCTTTTCGAGCAACCAGTAGTTGTATGCCATGATCTCATCACCTCCGACCCCCGTGATCCCGAAGGCACCGATGGCAATCAGGACAACAGCTTCGGGAGGAAAACGGGGAATCAGCCCCGAAGCAAACTCATTGATGGAGATTGCAAAATCAGTTGTCTGCAACGCGCACAAAGAAGCGATCGTGAATAACGTGAACAAACCAATCATGATCAAGGACGCTTTCTCAATCAGTTGGTAGTAACCTTGAAAGACCAGAAGAGACACTGACGCTGCGACGAGGTAGGTAACCAAAGCGAACATCAGAAAATTATCGTCCGGGTTCAGTTCAGGGAAAAACTCGGCGAGCGCTAACACGACACCGCCTACGATTCCACCCAACTGGAACATTTTCCCGA
Source organism: Rubripirellula sp. (assembly GCA_051010795.1). Taxonomy (GTDB): domain Bacteria; phylum Planctomycetota; class Planctomycetia; order Pirellulales; family Pirellulaceae; genus Rubripirellula. Next base: position 6,204 of record JBPCVE010000307.1, read on the forward strand.
CCATCAACAGCAGCCAAAGCCATATCGACCAATTGGCTTTTCCGACCCTCGGCCCCGGCAGACTATTGAGTGAGGCCATCGTTGATTCACCCGAACAAATCGCGTGCTTACCGAATTCAATTTGCACGGTGACTTTGACCAGACAGCTAAAGATGATGAACCACATTAGCATGAACCCCGCCTCAGCCCCCACGATGGTCGTGGCAATCAATTCGCCTGATCCGACGATTGAAGCAGACAGGATAAAACCAGGGCCGAGATACCGCAGACTTCCCCAAATATTGGTGGGAGGTTCGTGTATTCCAGCTTCATTGCGACGATACGGGTCGCGAGGTGCACTACTGCCGATTGCCCCCACTTGCCCCTGCTCACTGGACGGTGCTTCTGGCGTGACTTCTGGGGATTGGTATGGGGAGAAATTGGGCACGGGCCTGCACTATATTGCTTGAAGGACCATAAAGTTGCTTGAAGGGCGACAAATCGGAGCGGTTAGTTTACGTCATCGAAGCGATGGTTAGTGAAGGCTCGGTAGGAACACCGCATCAAATACACAAACCAAGCCAAAGAACAGCAGTAAAATCTCTCGCCATCTATCGTCCCCGCTGGGTCCCCGCTGCGGAAAATCCGAACAGCGGTAACCGGTAGGGCAATCCGAGGTTAATGCTTGCGGGTGTTTCAAGACCCTAAGCATATTTCTTGGCAACTTTCCAGAATTTTCTTTTTTCGAGTATCCACCCGGTACTCATTTGCATCCGTTGCACATGGGGGCAGTTGCAGATGATAATACTGACACAAGGATCTCATCACGCAGCCTCTGAAATCACCTCTGCCGTATGGCCTCACCTGCCGCACTTGATACCACGATCGCGGTGGTAACACCTGAAAACATCGCCTTCGATTACCAGTTAGCGGGTCCTTTCCGACGTTTGCCCGCTTATCTGATCGACCTCGGGGTTCGTTGGGGTGTGATCATCCTGGTGGTGCTTTGCCTTGGACTGTTCGGACTGCTGGCTAGTTTTTCGGGCCTCAGTTCGTTCGTGGTGGCCACCGGATTCATCCTTTACTTCTTGATCAGCTGGTTCTACGGCACCATTCTCGAGACGTATTTCAACGGCCGGACGATTGGCAAATGGGCATGTGGCATTCGGGTCATTGATACCGACGGCCGTCCCATCAGCGGAAAGCGGGCCATGCTGAGAAACTTACTGCGCATTGCGGACATGGCACCCCCGGTTGCTATAAGTTCGTTTACAAACGAAGCCCTGCCGATTTTTTTTCCCACAGGAATGATTGGCTTGCTGACAATGATATGCACTCGCCGCATGCAACGTCTCGGTGATCTCGCCGCGGGTACCATGGTCATTGTTGACGAGCGCGGCTGGCGATTACCAGTTGCAAAGGTTGATGACCCCCGCGTTCCCGCGCTGGCATCATTTTTCCCCGGTGATTACCGCGTTAGCCGGAGCATGGCAAAAACACTGGCGATTTACGCCGAGCGAAGACATTACCTAACCCCCGCACGCCGCCGTGAGATCGCTCGCCACCTTGCAATCCCGTTGATTGACCGATTCGAGTTTCGGGCTGACATCGATCCTGATCTTTTGATGTACGCACTCTACTATCGAGTTTATCTTTCGGATTCGTCAGATGAGATCGCCGACTTGGGACCGCTCGCTGGCTTCAGTCCGCTCCGCCGTGATCAGAACAAGCCACAGGGCTTGCTGGGTGGCGTCCCCAATCCCATTTCACCTGCTGCAAACCGTTCACTCAGTGCCAGTGCCAGTGCCAGTGCCAAGCCAACACCAAAGGCGGGGGGTAATGTTCCAGACACTACCCTGCTGGGCAAATCGGTGCCGCGTCCTCGACCTAGCGGTAGCCAATCTGAAAGCAGACAACAACTCGGCACCCAGCAGGAAGCGCCTCGCTCGGAGGAGCAAAGATGAACGTAGCCAAGCTTTTGGAAAAGCGGCGTGTGCAATGGTCTGAACTTGAAAGACTTTGCGACTCAATGGAAATGCGGGGGCGAACGGACAAGTCAGGATTCAAGCATCACCGGGGTGCACAGGGCATTGCACGATTCTCGACCCTTTACCGAGCAGCCTGCGCTGACCTTGCTTTAGCAGACACCTACCAACTACCGCCGGGCACTGTCACCTACCTGCATCGACTGGTGGCGAGGGCTCATAACCAGTTGTACAGGGCAGATAAATTTGAGCCCAAAAGCTGGTCGACCATCATTTTCGAAACGGCTCCGAAACAAATCTTTTCTGATCCTTGTGTGCGGGTGGCCACGCTTGTGTTTTTTGGTTTATTTGCCTTAGCCATGTACCTTGGCCGCAACGACACCATCATCCCGGGATTTGCTGATCGCATGGTTGGGACCGAACAACTTTCAAGTCTGGAAGAGGCTTATGGAACGCCTCTCGCGGGATCCCTTGATCATTACGTTTCCATGTCCGGTTTTTACATCATGCACAACACCGGGATCGGCCTACGTTGTTTTGCGTATGGAATTCTATTGATCCCGTGCCTATTCACGCTTGCCTATAACGCACTCGCCTTGGGAACGATGTTTGGATACATGGCTCGGCCAGACGTCGCGGGTGGTGACAATTTTTTTGAGTTCGTAACCGCGCACGGTCCTTTTGAACTGACTGCCATCGCGTTAGCTGCCTCGGCGGGGTTGCGACTTGGCATCGGCGTGTTCTACACCGCAGGCTTGGCCCGTACGGATTCGATCCGTTTGAATGCCATGAAAGCTGTCCCAGTGATGGCCGCATCAGCCCTCCTTTTTACGCTGGCTGCCTTCACAGAAGGTTTCATTTCCCCTAGCCCTCTACCTTATGTATTCAAGGCTGCCTGGTCTGTTTTTTCCTCCGGGCTGATCAGTTTTTACTTCGTTGTGCTTGGTTTCCCTCGAGAAGCGAGCGAGTTTGCATCTCGGTTCCCAGCAGGAGACCAACCTGATGCAGCTTGACCAAACTCATGTGGTGATCCGCCTGCGCAAGTTCACCGAAATTGGCGACCTGTCGCTCATCATGATTCGACGGTATCCCGAAGCATTGCTGATTGGTTTTGGTACAGGGGCAATTGGCTGGGCAATTACCAACATGATCTTGCTCGGTTGGATTCCGTGGGAGGAGTCGCGGTACGGGCTGGATGATGAGGCAGCGTTTGGTGAAGTCTCGCGATACATGATTTGGATGACGCTACTTATCATCCTGCAAACGCCTGCTGCAGGTGTTTTTGCCACCCTCTATCTCGGGCAAGCAGTCTTTGAAAAGCGGCCGACGTGGAAGTACGTCACCTCCGAGGTCAAACGTCAATTCAAGCGATGGTTTTGGGTCTTGGGAGTTTGTCGCCTAGCAGTACCCACCATGATTCTGCTGGCCTTTCGGTGGGGCCAGCCTGTCTCTGGGTTCTGGGACGTCTTTATCCCGATCATCATTCTATTGTGGGCCACCGTGGTACGGGCAAATCGTCCGTTTGCACCAGAGATTCTGCTATTGGAGCAATGCCCATTACGAGGTTCGTCGGAATCTGCAATCACCATGGCCAAACGCTCCAAATCACTTCACGGCCCGATGAGTGGTGAACTCACCGGTCGCTTTGCATCTGTGTCACTCATCTTGACCAGCATCGCCTTGAGCTGCTTTTACACGCTCATTTGGTTCCGTGGTATCACGCTGGGATACTGGAACTTCATGAACTTGACCGTCCTACTCGTTTTCTTTCCGCTGGCATTGTGGTTTGTTGCGAGCGCGAGCGTGATCATTCGATTATTGAACTATCTGGACACAAGAATTCGACTCGAAGGATGGGAAGTTGAATTGTCGTTGCGAGCAGAATCATTGAGGCAATTCGGAAGTGAAGAGTCTGCTAGCACCTCTCCCCACACCGCAAAAAACAAAGCTGCGAAAACGGCTGACTCAGCTAAGCCGAAGTCTAAACGCTTGCAAACCGCGGGGGCAAACCGATGAATGTCATTGCAAAAACGCATGCGAGACCATCTTGCTCCCGACGAATACACCTGGCTCTGCTGAGTTTATTTTTATTCTCTTCGCTTGCCGATGGTCAGCAAACCGATGGTGTTGAAAATTCTCCTGTTAGTGACGCATTGCGTACAACCGTCTGGTTTGACGCAGAAAAGAACAGCCTGAAACCGGTTGATGTTCAACCGCAGATAGACGATTCACTGAATCGGAATAGTCGTTGGCTACCAAAACCACCACCGATAAAAAGCAACAAAGCCTCGAATGCAAACAAACTTCCTCAGCAGAACGCTGGTGGTGCGGCGGGTCCAACCACTGGACTCTTCAACACAGGACTTTCGGCGTTGAACTTACTCGGTTGGCTGACACTCGGAATCGTTGTGCTGGCTGGCGTGGCAGCAATCTTCTACGCCCTATCCCGAGCCGAATTGAACGCGAAGAATGTCGGAAAGAGTGGTAAGAGGGTGATCTCAGGAAAAACACCTGACGAACAAACGTTGGAACGCATGAAGCATTTACCCAAGGAACTGCGGCGGACGGATGTCAATCTGCGTTCGGAAGCTCAGCGGTTGATGCAAGACTCCCAGTACGACCAGGCCATCATCCTGTTGTTTGCTCACCAACTTCTACTACTTGATCGCTACGGAATGCTGCGTCTGAACCGCGGAAAGACCAACCGCAAGTACATTCGAGAGACACGCGCGTCCAATGAACAAGTGGCAAATTGCCTGGAGTCCACCATTGCTTCGTTTGAACGTTCTTATTTTGGCCGCCACAAAATCACTCGCAACGAGTTCGCAGACGCGTGGCGATTGAATGAACAGTTGGAAACAAGGCTTGTAGAAAAGTCGGGGGAAGCGGCATGAGATCGAGCGAAATCAAACTCCTGACAATACTCATGTCATGCAGCCTCTTGCTTACGGTTGGCTGTTTAGAGTTAGCAACAGACTACGGCAAAACAAGCGGCAGTTCAGCTTACTCAAGTATCAATGGTTACGGTACTTTTCGCCAGGCGATTAAAAACGCAGGATTCACTGACCGAGAGATGAACCGCCTCACGGATCGACTTAAGAGCAGCACAGACCTAGTGGTCTGGGCTCCTCAAAACGACGTCCCACTCAACCCCGAAGCGGTCGCGTGGATCGACTCTTGGCTGAAGCAGGCAAATCGCACACTGGTTTACATCAGCCCAGACAGCGGCAGTGAAGCTGAATACTGGGCGACAACCATGGCGACAGCACCAGCCGAAAAACGCATGGAATACCGGCGCCGGGTTGCCACCAGTCAGACACAACGCCAACAGATTCGATTCACCACACGTCAGCCACCCTCGTACGAATGGTTTACGATCAGCGAATTATCACAACCGGAAACCATCAAAGGCGTCAAAGGCTCTTGGGCCGCAAAAGCATTAGATGGGAACACACAGAGCACCGGGACCGTTGAACTGCCGTTAACACCGCTTGAGTATGAGGTCAGCACGGCGCTGAGCCCCAGTGATGACACGACGAGTGTTCTGCTGGAAACAAACAATGGCACCGCGTACGTTGCTAAAGTCACTTCAAACAAATGGAATGGCTCACAGATTTTCGTGATCTCATCAGGGTCTCTGCTTTCAAATTTCGGACTCACCCAAAGATCAAATCAGTTGTTGGCAGACAAGATCATCAAGGAAGCGGCGTTGGCCAAAAACTCGGGGCTGCGTGCCGGATTTCTCAATAACAATGGCACAGCGTTGACCGTTAGCAATGCAAATAATGGAGCCCCCGTTCCTAGTGGAATGGAATTATTAACAGTTTGGCCGATCAGCCTCCTTACCATGCACGGCATATTCCTCGGCTTCGTAATTTGCCTGATGCTGTGGCCCATCTTTGGACGCCCCCGAAAAATCTTTCACATAACCTCTGGAAACTTTGGTCATCACCTCGATGCTGTGGCAGCCCTGATGAAACGCGTCGGTGGTGAACGGTATGCTCGCACGAAGATCAGCGATTACATGAAACGCGTTCGTGGGGAAACGGCTGGTCCATGGATTCTCGACGAAGCCCCCATGAACGTGGCCCAACCGGTGCACACTCTGCGTCCCAGTCGACTGTCAGGCAGAACGACACAAGAAGTGAACTCTGGGGAAACACAACAAACCAACTCACAATCCAACTCAACTGAAGCTCCTGAATCACCGATGTCTTCCGAACACAAAAGTGAATCAGAGAAATCCCAACCTGATGGAAAATAACTTGAGTAACATACCACCAGAAACCAGCAGTGGTTCGACAGTAAACTCGGGCCAGACGTTAGTGAAGTCCGAAAAATTTGCACCAGTACAAAAGCTCTACAAAGATATCGCCGACGAAATCGGAAAACTCTTTGTCGGGCAAGAAGAACTGATCCTCGGAAGCCTGACCGCTCTTTTTGCCGGTGGTCATGTGTTGATTGAATCGGTTCCGGGGCTCGGCAAAACACTGTTTGTCCGCACGATGGGGCGAGTCTTGGGCTGTGAGTGTGGACGAATTCAGTTCACGGCAGACCTCATGCCATCCGATATCACGGGTGCCCCCGTGTATGACATGCAAAAGTCGGAGTTCCGATTCCGGGCTGGGCCTGTATTCACACAGTTCCTGCTGGCTGACGAGATTAACCGATCACCTGCGAAAACCCATGCGGCCCTGCTAGAAATCATGCAGGAATTCAGAGTTACCATTGATGGCACTAGTCATGAAGTACCGAGACCCTTTCTGGTAATGGCAACACAAAATCCCCTCGAAAGTGAAGGCACTTATAACCTCCCCGAAGCACAGCTCGACAGGTTCATGTTCCTTCTCAAGGTTGAATACCCGACTGCAAACGAAGAAATTGAGATTCTCAAACTACATAGTCAGCAGGTCGATTTGAACCAACGCTTGAATGACGAGGTAAAAACGGTGACCTCGCCGACTCAGTTGTTGGAGATGATCGACTTATGTTCTCAAGTCAGGATTGAAGACAGTCTGATTGATTACATCAATCGACTTGTGCGGGCGACACGCACGTGGCCAGCCTTCCACATCGGCGCCTCTCCGCGAGCTGGGCTTGCGCTGATGCAATCAGCCAGGGTCCTCGCCGCGTTCAGTGGACGTGACTTCGCGACTCCTGATGATGTTGTCGATATCACGCTACCCACGTTGCGTCACCGTATCCAACTGACAGCAGAAGCAGAGATCGAGGGCCGCACGTGCGATGAGGAACTCGGGACCCTTATTCGGGGCATCGAAGTACCTCGCGATTGAAGCAAGCGACTCTAGGGGGAAACCACAACTCGCACCAAGACCTGTACTGAGCGATGGACATGTACTGAGCGATGGACGTGTGGCAATCGACACGCTCACCCAAAACCCTCCCCTGAGTGCTGCCGCTAGAACGCGGGCCCCCATCACACAGAAGTCGCCTGAATGCTGCACCGCGACTAGGCCCATGAATTGGCTCAGTCCAGTGCCGATCTCTCCAATCCCGATCTATTGTCTCACTGAGGGCATTTGAGATCCATCGGCGTAGTGGAAGCGACAGCGGTCACAGAAGCCATTATCGCAGCGCTGCTGGCGGCTTTCCATGCTCGTGAATTTTGGCCAATCAATCAGAAACGTAAAGCGTGCGCCGCTATTGCGATTCAAAACTTGGCAAACTTTGCAACGCCCATTGCCGCGCCATTTCAAGTTTTTCACCTTGAGGTCCGTGAAGCATCAAAAGCCCCTCTGCTCCACCGACGATGTCAAAGACAGCCTCAACTTCGTCAGCTGTGAGAAGATTTTTGGCTTGGTACATCCGAACTTCAGCCAGGGTTCTTAGAGATCGAGACTGGGGACTTCCGACCAGAGCCTCGACGCGTCGTCGGGCGATTTCCGGGGTAAGAGCAGGCAAGTCAGACACGGTGGCTGATCGATCAATGAAACTGAGTAGCGAACGGAGCTGCGCCATCACATAATCACGCTCAGTCTGGCGGCCAGCTCGCGTCATCTGTGACGCTTCGACGTTTGACATTCCCTTGGAAACGATTTCCTGCTTGCCAGTAGCGACATTCATGAGTCGGCAACGGGATACGTTTTGCACGTTGTCGTTGCGTCCAGCTTTCAGCACTACCTCAAAGTGAAGCAACAAGTCCACTTGCGCGGCTCGTGCGCTAGGCATCACATCTGCAATGTCACCTTCCCCAAGAAAAATCAGTCCAGGTTGCCACATGGCCACGGGCTCACCAGCATCCATCAACAATTCATTGACAGCTCCACCGACGACATGTGAAGAAGCGGCGGGTGCTACGCCGTTACGGCCCGCCCCGTTATCCACTGGTGGCGGTGGTGCGGTAACGGTCGAGAAGAGCGGGCCAAACGCTCCGCTTTGAAAACGTTTTCTGAATTCTTCACCCACCACGTTTGCTACCAGCCCCAGATTCTTGTCGAACACGACACGTGCTTGGTCACTCAACATTTTTCTTGATGGGATCGACGGAGTTGCAGGTCCAGCTGCTCCGCCTTGTGGGCGTCCTGAGCCTCGGCCATAGCCTTGTTCCATTCCCATTTCGTCACCCATGCCCTCATTCATCCCATCTTCCATGCCTTCGTACATGCCTTCATCTTCGATCAATCCACCCAGTGCACCTCCACCGGGAAAGCCATCTCCACCCCCCCCTGAACCTCCACCTACGCTCAAATCACCCCCGCGGCCTCCACCGCCTCCAGGTGCACCGAAACCACCACCACCTCGACCACCACGTCCCGAGGAACTGGCTCCCTCTTGAATCGGTTGTGCATCACCGGTGATATCGCCGCGGATTGCCAAAGAAACGCCCCAGCGGATATTCCAAACGGGACGACGCAATAAAGCGTTGTACTTGACGGTCTGCAACGCAACCAAGGCATCTCGTTCCTCCACCGTCATGTGCCCGAACATCAACGCGAGAGCCAGCGGATGATTGCCAGCTTTGAACGCATCTTCCGCATCTCGCCCCAGAAATGGTCCCGACTCGGCGGCTGCCACCTGAGTGGGTGCAAACAGCGGTGAGAAACTGAGCTGGTCACGTAAGGAGACGAGAGGAGCACCATAAACATCCATCGCATCGGCTTGAGGCGAGGACACCATCGCACGCGATCCGGTACCACGCCCTCCACCGCTGCCATAGCCGCCGCCACTTCCATAGCCACCGTCATCACCATATCCGGCGCCATCGTCGCCAACATCGTCCATCATTTCATCCATATCTCCCTCGCTGCCGTAGCCTCGGCCCGAGCCCTCGTCGCCCATGTCCTCGTCGCCCATGTCCTCCTCGCCCTCCATCATTTCCTCTCCATAGCCCGATCCTCCGGCTTGTGGACTACGTGGGCCAGAGGGAGCTTGCGCTTGGACCGATCCGCTGGTTGATGCTGAAATGGCAAAGCCCAGCAAAAAGATGGTCAACGGGGAAAAAGCATGGCATTTGAGCGATTTCAAAAGGCCGTTTGCGACCTTGTCCGGAGTCACCGTTCGAAAAACAGGCATGTGATTCGAGTCTCAGAGAGGAGGATGATTAGTAACACGGAGGACCGTCTGCCGGTCTTAACCGTAAGGCAGATGGTATTTTGGGTAAGAAAAGTCATTCTTCGCAACAGAAGTTCGTACCCACAGGAACCCCGTATGCGTATGATAGACGGTTCTCAGCTGAAAAGGGTTGCTTTTCTCATCAATCCACCGAGTGGATCTTACTCTTAATTTTCTGAGATTTTCCCCAGCGGAAGGGAACCAGCCGCAGCATGATGCGTCCAAACACGTAAGTCTATCTAGATTCCGCCTCAACACCCCGAAAAAACGATGGCCAAACCCGTCGCCAGATCGCAAAAACGGAGAAGCCACCGTCGCAGACTGCTGGTTGAGCACCTGAGTGATCGGCGGGTTCTCGCCGCGATCACCGGGGCTGTTTTTGAGGATTTGAATCACTCTTTTCAGCTCGATGCTGGGGATGCAGAGGCACCCCACCGTTTGGTGTACATCGACGCCAACCAGAACACCCGCATTGACGCCGGTGAGCCATATGCACTTGCCGACAGCGAAGGCAATTATCGCTTCGACAACGTTCCTGACGGTATGCACGAGTTGCGATTATTCAACGGAACCGATACTCAGTTCCAGACAATGCCAATCTCGGCCACGCTTGCCGGCCCGATCTCGAGTGTAACAGCGGGCAGTCAATTGGCGAGCAATGGCCGGACACCGCTGGCTTTGACAAACCAGTCTGTGGTCTTCGGTAACCTTGATACTGGCGCCACGTCAGAGCTCAGTTTTGGAACACAGCTGACGAAATTGCAATTCTTGCCCGATGGCGACCTACTTGTCGTGGGCACAGGGGTAAACGGCGAAACCGCTTGGCAAGTCGACGTGGAAGCAGGCACGAGTACCGCCGTCAATCTGGCTGAAACGGACGCACCAACACCATGGGCCGACATCGCAATTGATCCCACAGGACGAGGTGTCCTGCTCGAGCCCACAATTTCAGCCGAAACAGGCGAAAGTGTGCTTGCGATCCGCGAGCTCGACGCCAGCAATACCGAGGCGATCTCCGTGTCGGAGGTTTTACAGACGATCCCGGCTGATGCTGAGGTCCTCGCCTCGGATGGTACGAGATCCGTATTTGCATGGTCGGACACTGGGGGAACCCAATTATCTCTTTGGAGTAACGCGACGGCGTCGTTCATCTCCAGTTCGGATGTCATTGGTTCTTTGACAAGCGAACTCGTGGCATTCGATGATACTGCGGGGATCATCGCAGTGCGAACAGCCTCCGGCGGTGTTGGGGTCTACGACACCGATGCCAATTTCGCACCGCTACACACACTACCTAACGCTCGTGGGCCAGTGGCCATCGATAGCTCGAGGGACCTACTGTTTTCCATCCCATCGGGTGACTCCAAGCTGCAATTATTGAACCTTCGTGATGGCGCGATGATCGCAGACATGGCGATTGATCTTTCCACGATCGGCCAAATCAGTCACCTGGCAGTGGGTGAAAGAAATGACTCCATCACGGTACTGGGCGCGGCGGGAATCACTGAAATTGCTCTCCGCCGAGTAGATGCCCACAAAGTGACCGTGGCGAACAACACCGATGTTGATGATGTGTTGTTCGGAATCGGTGTCGAAGGATCCAACACAGCGCCTGCTTACGACCCCGAGGCTCCCACCTTCACAACCAAAGAGGATCGCGGTTTCCTGCGACTTGCCCCCGCCGCACTGGCGAACTCGAGCGACGCTGAGGACGATGAATACGTTGTATTGCAGCGTGGTCCTGCTGGAAACGGTGTTGCCATCATCAGTGTTGACGGCATGTTCAGCTACTCTCCCAACCCTGACTTCAACGGTGTCGATACCATTGATGTTTCGTTGCACGACGGACGTGATGTGGGGGTTATCGAAGCAGTCACAGTGATCGTTGAAGCGGTTCCTGATTCACCGTCTGGTATCTCAGATGACCTTGACGATGTCCCTGAAAATCTGGGACCGGATGAAGTCATAGGCGACATCGAAGTAATCGATGCTGATGGCCTCGGTGGCATGCCGCACACCATCGTAGTGAACGACCCCCGCTTTGTAGTCGACAACGGAAAGCTAATCTTTGTTGGCGGAGACTTGGACTTCGAAACGGAGCCAAGCATTTCCTTGACCATTTCCGCGACCGATGTTGAGACCGACACAACGATCGAACGCATTGTTTCCGTGACCATCTTGGATGCCAATGATCCCATCGATGGTATCTCACCCAACACAGCCCAGGTCACCGAAAATAGCGAAGGTGCACTCGTTTGTGCAATTCAGGTGTCTGATCCGGACGCCGACGATACGCACTCACTAACGGTTGATGATGGACGGTTCCGAGTTTCCAACGGAAATCTCTATCTCGCAGAAGGTGTCTCGCTCGATTACGAGCAAACTTCCGTGATCATCGTCAACATGACCGCCGTGGACTCCGGAGGCGAGACATTTACCGCTCCCATCCGAGTGACTGTGATTGACGTCGAAGAACAACCCACCACGATTGCACTATCCGGACAGGATGTAATGGAATGGGTCAGGGGTGCTCCTGTCGGTTCTGTCAGTGTGGACGGAAAAACGCCGAGTGACAGATTCTCACTGTCGGTCAGTGATCCCAGATTTGAAATTGCTGGCAAACAATTGAAATTGCTTGACAGCGAGATGCTGAACCGAGACGAGCAGCATCAGGTTTTCCTGACGGTAAGCGTCAGCGACACCTTGGCTGAGTTTGGACGTTTGGACAAGGATTTCCTAATTCAAATCCAGCGAAATGCAGCTCCGAACCATAATCCCGACGATCCCTTTGATGTTGATGGTAACGGCAAAGGAACAACAGGAGACGCACTCCACATCCTGAACTACATCAATATCTATGGCCCAGGGAACATCACGCCTGACATCGCTGACATGTATTACGACGTAAACGGAGACGGACTCGTCACGCCCCTAGATGTTCTTCTGCTTCTCAACGAACTCAATCGCAGGTCATTGGGCGGCACTGTTAGCAATGGCGAAGGCTCACCGGAGGGCGAGCAGGTGGTACCAACAGATCCCGCCAACCGACTTGGGGAAGCAGAGTCACTTTCAGATCCCCAACTCACACCCCATGGACCGGAGGAGTTCGTCGCACCGACGATTTCCCAGAGCGGCGAATCTGCTGAGACTGATAATTCATCAACAGGCTCTCAGTCTCGATCCTACGCTGACCGAGTCGACCAGACGCTACGTCTGCTATCAGACGAGGACAACTGAGTAGGCCAAGGCAACTGAGCAGACCAAGGTAAGCGGGCAGAAGATTCGTCCCTGGCAGTGGCATGAACTGAGTGAATCGGCGTCCTGCTACAAGCCTCAATCTGCTTCCTATTTCTCCACGGCGGTTCATCTTTGCCTAGCGAATGAACCACGTAGGGGTGATCAACCCGATTGACCCTTTTTTCTGCGGGAAGGCCAACCCATCGACTAGCTTTCAGCCGACGGGGAATCGGCTGCAAGCCGTTCCCGCTGAGCCAGCAGCTTCTTCTGGTATTGCGACTGAACGACATCTACCAGAATCAATACTGCAAGCACAAAGTAAAAGGTGCTCTTTGCCATCGGAGTGACGTGATGACCTCCGAGTTGCAACTCAGCGAGATGCCCCCCCTCACTCACTAACATCACTCCCACGATGAATAGCACAAACAATCCCAAGACTTCATACATACGATTCTTTTTAAGAAATTCAGCGACGAAGTCAGCCGCCCACATCATCAGCAACCCACTGACGATGATGGCCACGGCCATGATCCAAAAATTACTTGTCAGAGCCATGGCACTGAGGATGGAATCGAAGGAAAACACCAGATTCATGATCACGATCAAAGTCACTGCTTTTTTGACCGACGTTCCTGCTGATTTCCCCGGTGAGCCTGAAAGATCATCGCTTGCCAGCATGTGGTAGATTTCCTTGACTGCTGTCCAGAGGATGAACGCACCACCACCCAGCACAATCAGGCTGTGCCCAGTTAACGACATCGCAATCAAGTCGCTATCCCCAGTCTCGAAAAATGGCGTCTGCAAGCGTTGAATCAAAGTGACAACCACAAACAGCAGAACGATGCGAAATGCGATTGCTAAACCAATTCCCCAACGCCGAACCATTGATTGCTTCTCGGCGGGCACACGTTTGCTCTCAATCGAGATGTAGAGCAGGTTATCGAAGCCGAGAACAGCCTGAAGCAGTATTAACATTCCCAAGGTAAAGATACCGGAAAGGGACCAGAATTCCTGAGCCGCTGGAGACTCGGGACCGGCATCGGACACCACTTCAGCCAGCAAAAGCGTTCCCTGAACAATCTCTGGAAAATCGATTAGTTCCAACATCGCGTATTCTCCTGATCCAAATGTGACACAGATGCTCCCCATCACGCAAAAAACATCGCGCCATGGCTCCAAAGATGCTCGCCAGAGTATGATGCGGCGGATTCCACACGCCTACCAGACAAACCCCGATTCAGGTCACAAGACTGATGAAAATCATCATTACTTTTCTGTTCCTAAGTATCGCCATGCTGCCCACGAACTCCAGCGCGACCGCTGAGTCACCTCAGTACTACGAGATTCGCAGTTACCTGCTTGGTGAACAGGGTGATGCCGAGGCAATTCATGAATACCTGCGTGATGCCTTCGTGCCTGCAATGAATCGACAGAATACGGGGCCAATCGGGGTATTTCACAATGCAGCCGAGGATGAGTCAGGCAGCCCACGGATTGTGGTTGTTATTCCTCATGAAAACGCAGATTTGATTCCCGTCTGCAAAAGCAAATTGGAGAAGGACGCCGAATACCAGAAAGCCGCCCAATCCTATCTGGCCCGGGGTCCAAAAAACTCTCCTTATGAGCGGATTGAGAGCGAGTTATTAGTGGCGATGGACTGCATGCCACTACTGAAAGTCCCCGAGAATCAGCTAAAAAACCCGAAGCGAGTTTTCGAGCTCCGTGTATACGAAAGTGCCAACGAACGGCTGGGTGACCTGAAAGTCCATATGTTCAATAACGGCGAGGTACCCATCTTCCTCGACTGCGGCATCCAACCCATTTTCATCGGGCAAGCGGTCATTGGTCCCTTTACCCCGAATCTCAGCTACCTGACGGCCTACCCTAACGAAAAGGCTCGGACCGAAGCTTGGACAGCTTTTCGCTCCCACCCGGACTGGCAGGTCTTGAAGAAAATATCCAAATACGCGGGGACCGTCAGCAAAATTCACAAATATGTGCTGACGCCAGCGAAGTATTCACAGATCTAACCAAACTGGTTTGAATTCTAACGAAACATTGGCAACTGGCAGATTAGTGCTCTCCGCATTACCCAGTCGTTAAACCCAATGTCATGCCACGTGAACGATCCTCAATTCCTTCGTCGCGGAGGCTGGGAATTGGGGCGATTTATCGGTACGATTTGGCCCATGACACCAATGATGCGGCAGTACCACGAGGCGAAAGCAGCATGCGGAGACGCATTGCTGTTTTTTCGCATGGGCGACTTCTACGAACTCTTTCTCGACGACGCCAAAGTAGCGGCGAAAATTCTGGGCCTGAACCTCACCAGCAGAGACAAGGACAGTGACAACCCCACAGCGATGGCAGGCTTTCCGCATCATCAACTCGACTCCTACCTGCAAAAGTTGATCAAAGCTGGATTTCGAGCTGCCGTGTGCGAACAGGTCGAAGATCCTAAAACGGCCAAAGGCTTGGTCAAGCGAGAAGTCACCCGCATCGTCAGTGCAGGTACCCTGACTGACGATGGGCTTCTGAACCCCAACGAAGCCAACTATGTTGCGGCGATCTGCCTGCAGCACGACAAACGTGGCGGTAAGGCAAACGACGACCCCCAAGTAGGAATCGCATGGGCAGAACTTTCGAGTGGCAGGTTTGAAGCCGGCACCTTTGCAAAGTCACGTATCGAGGATGAACTCGAAAGAATTGGCCCAGCGGAAGTAATCTTCCGCGAAGATGATGTGCACTTCAGTCCTGACACGACCGCGCCGTGGTCATGGACTCCGCGGCCGGCATGGAGCTTTGCTGAAGATTCTGCAACCGAAACACTGTGCAAGCAGCTTTCAGTACACAACCTTGAAGGCTTCGGTTTTGAACCGACCGATGTGCCGGCAATCCGTGCTGCGGGAGCCGTGCTGACCTATCTTCAAGAAACGCAACGAAGCGGTCTGGACCACTTCCAATCTCTTACGTCTCACCGCCGCAGTGGCTTTCTGCAAATTGATGCAGCGACTCGACGTAGCCTTGAAATCACGCGTACGCTGAGAAGCGGGTCCCGCGAGGGTTCCTTGTTGGGTGTCATCGACCTTACCTGCACCCCGATGGGCTCGCGTTTACTGGCAGATTGGATTTCAGCTCCCCTGATTAACACAACAGGAATCAACCAGCGTCTTGACGCTGTTGAAATGCTGTCGGCAGAAACGGGGTTTCGATCTGACACGCAAAAGACTTTGAACCAGACCTTTGACCTGACTCGCTTGCTGGGTCGCATTGCCACAGGCAGAACTGGCCCGCGTGATCTGCAACAGGTTGCACGCACCCTTGCCAGCCTGCCATTGCTGAAAGCCCAACTCGCGGGCAGACAACCTGAACGCCTTCGTTTTATCGACGCACATTTGCATCTATGCCCTGAGCTTCGCGAAAAACTTGAATCAGGCCTCGCTGACGAATGCCCGCTGACTGCTACTGATGGAAATTTCATTCGCGAAGGATTCGATACTGAACTTGATGAGTTACGAACCCTCGCCAAGGGAGGCAAGGAATGGATAGCTGCCTACCAACGTGACCAGATGGAACAGACTGGAATTGCCAACCTCAAAGTTGGGTACAACAAAGTATTCGGATATTACCTCGAAGCCACAAATGCACATCGCGACAAAGTTCCCGACTTTTATATCCGCAAGCAAACGCTAAAAAACTGCGAGCGTTTCATCACGCCCGAACTGAAAGAATACGAAGAGAAGGTGCTGGCTGCCGATGAAAAGGCGTCAACACGAGAGCAACTTTTATTCCAACAACTTCGTGACGAAACGCACCGGCAGCTATCAACGCTGCAGGAAGTGGCCATGGCGATCGCGGAAATGGACGCGTTGGCTGCGTTGGGTGAAATTTCAAGCCGAAGGGGTTGGGTGCGGCCCAGCTTGAATGATGAATCGGTATTACGAATCAATGGCGGACGCCACCCCGTGCTTGACGTCACTTTGCCACAAGGTGAATTTGTTCCCAACGATTGCGTGCAATCGCCCGAAACGGGCATGATCCTGCTGATTACCGGCCCCAACATGGCCGGAAAAAGCACTTACATTCGGCAAGTCGCGTTGATCACCCTACTCGCTCAGGCAGGCTCGTTTGTACCCGCTGATTCCGCAGACATCGGTATCGCTGACCGTGTCTTTGCACGCGTGGGAGCAAGTGATGAACTGAGTCGCGGTCAAAGCACGTTCATGGTGGAAATGGTAGAGACGGCAAGGATTCTCAACACCGCCACCTCGCGCAGCCTTGTCATTCTGGATGAAATTGGGCGAGGAACCAGTACCTACGACGGACTCTCACTCGCTTGGGCAATCACCGAGCATCTGCACGAACAAATTGGTTGCCGGACTCTCTTTGCCACGCACTATCACGAATTGACTCAACTGTCCGAATCGCTGCCTCGCGTTTCCAACCTGAACGTTGCAGTCAAAGAGTGGGACGATGAGGTCGTATTCTTGCACCGCATTGTCGAAGGAGGTGCTGACAAGAGCTACGGCATTCATGTTGCAAGACTTGCTGGAATACCGGCTGAAGTCAACGAGCGAGCCAAGGATGTTCTTTCGCAACTGGAGGCTGACCATCGTGATGCATTTGATCGACCGACCATTCAAACCCCCGGCCCGGATACAGCGAACGGGCAATACCAATTGACACTATTCGGATTTGCAGATCACCCACTACTGGACGAAGTGCAAAAACTGGATGTCAACGCCATGACACCGATGGATGCGATGAAATTCATTTCGGATGCCCAACAGAAATTGAAAAACGACGCGCCAGCGCAACAAGCTTCACCGCCTCACCAAGCGTGAGAATTCTGGACGAGTTCCCGATACTGCTTTTCCAGCGTTGCTTTGAGTCTTGCAGTTCTTGCAGGATCCTCATCTGCAACATTTTTTGACTCGCCAATGTCTGTACCAAGATCATAAACCTCGATGTCAGTAAGTTTGGCATCGCGCACCAGAATCGCACTATCGACAGTAATATTCTGCAACTTGGCAAGCTTCCCACCATTCAATTTTGCCAAGACCTTCCACCGTCCATCACGCATGGCGACTCTGGCATCGTTAAGTGCATTGAAGTACGCCCAGACAAGAGGTTTTTCGCGAACAAGCTGCTTGCCTTCCAGTACCGGCAAAAAATCCGTGCCGTCGAGGGCAAGATTTACGGGGACTTCTGCGTTTGCTAAAGCACAAAACGTGGGTAACAAATCAAGAGCAGACACGGGTGTTGAAACAGGCTTTTCCGCAGGTTGAATCCGTGCTCTCCAGTTCATGATTCCTGCCACACGAAAACCCGCATCCGTCGTGTGCAACTTCATGCCCCGAAGTGGCCCGGGACGTCCATAGGAACGTGCCGCGCCACGATAACGGTTCAATGTCTCTGGACCGTTGTCCGAGGTAAATACGATCAGAGTGTTATCACGTCGATTCAGTTTCTCAAGTCCTTCGAGCAACTCACCAACAGCCGCATCGACATTGGCAACGTTCGCAAAGTACTGTGCCTCATTACGATCCTTGGCTGCCCCAGCATACGTTTGGACGAGAGCAGGGGGTGACTCGATTGGCTCATGAGGTTCATGAAATGCGGCATAAATAAAGAAGGGACGGTCAGGGTCACATGTCTCAAGCCAAGTGATTGCCTCATCGACAACGATTTGACAACTGAAATCCTCTATCAAGCCAACTGCATCTCCATTTCGAACATAATTACGGGGATGGCGGTGAGACGGAGATGCATTGTTCTGTGTTGCCAGCCAATGATCGAACCCAAAGTCGCCGGGTTGTGGTTGCCTGTCATTATTGAATTCACTGTTGCAGTGCCATTTACCAGCCATGCAAGTTTGATAGCCGGCGTCCTTGAGTAGTTTTGCGATTGTGATTTCGGAAGCTCTCATATGCACCAATTCACGTCGATTCTGCGTTGCTTTCTTGGCTTCCGGGATCCAGTCGTAGACACCTGCACGATTGGGACTACGACCTGTCAGCAACCCCACACGTGAAGGTGAGCAGACGGGAGCGGTTGAATAGAAGTTGCTGAAGAGCACTCCGGTTTCTGCCAACTCATTTAAATGCGGAGTCTTGATGACAGGGTGCCCGTAACACTGCAAATCGCCGTAACCCAGGTCATCACAAAGTACAACAACGATGTTGGGGCGATCCTCCGCTGCCCACGCAAATCCAAACAGAAACGACGAAGCGATTAAACAGCGAGCAAAAATGAACATACAAGCAGCCAGATGATTGATTACCGGTCATGGAATGGGAGGCGTCCAAGTATACTCTGCCGAGCCTCATTCGGTCGTAACCGACGAACATTCCAACGCGTGCCCTGCGGTGCCTCTTTCTACGGCTCGCAGGCTCAGAAAAACAACGGACTGGACCAAAACGGACACTGCGTTTAGGCTGGCGTTTGCAGCAACAAGAGTAGATCCACTGAAGCTCGATGACTGTCTCAACCCCACTCACGCGGAGTCTGTCCTGAGCCCGATCATCACACTTACTGGAGTCACCAAGCGCTACAGCAGCTTCCGGGCTCTGGACGATGTTTCGCTGGAGATCCAACCTGGAATCACAGGTTTGCTTGGCCCAAATGGCTCAGGAAAAAGCACTCTCATCAAATCGCTACTTGGATTGGTCAGCAATCATCAGGGCATGGGCACGGTGCTGGGTTTGCAGTGGCCTCGCGAGGTTCGTGAGATCCGTGATCGCGTGGGGTACCTGCCAGAAGACGATTGCTACATCGCGGGGCTGACCGGGATTGAAGCTGTCGCATTCATGGCAAATCTGTCAGGCCTTCCCAAGACAGAAGGTTTGAGAAGAGCTCACGAGATCACCGATTTTTGTGACATTGGCGAAGAGAAGTATCGCAGTGTCGAAGCTTATTCGACCGGCATGCGTCAGAAATTGAAATTTGCACAGGCTCTCGTTCACGATCCCCCCTTCCTGATCCTCGATGAACCAACCACCGGCCTTGATCCCGACCAACGTGATGCCATGCTCCGTCGCATCCACACGTTAGCCAGGGAACACGGAAAATCCATTTTGCTATCGACTCACATCTTGCCAGACGTGAAGGCAGTGTGTGATCAAGTCGTCATTCTGGCTCGCGGCAAGGTACGGGTTCATGATTCGATGGAAAACCTCAGCAAACCGGCAGAACCCACGTTGAACGTGATGATCTATGGGCAAAAAGATGCGTTCCTCAGTGGTCTCGATAAAGCGGGATACACCGTGACAGCCAAGGCAGATGGCACACTCAAGATCATTGGCGTAGGCGTCGATCAAGTTTCCAACGTGTGGGACATTGCGGCAACTACGAAAGCTTCCATTCGCCGCCTCGCGCCGGCGCAGAACTCTCTGGAAGAAATTTTCTTTCAAGCCGTATCCGCATCGGAGCATCGCTAATATGCCAGTGCATGATCTCGGATATCGAAAGTGGGTCGGCAAACGCAATCACCAACTGATCCGCCCTCTGTTTGTAGCCCGAAGCGGAATCACACTGATTTGGCGGCGGCGAATGCTGAAACTGCTTTTGATGGTTGCATGGCTGCCGATTGCCATCCCCGCCATTGGCATTTTCTGCTTTGAGCAGGGGATTACTGATGTGACCTATCGCAGGGTGATCATCCGGACTTTGCAAGGTCCAATGGAACGCCCCGATCTTGCGGCGCAGATGCTCCAAGATCCCGTTAGCGTTCGGCATGAGGTTTGGTCGACGCTGATTCTTGGATTCTTCCGTGTCCCGCAGTTGTATTCGATGGTCCTCCTGATTGGCCTGATCGCGCCGCTGCTAATTTCCTATGACCTGCGTAGCAAAGCCTATCTGCAGTACTTCTCACGTCCACTCTCACCGAATGAATACATCGTTGGCAAGTCAGCAGTGATCTGGTTCTTTCTGGGCATGATCACGACGCTTCCGGGGCTGACGCTTTACTTGCTGGGAGTCCTACTCTCCCCCGAAATATCGGTGGTCGGTATGACATGGGACATTCCTCTACGCATTCTACTTGCCTCTGTAGCGTTGATTATTCCCACCACTGCGTTAGCAATTAGCTACTCAGCATGCACCGTCGAGAATCGCTATGCATCCTTTGCATGGTTTGCAACATGGATCATGGGATCAGTGGCTTATCAAGTCCTCACCAACGCGCCACGCATGGGACGCGGTCGTAGAAACAGCATCAATATGGATGTGGAGACGGAACGTTGGCTATTGGTTTCGCCCTACCACACCCTCGGCAAAGTGGAGACGTGGATATTCGGCCTTGATACCGGCGAATCATCGGTCTGGCCAGCGATATTGATTCTGCTCGCAATCACAGTAATCGGCACCCTCTTCGTTCGAAGCCGTCTTATCGCAAGGCTAAGTGTTTGATGATTCAACTCGAAAAGGTGTCCAAACTGTACGGTACTGTCATTGGAGCGAATGATCTGACGGTCGAATTGGGGGCAGGTGCGTATGGCATTGTGGGTCCGAACGGCTCTGGAAAAACAACGTTGATCAATCTTTTGACCGGGCAACTGAGACCGACACTCGGCAAAGTTTCTGTCTTTGCCCAAGATCCATGGCGTAACCGAAAACTGCTGCGACGAATCGGCCTGTGCCCTGCAACAGACGTCCTGTACCCCAACGTGTCTGCCTACGAATGGGTCACCTATCAAGTCCGCCTGCATGGACTGTCCCAAGCGGACAGCAAGCAATGGGCTACCGAAAGCCTTGCACAGGTTCAGATGACCGAAAACATGCACCGGCCGATGGGTGAGTACTCATTGGGAATGAGACAACGAACGAAGATTGCCCAAGCTTTGGCACACCGACCCGAGTTGCTGATTCTCGATGAACCCTACAACGGACTCGATCCTGTCGGACGCCATCAGATGACCCAGCTTCTGATCCAGCTTTCAGAGCAGGGAACCAGCCTGCTGTTTGCAAGTCATGTGCTTCACGAAATCGAAGAAATCACTTCGTCGTTTCTGTTGATTCACGGGGGCCGATTACTTGCATCAGGGACGGCGAGTGAAGTCGAGCAGATCATTGCGGACACGCCTCAAGAGGTCGTGCTCATCGGCCCTGACGTTCCCAAGTTGATCCCTCACTTGGCAGATCAAGCTTGGGTCGATTCGATCCAACTGCTTGCAGAGCGAACAGAGCTGAGAATCGGTCTCCGTGATCCCTCAAATCTATACCACTCTGTTGCCGACTGGATCAGTAACGATCAGCTACAAATTGATCAGTTCCAGACCGCCAACAGCAACCTCACGGCAGTCTTCGAATCACTGCTGCGACACCATCGTGGAGAATCAAAGTGAATCCACTCCTTATACTCAATGTCGTCCGCTTCGAGATTCGTCGCTCATTATCACCGGGACGCATTGCGATCTGGAGCATTCTTGTTCTGTTTCCGATCGCACTCGTGGCCGCCCTCCGCTTGCTCAGCAGTCGAGCTGCAGAAAATGCCGAGGCTTGGGGGATGGCCCTATATTTTCTGGTCCCCGAGGTTGTTTGCCTGCTCGGCTTACTACTCTGGGCCACGCCCGCTGTCAGCACCGAGGTTGAAGGTCAAACTTGGATCTATCTGGCGATGCGTAGATCGGGAAGAAACCTGGTGCTCATCGGCAAATACCTCACGGCAGTACTCTGGTCATGCTCAGCGGCATGTGTCGCTACGACGGTCTGCACGATCATCATGGGAAGTGCCGGCGGGCTTCAACTTTGGTTTGTCATTTGTGTCCTATCACTTCTGTCTTGCCTTGCACATGCAGCTCTCTACATCTTGATTGGAACGGTCTTTTTTCGCCGCACGATGGTGACAGCTGTTTTCTATACACTGCTTATTGAGTACGGCCTTGCCTTCGTACCAGCGATGGCCAATCGATTGACCATCAACTACCGGCTACGTGGACTACTCGCAGAATGGATGGACTGGACCACAGCAAGAACGGTCACGGAAAACATTGGAGGTCAGGAATCTGCATGGGTTCACATCGTGGTACTACTGGCCACCTCTATCGCCCTAGTGACGGCATCCATCCTGAGACTGACGTGGACTGAGCTACCCACGCAGCAGGAGGGCTAGCGTGCATTGGTGCGGGCGACGCAAGTCCGCGGCCCCCCCATTGCCGAAAAACGGCAAGGCGACATCTGAGCAGAAACTGGCCGCGACAACAGAGGTGTGACCGTACGCGGTACAGTCTGAAATAACCACTCGTAAAAAACGAATCTTAGCCAACACCATCATGCCACCGATGTGGCACCGCTGCGTGATGTTACCCAGGCTTAGGACAAGGATCCGCCCAAGACACACCGCACTCATGTCTTACCGCGGGTGTCGCTCACGAGATGAACTTCGTGTCCCGCAGGTCAAGCGTTTGAGTGTTTCACCAACGGTTTCCAAGCGGTGTCTAACCATCGCAACAGCCACCTAGCGGTGCAAAAATCTCTGCTGGCAACCACAACCTTCTGACTACAACTTTGGCACAGGTCGCTTGGCAACCTTTTTGAGCATCCGTGCCTTGTCGTCCTGTGCAGGACGCGGGACATTGTTGTTATTGTTGTTCCCAGCTCCTCGTGGGGCGGGTGGTGCGAGATCCGTGAAGGATTCTTCCCACTTCCATCCGATGGGAACGGAAAGTTCCTGCTGAGCCAGCAATGCCCACGGGGTGCCTTTATGCTCACTGGCGACCGCCTTCAGGAGTTCGGTGGCTGTTTCGGCCTCGTTTTTCCACTTGCTTCCAACCGAGATTTCTTCGCTTGGCTCGAGCTCCCAAGTGTTATTCTTGCCATCCTCGAATGACATCCCACGCTTGGCTTTCGCCAGCATTGCGTTATAGGTTTCAGTTCGCACCTTTTGAGCCAAAACGCGTCCCATCGCGAGATCGAACCCGGCCTTCCATCGCAGGCTCTGTTCTTCGTCACGAACTTTCATGCCCGGATTGAGAGTCTGAGCCATTCTTACAAGTGTTGGCTCCAGCTTCGCGGCATCCTGTTGGGCAGACGTAAGATCCCCTACCAATTGCGGTTCACTCATCTTCACGAATCGTGTTTTTGGCCTCGCCAAACCACTTGCAGGCTTCATCTGAGCCGCACTGACCAGTGCCTGCCGCAGCGGGCTCTCTTTGACCATGTTGACGTAGTCCTGCTGGGACAGGTAATCAGGGCGATAACGTGACATTGCGACAGGATCAAAGAAGTACTTGAGGTCCGACGCATAGGGGTCGATTTCACCACGATTGACCTTACGGTTCACGTTACGATTGGGATGAACGGTGAAGTAGATCCCGCCGGTCTCATAGCAAAGTCGTGTCAGGGCGTAAGGTCCGAACCCACTATCGATCACAGGCTCGGCTTCGAAATTTGCCGTAAATCCAACCTGCACGCGTTCGGGCAGGAAAGTTTCGGGGCCTTGATCAACCTGTGCCCACTGAGGTGATTGGTCGTACTTTGGATCCGGATCGACATACTTCACAAGGCTGTGTGCCCGGCCGAAAGGAGCAGGAACCCCAATGACATAGACAGGGATCGCAAGCTTGCGGCAGGAACTGATTGATTTCTCGAGCATATTTCCGTCATCGCCTTTTTCATCGGTGACCACGACGAACAAAACATTGCGTTGAGGCTCACGCCCAGCACGCATCCTCCGGAAACCTTTGTACTTGTCAGCGGCCGATGAGATAGCACTGAACACTTTCTCTTCACCAGTCGAGTCGACTTGAATGTTGTCAACGATTGATTTGATTTCTTCCAGATCCTCAGTTGGCTCTTCAGTGTAAAGCGTGACGTTGCTACCGAATCCGATAACGGATGTCAGCAGAGGTTGGTCGTTTTTCTCTTTCGAAAACGCCTCAATTTCGCTGTCCTTGGCAATTCCGAGCTCGGTGTAAATTCGCTCGAAGCGATCACGAATCTCTTGGCGTTGGCGATGCAACGAACCGCTTTGGTCAAACAGCCAAACCACAAGCGTGGGGCGTTCTTCCAACGATTGCAGAATTTCAAAAGTCAGGCGGTCAACGGCACCCTTTGCACCCTGCGTCCCCTGGCCAACTTTTCCTTTCAAATCTTCCAATTTGTCCAAGGGAGCGACAGCTTGCTCGAACATATTGTTCACCTCGATCTGACCCAACTCAGCTGGATCAAGTTCGACCGGATTCGGGATTTCAGCTTGTTCCGAAAAGACTGCAGCGGAAGCTTCTGCCATGTCCATCTCGGCGTCGCTGTTCGCGCCAACCTCAGTCTGCTCGACCTCACTGTAAGTGATCTCCTCGATGGTCTCGATCTTCTCACGCTCATATTCTGGCGGAGAAACCAAAACCACAGCCTCATCGTCCACCTCCGCACGAAGTGGCACGAGAGCCAAAGTCAGAATGATGATCAGATGAACCAACATACTGCCGATGAGGGCAGTCGCCTCCTCATTCTCGAGCAAAGACTCATCCGCCAGTTCAGCCTCATCCCAAGCATCGACACTTTCTGCTCCATTTTGGGGCGTTGCGTCCGCTGGTTGATTCGACTCTGGGCCTGAAGAAGGAGGGGTCATGCTTGACATCGCTAACTGCCTTTGAAGAGTAGTTCACCCAAATTGGTGCTTTTAGTGGAATCGGTGTTTACCGCCCACTAGCAAGACATTTTCACCCAACCCACACAAACTTTCAACTTGGAAGCTGGATAAGTTTCGTGTTCCTGCGAAAATTGCCTCACAGTTCTAACGACCAAACGCCACGCATGTACCCCGAGGCGATTTTACTTTTAGCATCTTCCGTGAAATACATGAAACGAACCCAAATCCACCAGCTCAAAACACCGTTACTGCGACAAAACCTTGCCCCCAAGCCACACGAACCCCCTCCAGAGAGCTACGCCCAGCCCAATGAGTGAACGTTTGATCGCCATCGGAGATATTTACGGCTGCAAAACTGCTTTGGAACATCTGCTCGACTCGATTCACCCCACTGCGGAGGACACCATCGTGACTCTAGGTGATTACATCGATCGAGGACCGGATTCGCGTGGTGTGATCGAGCGACTGATACAACTGGGCAAAGAAACGCGACATGTGGGCCGGATGGGGAATCACGAAGAAATGATGCTCGAAGTGGTGAAGCAGCGGACCCCGCATGAGATGTGGTTACGTCATGGTGGCGTTGAGACTCTGGTCAGCTATTCGTTTGCCGGTAGCCTCGATTTTCTGCCAGACTCACATTGAGAGTTCTTTGCGTCACTCGTTGATTTTCATGAAGAGCGTGGGCATTTCTTCACGCATGCAGCTTACGCACCGAAAATCGCGCTCAACGAGCAAGCGGCCGATATGCTTCGCTGGCACTCGCTCAATGACATGGTCCCTCGACCACATTTAAGTGGCAAGGTTGCCGTGGTGGGTCATACCGCCAACAAGGATGGGGAAATTTTTGATTTGGGACATCTGATTTGTGTTGATACTTTTTGCTATGGCGGCGGCTGGTTGACAGCGATCGAGCTTCATAGTGGGCAAGTCTGGTAGGTATCGAAAGAGGGTAAGCTTCGTTAGCGAGAAGGGAGAAAGTGATGGCGGCCCGTTTCGTTGCCGCTGTTCTGTCCGCTTCGCTGCCATTCTGCCCGCGTCCGGCTGTCACTTGCCTGGACGCACAGCCAGCGTGAAACACAGACTTGCCGCGATCGGCAAACTTTGCCAAATCGATTCAACCCAATTGACCGTCATGGTCGAAGATACAGAAGGACATCACGGGATCAGGTGCGCTCGCACCCCTGCCGAACCTTCCACTCGACCCATGAATCAAGATGGACACGAAAAATTCGTTCCTCGGCTTCTTCCATCGTCATCTGCAATGCACACGAATGTACTTGCCCATTTGCCTGCTTCTGAGCCCCGCGATCTCGCAGGGACAGGTACGTAGCAAGAAGCCGGACAGAGCTGTCTACCAGCCTCACGTTATTGCTCCGATTCAGTCCGGCCCAATGCAATTGGGGAACATAGGGCAATCAGGAGACACGAAAAAAAAATTTCGAGACGAGAGTGAATTTGCGTTTTGGGAGTTCAGCAGGGTGAAAACACTCTCACGAAAGAATGCAAATTCCGGGTCCAACAGCCCGATTCAAGGTGAAGATGCGGCTCAATTGGTCGAGACCCAAGTTGATGACCAAGCAAGCAAAGGGGGAATTCCTCCGTTGTCTCAATTGCAACCACTTCCGCTTGATGAAATCGAAACCGCGTTGCCTATTTCTGGGCGGCGTCAAGCCAACTCAGCCATCCAACAAGTTGGCAATACTGAGATCAAACTGATCCCACCCAAGCCAGTGCAGCTTGAATCGCCTGATCAATCTGATTCACAGCATCACACGACCGAACCGATTGAGATGGGTACCCTCAGCTCATTACACGATGCCACATGCGACGGATGCGATGGTTGCGGCAACAACGATCTGTGGAGTTGTGATTCGATGTGCTGCGATGGTATCGATTGCCGTTGCGGAGCAGCATGGCACTCGATCATCACAGATCATTTCGGGTCAGAGCGTTGGTTCGCGACAACGGAACTGATGCTGATGTGGCGAAAGGGTGATCGTTTACCACCTCTGGTAACCACCGGACCATCCAGCGATTCCGCTACCGCTGGCCGACTAGGCGAACCGGGCACTGAGATCCTGTTTGGCGAAGAGCGGACTCTGATTGATCTCCGCGCGGGCGGCCGCTTTACATTAGGGGCATGGCTGGATGATCGCGAATGCCAAGCTCTTGTAGGTAGATATTGGTTCGCAGGTCGTGAGTCGACGCACTACAAAACGGATGATAACGAAACGCCTGTCATCGCACGACCATTTCTCAACGTGACGCCACCGTCCTCAGCAGAGGACACGTTGTTAATCGCATTCCCCGCTCTGCGTGAAAACGCACGTATAAGCGTCAACGGCACCAGTGATGTTTTCGGTGCAGACATTTCGGTTCATCAGTTCTTGTATGGAAAATATGGCGGCACCATCGACTTGGTGTACGGCTACCAATACATGCGACTGGATGAAGATCTTTCGATTTCCAGCACCTTGACTAATCTGGATACGGGCGGCGTCGCGCCCGTCGGAGCCATCATCGACGTGAACGATTCATTCAACGCGATCAGTGAGTTCCATGGAGCCCAAATCGGATTTGCGTCTCGCTATCGTGAGCGATGTTGGTCTTTCAACTCACTAATCAAGTTTGGCTTTGGCTCACTCAATCGCATCGCCAAACGTAGCGGGAAAACATCCACCACAGTTGGAGTTGATACCTCGGTTAACAACGAAGGCCTTCTCGTCAACAACAACAATTCTGGCAGGACCTCGGACCGCACCTTTGGCTGGATTCCTGAATTGGACCTATCGATTGGCTATCGCATCACACCAAAGCTGGATGCGACATTTGGATATAACCTCGTCGCAATGACGGATGCCGTCAGGGTCTCTGGCACCATTGATCCAGACTTGGCAGTAAACACCACTTCGAATTCCCCGCTCGCCCCGAGCCCTGACATGCGATTTAGCACCTTTTATATTCAAGGGATTCACTTCGGCTTACAGTACGGCTTCTAGCCAAATTTTGTAACCGCCGCACCGAGACAGCACATTGAATCAGTCACCCGATCGTTTTTTTGATGCTCCCATCTCGCGACTCATGGGATTTGAGGTTCAACCGGGCGGCGTAGGTGAGGCTCGAGTCGAACTCGATTGCGGATCTCACCTCCACAATCCGATGCAGCGAGTCCACGGGGGTGCGATTGCGGCTTTGGCCGACGCGGCAATGGGCATCGCCTTTGGTCGGACCTTGCTGGATGATGAGGACTTTTCAACCATCGAAATGAAGGTCAACTTTCTTCGCCCGGTCAAAGATGGCCTGATCACTGCAGAAGCAAAGGTTGTGGAACGCGGACTGCGGATTGGTTTTGTCGAGTGCACGATCCGAAACGCAAGAGGCAAGCGTGTCGCAACAGGCACCTGTACCTGCACCGTGATTAGAGACTGAGCAAGATTAAATCCAGCGAACTGGTAAGGGCTGGGCTGGGGCCGAAGAGTTGGGCTGTGCCCGAAAAAGAAATCAACCCGAGGCGTGAGTGAGGCTTTGACTGCCCCGCCTCACTCACGCTGCAGGTTAAAATATCTGTCCGACCTCGCAGGTTACACGACAAGGTGGCGAAGAGAACACCAATGCCTTGCACGGCGGGCTACGGAGCAAGTGCCAGTAATGATCAATCACCTTGCCCCACAAGGAAATTGATCACAAGTTACTGTTACAGCCACTTGCATGTTTAAATCTAGCACCTGCTTGAGGTGGTGCTGCTCAAATTTCGCATGTGAATGCAAATCTTTCACCCGGCTGATCGGCGAGTTTGAATCCCTTTTACTGCGAGACTCGCGTTTTGCACGACCTAGAGCCACTGACAAACGCAGACGACCCACGACTGGAAAGTTACCGTAATCCAAGGTGGAATCGCCAACCCGATGCAACAACGTGGGATTTCATTGTGGAGGGCCGGTACTGCGTTGAGCGTCTACTGCAGAGCGATTACAAAGTCCATTCCGTCATTGTGGCGGAGGGAAAATCAGTTGAAATTCTGAAGAGCCTTAACCGATCGGTTCCAGTCTATTCATTACCACCCGCGGAGATACGCAAGCTTGTCGGCTTTGACTTTCATAGGGGTTTCATGGCTTGCGCCAAGCGTCCGGCCTTCAAGTCGATGGCAGAGTTTGAGCAGGAAATGATCAGGCCCGAAATCTCGATCGCTCTGCTTGGTTTGTGCGAACGCGAGAATGTCGGCAGCATCATGCGAACTGCTGCAGCATTAGGGGTAGAGCGTATCCTGCTTGGCCCCAACACAGCCGACCCATTTGCCCGTCGCACCATTCGCGTCAGCATGGGCACAGTGTTTCGACTGAAGCTCTATGATCTTTCGGATCCTGTGGCCCAACTACCAGATCTTGCAGATCACCATGATCTGCGTACGATCGTCACCACATTGGACCAGAGAGCTACCCCGCTGCGCGACTTCCGCCTCGTGCGGCAGGCAGGGATCCTGATAGCCGGCAACGAGGCAGAAGGCGTCGCGGAGGAGATTCAAAAGGTAGCGACAGACCGAGTGATCATTCCCATGAGTTTGGGAACGAACAGCCTGAATGTTGCAGTCGCTACGGCAATATGCTTACATGAGTTGAGTAATCAGCTGAATCCCTGATCAAACCCGTGAAGCTTTGGGGGAGCCTTTAAACAAGTTCACCACCCTCAAGCATGGAAAGTTCAGCTCCATCGAGGAAACTGACTAGTGATTTGGCCCGGTAAGGTTGTTGCAGCTTGCGAACAGCTTTGCTCTCGATTTGACGCACGCGTTCACGAGTCACCTGAAAAATTCTTCCAACTTCTTCAAGGGTGTAGGTATACCCGTCAGCGAGGCCGTATCGTAGCCTGAGAATTTCGCGTTCTCGATAATTGAGTGTTTCCATCGCTGCATCAATCTGTGCTTTCAGGGCATCACGATTGGTTTCCATCAACGGATCATCGTCACGATGATCTTCCAAAAACTCACCAAACACACTGTCCTCCTGATCTCCGATCGGCTGATCAAGTGAAAGAGGTTGTCGGCTCATTTTAAGAATGACCCGGGTATCCTCAAGCGACAGCCCACTACGCTCACAGACTTCTTCCGCAGTTGGCTCGCGACCAATCTCTTGGACAAGCTCACGTGTGATCTGGCGTACCTTGTTCATGGTGTCGATCATGTGCACAGGTACGCGAATCGTTCGACTCTGGTCGGCGATGGCACGAGTGATGGCTTGGCGTATCCACCAGGTTGCATAAGTACTGAATTTGTAACCG
>JBPCVE010000308.1:0-10131 GCA_051010795.1 Rubripirellula sp.
GTTCAGAGGTAACCCTGTGGATCTGCTTGCACCCATCGCGAATTCCAAAATTCCGATTCGGCATGCAATCTGCCTGAATGATCAAGTTGTTCCACCCGAGCAAAACACTCTGGAAGCACAGCGACGACTGAAAGCACTCGGCCATGACATGCAGCTTGTCATCGTCCAGCAATCCGATGAGGCCCATGGCCATCATTTTGCCATGCCGGAAATTTTCAAGTCGGCTCGATTCGTGATGCAACACACCAACGTGATGCCCCGGGATACCGAATATTTTGAACTCCGGAACGGATTGGCTAACAGTCTTTCAGCTTTTCGCAAAGAAAAACGAGGACGAATCGCATTCCTTGGAGGATCGATTACCTATGGAAAAGGCTGGCGGAACGAGTTGATGCGGTACTTTGAGAAACGTTTCCCCGACACGCAATTCGACTTCATTGCCGCCGGCATCCCCTCGGTCGGTTCGAATGGTCATGCCTTTCGTTTGCAACGTGACATTCTTTGTAACGGCCCTGTTGACCTGCTGTTTGTCGAAGCGGCCGTCAACGATGGATCCAATATCCCAGAGCATCCTGAGATCATGCGACGGTCCATGGAAGGAGTGGTTCAACACATCCGAAAAATCAATCCGATGACTGACATTGTCCACATGCACTTTGCAATGGGCAGTCACTTGGACGACTACCATGCGGGTCGCGTACCAGTTCCGATCGCGGAACATGAAAAAACGGCCTCACACTACGGATGCACGACTCTCAACATCACTCGAGAAGTCGCGGATCGAATTCAAGCAGGCGAATTTACCTGGCAAAGCGGTTTCCGTAGCAACGTGCATCCTCCTCCCTTCGGACAGCGTGTCTATACCAACAGCATGACTCGCATGCTGGATGCGGCCTGGAAAACAACAAAGACTCCTAAACCGCATGCCATTCCCGATGATCTGGTTGACTTTCGCAGTTACATCCATGGTCGCTTTGGCAATTTGGAAAACGCCGTATTGGGAAACGGTTTTACCCTCCAACAAAATTGGAAACCTGTTCGAGGAGGAACACGTGCAGGGTTCGTTGATGTGCCAGCTTTGGTTGCTTCCAAACCCGGATCCCGATTCACCTATGAATTTAAGGGCACGGCATTTGGCCTCTTTCTGGCCTCAGGCTACGACAGTTGCATCCTCGAATTCAGCGTTGATGGCAACGAATTCAAAAAAGTTGATTCCATCACGCGATGGAGCAAAGGACTTCACCTGCCCTGGCCGCTCATACTCACTGATGACTTGGCTCCGGGAAAACACACCATCACCGTTCAAACAACCAGCGAAGCAAAGAACCGCACCGCGTTGCATATCATTCACATTCTGGAAAACTGAGTCATTCACGCGAGACGCGTAAAACACCTACAGCACGCTGTTTGCGTTTGACCGAAATGGCTTCATGGGAGGTGACCCCAACCATCGATCCATGTGAAACAAATCTCAATGGGAAGTACGCTGATTCTCATTGGCAGCACGTTGCAGAGCGGTCACAATTTAACCATGGCCGGTGTGATTACAATGATTGCTGAAAGCCGCCCCGCACCGACAAATCAAAGGGGTGCACAGCGAGAGTAAGATCAAATCCTGAATCAGCTCGAGAAACGTTTCTATCTGCTCACAAGGCTGTCGGCTTGCATCACAGTTGGATGCCAAGATCCGCGAGTACAAACGCTGCGACGGGTCGTTACAAATTTTTCGCTCTAACAGACTGAACCCACCTTCGCGTCACAGCCTTGCTCCCCGCAAAAGTAGCCCCACCTCAATGAAATCAATTCCATTTTTCTTTTTGTCTCTACTCACGGTCTGTTCTGTCGCTCAACCTGCAATCGCTGACGATACCTCAGCGGTAAAGCCGAACATCGTGATCATTTTCATTGACGACATGGGATTCGCTGACCCCAGCTGCTTCGGAAATCCACTGGTCAAAACGCCAAACATCGACAGGCTCGCTGCCCAGGGAATCAAGTTGACGAATTTCTATGTCAACTCACCGATATGCTCTGCGTCGCGAGTGGCGATCACCACAGGACAATATCAGGGTCGCTGGAAAATCCACTCCTACCTGAACACTCGCGCGGGCAACGCCAACCGCGGAATGGCAAATTATCTTGACGCTTCGGCGCCAACCACCGCAAAGAAACTGAAGTCTGCCGGATACGCGACTGCCCATTTTGGAAAATGGCACATGGGAGGTGGACGCGATGTCGATGATGCCCCTTTGCCGCAAGCGTACGGGTTTGATGAATCACTCGTTTCATTTGAGGGACTTGGCGATCGGCTTATCTCGAACGCCAAGGGCGTTGACAGGGCTCGTGCGTTGGGGCACGGAGAGATCATTCCCTGCGAACGCTGGGAACGCATGCAAATACAGACCGACCGTACCATTGACTTCATCAAGCGTCATCAAACCAAGCCATTCTATGTCCGATTGTTTCCAAACGATGTCCATGATGCCCATGTTCCGCGTCCCGGCAGTGCAGACAAATTCAAAACTGTTTCTGACGATTCTTACGCCCGTGATTTTTTCGCCGTTCTGGAACAGATGGATCAGCAGATAGGGCGTCTGATCGCAACCATCGATGAATTGAAACTTGGCCCCAAAACTCTGATCCTGTTCACCAGTGACAACGGTCCGACGGATTGGCCAAGAAAATATGTTACAGGCCCCCCGGCGGGATTCACGGGTCCATACCGCGGACGCAAATGGTCGTTATTCGAAGGCGGCATTCGCATGCCGTTCATCGCCCGGTGGACAGGTACGATTCCAGCAGGCGTTACCGACAGCACCAGTATCATGAGTGCGATTGATGTTTCACCCACTCTCTGTCAGTTCGCCGGCATCCAAGTTGAAGATGATCTTGATGGCTTGGATCGTGGCGAAGTGCTGCTGGGCAAAGCGACACCGCGTGCACGGCCTGTCTTCTGGCAATACGGCCACCCGCACGCCATTCTCAAGGGCGGCAAACCGGAGCATCAGAGCCCCACGTTCGCGATGCGCGACGGTCGCTGGAAATTCCTGATTAACCCTGATGGCAGCGAAGCGCAACTATTTGATCTTGAAGCAGATGAAGGTGAGACGACCAATCTTCTTTCCAGTCAATCAAAACGCGCACTGGCAATGGCCTCAAAAATTTCCCAGTGGGCAAACGATCTCGGGTTTACCTACAACGACGAGGCGAAATTGACTGCACCGCTACCGACCATCGCGATTCCAGCCAGTAACCAACTCCTTCGTTTTGTGAATCATGGTGTTACCGGTGACACTGGTTCACTTCAGTTGAACGGAAAGGCCTGGCTCAGCCTGCCAGCATTCAGAGTACCCAAAGTGGCTGGCGGCCGATCGCTACAAATCAAGGCAACCATTCACCCAAATTCCTCTTCCGGAGTCATTCTCGCTCACGGCGGCAATCGAGCAGGGTACAGCGTCTATCTCGACCAGGGGCAAATCTGTTTTGTCGCCCGCGTGAACAGCAAGTCCACCATGATCCGATCCGACGTGGTCCATGAGGGTCCCGCCAGTTTCGAAGCCAAATGGAATCCCAACGGCGAGATGTATCTAAAAGTAAACGGCAAGCTCGTTGGGAAGGCGGAAGCGGGTATCATGCAGCAAGAGCCAGATAACTCCATTCAAATCGGTGCCGACCTGTTCCAACCAGTCGGCAACTACAAAACACCGAACCGATTCTCCGGTACCATCGACTCGCTTACGTTCAAATATCCCAATGGGACATGAATGGTATCCCGATTCTCTACATTGAAGCCATCTCCCACATCCCCCTCCGTCGTTACCTGGAAGTTGTCATTACCATGAAAACTATTGCTACCCTCGTTTTTGCCACCTGCCTTGTTTCTGGTCTTGCCGTTTCCGCGGACGCAGATGACCGTTTGGTCCTCGTCGGCGCATCTTATGGAAACAACGTTCTGGCAATCTGTGAATCAGATGGCACCGTGCTTTGGAAACACAACACGGCGGGTCCCCAGAAAGGGCACACGGGACACCATGATGTCCACCTGCTGCCCAGCGGAAATATTCTGTTTCATGACTCGTGGACAAAAACACAAGAGATCACGCTTGGCAAAGAAGTGGTCTGGGAATACGACAGTGCCACGATGAATGGCAATGAGGGCAAGAAAGTAGATGTCCACGCCTTTGATCGGCTGGGTAACGGGGAAACCGTCATCGTGGAAAGCAACGTCGGCCGAATCATTCATGTCGACAAGGATGGAAAACTCGTCAAGCAAGTACCGCTAGGGGAGGGCGGTCGCAAGAGGACTCGATTGATGCGAATTCTTGACAATGGTCACTACCTCGCTTGCGCAGAGAACCCGGGAGTTGTGTCCGAATACGATGCCGATGGGAATGTGGTCTGGGAATACGAGATTGGTACCCGGGTGTTTGGCGCAATTCGGTTGAAGAATGGGAATACCATGATCTGTTCCGGCAGTGGAAACAGCGTTGTTGAAGTAACACCTGAGAAACAGGTCGTCTGGGAAATTTCCAAGACAATTCCTGATTCTGAGATCTCGCTTGGCTGGATGACTGCGTTGCAGGAGTTGCCCAATGGAAATATCGTGGCAGGAAACTGTCACGCGGGCGAAGACAATCCACAGATTTTCGAGATCACAAAAAATAAAAAGGTGGTATGGGAATTCGACGAGTGGGACCTCGTTGGTAACGGCCTCGCCTGCTGGCAAATTTTGGATGCGAAGCAATCTGCGATGGTCAGGAAACAACTGGCAGCTTTGAAGAATTGAAAACGAACTAGCGTTCGAGGATGACTTCATGAACGTCAGTTTTCATCCCAGCAACAAAGCCTTGGTGGGCCCTGGTCGAACGGCCAAATAATACGGACTCAAAGCCGGATCGCGCCTCGTCCAAATCGCCGCCAAAACCAAGGCGATATCTGCTGAACCAGAAGAAACACGGTTTCATCAGTACAGGGATAAACCCACAAAGCTTTGGACACAATGCCTTGGAGATCTACGACCATGAATCAGTCCCGCCGATCGTTTCTGAAACATAGTGCTGCAACCGCCGCCGTGGGTTCCTTCGCTGCACCGGACATCCTTAGCGCAAGGTCGCCCAATGCAAAGCTGAACATCGCATCCATCGCCGTTGGTGGCCGCGGGTGGGCGGACGTCAACGGCGCTGCGAAAGGCCATAATCTGGTTGCTTTCTGTGATGTCATGACTGGCGTGAGCAGTCGCAAAGGTGGATATGCAGTCGCAGCCAAACAATGGCCAAAAGCCCGTCGGTATCAGGACTGGCGAAAACTACTCGACGAGAGTGGGGACATTGACGCCATCACCATCTCGACGCCAGACCACATGCATGCGTTGCCAACGCTTGCCGCAGCAACGCTTGGCAAGCATGTATTCACACAAAAACCACTCACTCACACGATCCATGAATCACGCACCCTGCTGATTGAAACCCGACGACTCGGAGTCGCAACGCAGATGGGAATACAAAATCAATCCACAGTCGGCCATCGAACCGCTGTGGCAATGATTCAAAGTGGTTTGATTGGAAAAATCAAAGAGGCGCATGGCTGGAGCCACAAAGGATGGGCTGGACCGAAGGAAGGCAGGCCCGAGCACGCGGACAAAATTCCTGCAGGACTGGACTGGGATCTCTGGCTTGGGGTCGCACCTACGAGACCGTATGCCGAAAAAATCTATCAGCCCATGAATTGGAGAGGGTGGACCGATTTTGGCTCTGGGACGCTCGGTGACATGGGGATTCATATCTTCGAACCCATGGTGTCAGCTCTACAGGTTGCACCGCCTGCTTCAGTCCAGAGTTCGGGTATCAAACCCAACACCGAAACATGGCAACCCACCAACAAAATCAAATACGAATTTACGGGAAACCAATACACTGCCACAGAAACGCTGACCTATTTCTGGCAGGACGGAGGTGCCGGGCGGCCATTACTTTCGACTTCGAAATACCTTCCTTCAGGCTTGAAGTTACCCAACCAGGGAACCTTATTTGTGGGTCAATCAGGAGCGATCGTGCTACCCCATGGTGGCAAGCCGATGGTTTTTCCTGATGATCTGCTGACCGGCTACGAGATGCCAGCTATCGAAAAACGTGGGCATTTCGACAACTGGCATGAAGCAATCCAAACAGGCAACCCGGCTTGCGCGTCCTTTGATTTTGCCGCGCCGCTCACAGAAACTGTCCTGCTAGGTAACATTGCCGTGCGATTCCCAAATCAGAAACTCAACTGGGACAGTGCAGCTCTCAGGTTTACCAACAATGACGATGCCAATTCATTTGTCAAAGGTGACTACCGTTCAGGCTGGGAACTGTAGCGGATCTGGTTTCGACATTGCCTGATGACGGCAGCCATTCATTCCCTGACTGGATGGTGACCCTCACCCCGTACCAAAAAGGATTCAGCGTTGAAAATCATCCCAACCACGATCATCCCAACCGCGATCATCACCGCGATCCTTCTTGGCTCATCGGTATCTGGGGATGAACCAGTCAAGTTGTTCAATGGCAAGGATCTGACTGGCTGGACGGGTGCCAACTACGAGGTCAACGATGGCAAGCTCATTTGCCGGGGTAAAGTACTACGCACCGAGAAACAGTATTCAGACTACATTCTTGAGTTTGACTTTCTGTTGCCACCACGTGGCAACAACGGCTTGGGAATTCACTATCCCGGCCAGGGTCGTCCATCGGGCGCCGGCATGGAGTTGCAGATTCTGGACAACAGCCATCCAAAATATTCAAAATTGAAAACATCCCAATACCATGGCTCTCTGTATAAGTTACAAGCAGCAAAACGTGGATTTCTAAAGCCTGTGGGAGAGTGGAATCACCAAAAAGTGACGGTTCATGGTGCCAAGGTTCTGGTCGAACTCAATGGCACGACCATCCTTGATGCCAATCTGGATGAGCTGATGTCAAAGTATCCCAAGCACAAGGGCGTGAAACGCCGGACAGGGTACATCTGCTTTTGCGGGCATGGTGATCCGGTGCAGTTCAGAAACATAACGATCCTGGAGTTATCCGGGCAAAGCAAATGAAACACTCTATCTATTTGCTGATCGGCTTTCTTGTTGTCCCAGCGATCAGACTACTGGCTGAAGAATCGACATCCCAACCCGACAATGTCTTGCTGATCATCTCGGATGATCTGACCGCAACCGCCCTTGGCTGCTACGGGAACGATGTTTGCCGAACACCCCATATCGACGAACTGGCATCGAGGGGCTCACTGTTTTCGCGTGCCTATTGCCAAGCCACCATTTGCGGACCATCCCGTGCATCCATGTTGTTCGGATATTACCCCGTCGCGACCAAAGCCACTGGCTATACGAGCGGTCGCAAAGAGGTTGGCCCTGACAAAGATAGTTGGCCGCAGCACTTCCGAAAGAATGGCTACCACACTGCCCGGATTTCAAAAGTCTTTCATATGGGTGTTCCCACCGATATTGGTTCTGGGAAAGATGGCGCGGATGACCCCGCATCATGGGATGAATCGTTCAACAGCCCTGGTCCGGAATCCAAGGCTCCAGGAACAGGGGAAACGCTCCAAAACAATCCTGAAAGGCTTAAAAAAGGGGCCGCCGGGGGTAATCGGTTCTCGGTGGTAGAAGCTGACGGGGATAACTTGATCCACTCTGATGGCAAAACCGCTGCGAAAGCGGTCAAGCTGATCCACCAATACAAAAATCTCGACAAGCCATTTTTTCTTGCGGTAGGATTCGTGCGTCCGCATGTTCCCCTGGTCGCGCCTCGCAAGCACTTCGAACCCTATCAGATCGAAAAAATATCACTACCGCCGAAAGTGGCTGGAGACTGGGATGACATTCCCATGAATGCTGGTAACCGACGCACCTCGCAAAACCTGCAAATGGATCTGGAGCAACAAAAGCGATTGATTCGTGCGTATTACGCGTCTGTCAGTTTCATTGACGAGATGACTGGCAAGGTGCTCAAGGCATTGGATGAAAGTGGTCAGCGAGAAAATACGATTGTCATTTTCACCAGTGATCATGGATATCACCTCGGAGAACACGACCTGTGGTCCAAGGTAAGTATCCACGAAGAATCTGCACGCGTCCCGTTGATTGTGAGTGTCCCGGGTCACGCCCCAGTTCGCTGTCGATCACTTGTAGAACTGCTCGATCTGTATCCGACCCTTTCCAAACTCTGTGGACTCAGTATCCCCGACAACATTCAAGGTTTGGATATATCCGCCATGCTGCAGGACCCGTCGCATGAGGTGAGGAACTCGATCCTTTGCAGCGGCAAGGGCAGGTTGTATCGCGAACGCAAATGGGCTTTGCTTGACTATGGAAAAACAGCAGAGCTTTACGACATGGAGAATGATCCCAAGCAATACAACAATCTTTACAACGATCCTGAATACTCCGATGTCGCTGCCGATCTGAAGCAAAAACTGAACAACAGATTGGCTGAAATACCACCCGTAACAAACACAACGAATTGACCTGTCTGAGATGAACCAGACCAAATCAATCAAGATAAATAACGATCATGAAAAACACTGACATGAGCCTTATGGAATTCCTGAATACAAAGTTTCCACTGACCGCTATGCGAGTGACAGCCGTCCTGTTATTGACTGGAATCAGCGATCCTTCCTGCTTCGCAGTCGATCACGTTGCCACGGTGGAATCTGACACCGTCGATGCTACCAACCGGCCGGCGAAACCCAACATCTTGATCATGATGGCAGACGACATGGGAATCGGTGATACCAGTGTCTATTTGAATGTACGGTTGTCTCCAACCAGTCCGCCTGTCAAAAAAACACTACGGACACCGAACCTCAAGCAATTCACAGAATCAGCAATTGTATTCACTGATGGTTATGCTCCCGCCTCGATGTGCAGTGCAACGCGATACTCTCTGCTCACCGGCCGTTTCGCTCATCGGTCGTACCTGAAGTATCAGGGATGGCTGCCTCACGGCCCCAACACGCCGATGATTCAGCAGGGGCTGACTACACTGCCTGAGATGCTACAGGCGAACGGTTATCACACAGCTGGTATCGGTAAATACCATGTGGGCATGTCATTTGACAACGGAAAAGGTAAGCCGGCAGAAGATTTTTTCTTCCATGATATCGACTTTACGAAGCCAATTCTGGATGGTCCAACGCATCACGGTTTTGACGAATACTTCGGCGTCACTGGCAACACCGAAGATCCACTCGACACCGAGCCACGCATCCTGATTCGCAACGACCGATTCACCTTCACTGACCGCAGTCGGATGAAGCTGATCGGAATGAAGAATCGCGAAGGACAAATTCTGTCAGCACCTGACTGGGATCTCAGCAAACTCGGGCCGTTGTATCTGAAGGAAGCGAAAGACTTCCTGACCCGGCAGTCAAACAACCCAACACAACCTTTCTTTCTCTATTACGTCCCCAACGCCAATCATTTTCAACGAAATCCCAATGGGGATTACGCCGTTCCGGACCAGATAGCGGGAACCAGGATCAAGGGTGAGAGTCGTTACTCGGATGACTCTGTTGCGAATGATCGGGAGGACATGGTGCTGGAAAATGATGTTGTCTTTGGCAACCTGCTTGAAACACTGAAAACCACGAATGACCCACGATGGCCTGGCCACAAGCTCGTTGAGAACACGTTGATCATCTTCACAAGTGACAACGGTCCCAATGTTGGAGACAATCTGGGCCCAAATCAGGAAAGTGGCAAACTGCGAGGAAAGAAAGCCAAGCTATGGGAAGGAGGCATCCGGGTGCCCCTGATGGTTTCCTGGCCGGCTGTTCTTGAAGGTGGCAAACTGAACCGCTCCATAGTGACCCTGACCGATCTTTATGCGACCCTTGCTCACATCATTGGCCACTCATTGAATCCTGAGGAAGCTCAGGACAGCCACAATGTATTCGCCTATTGGCGGGGAACGCCTGAAATACCAGATACAAGACCACGAGTTTTTTTCTGCCATTTGGGGCCACCGTTTCTCAACGATGCATTGGCGATTCGGCAAGGCCCGAACAAACTAATCGTCGAAGGTGGATTGGCAATGCCTTGGGCATCGGGTGGCTCACGTGGTGCCGCCACTCCCATCGCTTTGTACA
>JBPCVE010000309.1:0-8547 GCA_051010795.1 Rubripirellula sp.
GTGACACTTACAAGTTGCCCGCACCCTTCTTCACAATCGCAACCCAAAACCCAATCGAGCAGGAAGGAACCTATCCTCTTCCAGAAGCACAACTCGACCGTTTTATGTTCAACATCAAAGTCGGTTACCCCACAGCAGACGAAGAAGAGCAGATCCTGACTGCTACGACACGTGGTGAATCGGTGCAAGTTAATAAGGTGCTTTCATCACGGGCGATCCTTAACATTCAAAAATTGGTTTCCAGCATCGCAGTCAATCCCTATGTCATTAGCTATGCCGCGAAACTGGTGCGTGCAACCCGTCCGAAAGATCCCACCGCGCCAGAATATGTTCAGGAACTGGTTGATTGGGGAGCAGGCCCGCGTGCCGGACAAAATCTGATCGCTGGTGCGAAGGCCATCGCTGCAATGGATGGTCGTTTCAGCATCGATCCCGACGACATCAAACGAATCGCATTGCCAGTTTTGCGCCACCGTGTTGCTACCAACTTTCAAGCGCAAGCCGAAGGAATGGACACCGATGCCA
This sequence comes from Rubripirellula sp., assembly GCA_051010795.1. Classification (GTDB taxonomy): domain Bacteria; phylum Planctomycetota; class Planctomycetia; order Pirellulales; family Pirellulaceae; genus Rubripirellula. Next base: position 526 of record JBPCVE010000309.1, read on the forward strand.
TTGTGATGCGATTACTGGAAGATATCAGCCCACCTGAACCGGAAAAACTCGCGCCGACAAAATAAAAGACGAGTACCCGGACCCATCTACAAATGACAGCATTGCTTTCACCCGAATCGCTGCAGGAGATCAAACGTCTGGATCTGCGCGCACGCATGGTGGTGAGAGGATTTTTACAGGGCCTACACTCGAGCCCGTTCCACGGATTCTCAGTTCAGTTCAGTGAACATCGCCGATACAACCGCGGCGACGACCCAAAGTTGATCGACTGGCTGGCTTACGCAAAAACCGACAAGTATTTCATCAAACGCTTTGAGGCAGAAACCAATCTGACTGCCTATTTGGTGATCGACTTATCGAAGTCGATGGGATTCACCGAACAGCAAACAATGAATAAGTTTGAGTACTGTACTTGCCTTGCAGCATCACTCACTTACCTGATGACCATGCAGCAGGACCCGGTGGGTTTGATCACGTTTGATGAAAAAATGCAGGCTCGACTGCCTGCCCGTAGTCGCCGGGGTCACATCGGTGATGTCATGGGCCAGTTATCCAAGCTGCAACCAACTGGAAAAACTGACTTGGCTGCCTGCATTATTCAGCTGGCAGCAATGCTGAAGCAACACTCCCTGGTCATTCTTTTCTCAGACCTGTTACCCACTACCGACGATGAGGGCGCCCCAGAAGAGATCATCTCCGCTTTGGCAAGGCTCAAACATGGTGGACATGACGTCATCGTGTTCCATGTCATGGATGAAGCCGAAGTCCATTTTCCGTATGAGGGACCGGTACAGTTCGAAGACTCAGAGAGTGGCGAAACAGTTTCCGTGGACGCCACAGGGTTCCGGGATGACTACCTGCAACAAATCGAAGCGTTTCGAGATGCGTATCGTGAAGGCTGTAACAATCTGCGAGTCGACTATGTTCCACTCGACACAAGCATGCCCTTCGACAAAGCGCTTACCGAATACCTGATTCAGCGGCAGAGTCGTTTTTAGCAGGCCATCAATACTGCCACCGCGTGCAATCCGATGAACCACCGGCAGATTGACTCATGCGGTGTCCCTGACGATCAGGCGTTGGAAACAACGCCACAAACGATTCCATTTCACCTCCACACACTGCCTGTAACTGCGACGCACCGTGACGTTTCTGAATGCAACCCTACTGTTCGGCTTGGCGGCGATCACCGTCCCGGTCGTACTGCATTTGATCGCACGACGAGAACCCAGAAAAGTAGTTTTTCCTTCGATACGTTTTCTGACCAAACGTGTTGACTCCAATCGCAGCCGATTACGTGTTCGTCGCTGGTGGCTGCTGGCGCTGCGTATTCTTGCTGTTGCCATGCTTGCGATTGCCTTGGCGAGACCGGCGATTCACCAGTCTCTTTCCATCACCTGGCTGACGATCGGTATCTGTTCGCTTGTAAGCGTTGTCTTGTTGTTGTTGGCAACAATCGCGCTTTCGCGTAGGCAGGCTAAAACCACAACCTATGGTCTCGGCGTTGCTGGGATACTGCTGTTATTCATTGCATTGATTTGGGGAGGCTATACGTATGCCTCAGGCCCAGCACCAGCGATCGACTCGATCGAGCCAGTGGCCATTGCAATCATCTTGGATAACTCACCCTCGTCGTCGTGGAAAACCCCGGATGACGACCGCATCACAAGGATGAAGGATATCGCAACTTGGATGGTGACGCGTTTACCGCGCACCAGTCGTATTGCCATCCTCGATCGCTCCTCGCAAGTGGCTTCTTTCTCCATGGACACTGCCAATGCGATTTCCAAAGTCGAACAGTTGCAGCCGGTAGAAACAACTCAATCCATCGCCTCGCGGCTAGATGCTGCAGCACGGCTGGTGCGGGAAAGTGAAATACCCAATCGCCAGATCCTGCTATTGAGCGATCTGGCAGAGTCAACGTGGAACGATGCTATTGACGACAACAGCATGCTGAGCTTGCTGGATTCCACGCCTGCCATCTCATTGACCATTTTTGACACAGGAAACTTTGAAGGATTCAACCGCTCGCTTTCCATTCCAAAACTCTCAGATCGTACACCACCACGTGGCTCGCCCATTTCGGTCTCAACAACACTGACATTCGAATCGTTCAGTGACATTGACACCGATTCCGTCACAGCGGACTTGCAACTCTACCAAGCCGACGCCGCCTTACCAGTGATTCGCAATGGAAATGTCGTTCTGCCAGAACTCGAAAGTGTCGATCGAACGAGCGTCCAGGTTACCAAGGGTGGAACCAGCGAACTGCTACTGACAATACCTGCCCTCGAAACTGGCATACACCACGGACAAATCACGTTGGTAGGTGACGATGGAATCTCCATCGATGATCGTCGATACTTTACTCTGCAAGTCTTGCCTCCATCCAGGGTATTGCTTGTCTGTGATGATCCGGATGAGTCTCTGATCATCAGTCAAATCATGACTGCATCTGCCGGTTTGTCAGACGAAGAAGATGCAGAGTTTTGGGTAGAACGCATCGGATTCACTGATCTCCCCGCTGTACGCCTGACTGACTTCGAATCCATCCTACTTCTCGATCCTCCCAAGGATGTTCTTGAGGACACGAGCATTGCAGACTACGTGACTGCCGGCGGTGGTGTATTTGTCGCGTTGGGACCAGCCGTCAATGGTTCGAATATCAAGTCGAAATACACGCCCACTTTGGTGCGACGTTGGCGAGTTCCTGATCCCGGCACGTTTTTCCAGATGAAAGCGGGCAGCAACCCAATCACTGCGGTGCTCGCCGACAACACGCCATGGAGCGATTTTCGTGTGCAACAGTACTGGCAGTTAAAGACAACGAAGCAGGATACTGTGCTGATTCAATACGCCGGCACAGAACATGCCGCGATGACTTCACGTATTGTCCCCAGCGAATCAGGCAGTACTTCTGGCCGGACCCTCGTTCTCAGCACACCACTTCCAGGGCTGTCAAGTAAAACACGAAGCTGGAATGCACTGTTCGGAACTGATCCTTGGCCTGCTTGGTTGCTGACAAGACAAAGCATCGAATACCTGACGCAGCGTGGAAATGATGAATCCATGTTGCTTGTCGGTCAGCCCAAAATAATCGCCACGGACCAAGCCAACCAAAACAGTGATGCCAATGGGTTCAGCGATGATTCAGGCCTGACACAGAAAATCCAAATTTTCCCGCCGGCAAACCAACCTCCTATTCCTTTCAATGTCACTCCTGCGAACCAACGGATCACGTTCACAGATACACCAAGATCTGGCATCTACTGGATTCGCGGACTGGAGCCGGGCTCTGGTTTTTCAACGAATTTGCCTGACAGTGCACTTTCACTCCAGCGAGTGGGTGAGGACCAACTCGATCAAATTTTTGGACCGGAACGATACAATCTAGTCACTGACCGCGAAGGCATTGAGTTCGCTGAAAACAAGGCAACCCAGAGAGTCTCGCTGCACTCGCCGGCCATTCTGTTTGCCTTGGCAATTTTTCTGCTGGAACAAATCCTGGGAAATCGGTTCTACCGCAATCGAGTCAAACCAGCGGGCTGAGCTTGATTGCCATTGATCTGACCCACCCAACAGCAGCTCAGGCCAACAAAGTTCGTGGATGAAATGCTTGCAAACCACCATTGCACAGTTCAATTCTTGGGTCTGCCGGTAGGCAGGAATGAACCTCGTTGCGAGTCTCTGGTTGTCGTTGGCCTCACCCCGCAGTATCTGGACAGACAGCTAATGGTGGTATTTCGGGCAGACAAAGTGCCAATCCAGGCAAGATATAGCGGCTAAGTCGGCTTCTCGGCCTCGCATCGAGTAGCTTTTTCCGTTGCCAACAACTCTGACATACCTGTAAACTGGACGTGACCCGAATATCCGACAAATCGAAGGCCGTTGTGCGGAGCGGTAAGCCCGTTTGAAGTAGACCCCTTGAGACATCAGCGGTAACTTACCGACCGACAAACCCCACATCGAAACCGAGCCTTGTCCGTCGGCTCATGCAACTTAGCGCTCCTCTATGAATCAACGTCCACTGCTTGAGCGACGTAGCCCATTGGGGATCAGTTATGCGCTGCTAATATTGGTTGCCTTTTTCTTTTTGCTGCCATCAGGATTTAGAGCAGCTCGACTGAGCCTGAATCAGAAAGAGAATGACGTCAAAGACTGGCTTCCCAGTGACTTTCCTGAAACGGCTGAGTTGGAGTGGTTCGCTGATCACTTCGCGGGTGAAAGCTTTGTGTTGGCAACATGGCCTGGTTGTGTTAGTGGTGACCAGCGTTTGAGTTTGCTTGAGCAGAAACTGCTTCACGAAAGTGAGACATTTGATCCCTCGGCTGATTTCCCTCTGGAACTTGCTGACAGTTACCAGCGTGCCAAGAAGGTAGGGAATGATCTCCAGCTGTTATTGGCTGGAAGCGACTTTTACAACTGGGGAGGAGAACAGGAGAAATGGCTCAGTACCCCTGACGGTCAGTGGTATTACATCACGCCCAAAGGTCACCTTTATCGATGGGACGAACCCAGCAACGGCCCTGCCGCCTTGGTTCGTCAAATCAAAAAGTCACTTGGCACCTACAAGCTGCAGGGCACATTTGTTACTGGATTTGGTGAATCGCCCAGCAAGACACAATTTCAGAACCCTTTCTACAACGATCCCTCGATCATATGTGCGAACCTTTTTCACTCGGTTCAGACGGGCGACACCATTCTGGAAGAATTGGCTCGTGAAGGTGGGCCTCTCTGGCCCATCGACCTGACTGACGAAGACCGCCGGTCAACCGTGGCCCGCCGTCGCGCGATGGAACGGTTAACAGGAACACTCTTTGCCCCTGCCATCTCGGACGATTTTAATTGGACAGCTGCAGAATTTCGCGATGCCCTTCCAGAAAGCCAACGCGACCAGTTGCCCAAAGACTTCGATGCTCAAGTACAGATTCACCTCAACGAAATTCTGGCTGACGAGTATGACGCTTCGCTTGATGAACTAAAACAGGCAACACTGAATAACCGCACCAATGCGTGGTATGCGATATACGATGCGATGGAAGTGGAACCACCACCAAGACTGACCTGCGTTCTCATTACTTTGACCGACTTGGCAAAGGATAACCTTGCCTATGCTTTGGGTCGGGGAATCATGGGCCAACCTCGTGGTCGTCTGCTGGCATTGGCTGCAGAGTCGGGTGTACAGCCCGCTGCACCTCCGTCGATGGCACCACCACCGTTCAATCGTCCATCTGCCGAATCGGTAGATGGCTTACCACCTCTACGCATTGGTGGTCCTCCGGTCGACAATACGGCAATTGATGAAGAGGGAACCATCACGCTGGCAAGGCTGGTTGGTTACAGTATCGTGCTCGGGATTGTGTTGTCTTACATTTGCTTTGGCAGCATCAAAATCACGGTGATGGTATTCATCGTGGGTGGTTGCTCCGCCATGCTCAGCATGGCGATGGTTTGGTGGACATCTGGCAAGGTGGATGCAATCCTTCTCAGCATGCCATCGCTGGTCTATGTCCTGGGAATCTCAGGAGCAATCCACGTCGTCAACTATTATCGCGACGAGGTGCGAATCCGCGGAAAAACAGGTGCACCCGGGCGTGCCCTTCGGCATGCCATTTTGCCTTGTTCGCTGGCATCGCTGACAACGGCGATTGGCCTCGCCTCGCTATTCACCAGCAACTTGGCGCCGATCAGCAATTTCGGATTCTATTCGGCCATTGGCGTTCTAATGACGCTCGCCATCTTGTTTTCATATCTGCCAGCTGCTTTGCAGGTATTTGCACCCAAAATTGCAGCCTCTGATGATGACGCGACCAGTCAGCAACCCGCACCGGAAAGTCGACTATCAGATTGGTGGGCTGCCGTTGGCCGCTGGATCACCGGACACCACGCGTTTGTCAGCACTGCTTGCCTTCTGGTGCTTGCTGTCTGTTCTCTTGGCCTTCTGAATATCAGAACCTCTGTTCAATTATTGAAGCTATTCGATCCACAGTCGCGGATCATCCATGACTACGGCTGGTTGGAAGATAACTTTGGAAAATTGGTTCCCATGGAACTCATTGTCCGAGTTCCCCCTGAGATGCAGGCTGAGTATTTGGCAGATGCCGAAAACAACATCGAGCAGGGTGCTGACCAACAGGAAAATGAAGCTTCGATCCAAGCACTAACCATGCTCGAACGTGTCGAAGCTATTTCGCGAATTCGTACGGTCGTCAACCGAACTCTCGGCGAAACTGGTCGTGGAGTAGTTGGCCAAGTTATGAGTGCGGATACCGTTCTTCCACCATTGCCAGACCCCAGCAACAGCTACAGTCCGATCCGGGCTAAATTCAATCGCGAAATCCTGGCAGGCCGAAGTGACTTGCAGGAAAATGACTACCTGCGATTAGAGAAATCAGCAGGGGCTCTCGATAACGAGCTGTGGCGAATCAGCCTTCGTGTCGCTGCTTTGTCGGATGTCGATTACGGGCGATTCATTTCCACACTCAGAGAATCTGTCGAACCGGTTCTGCGAGCCTATGACACTCGCGATGAAATCCTTCGACAACTGACCACTGAAAAAAATGGGGATCGGAAAAAACTTGATACCAAGTCACGAGTCCTGGTAATCAGTCCCGATCGGCCAAAAACTCTTGAAACCGCTGAACTGATTTTGCCTGACGGTGAAATCAACCAGGAAGCTACCTATGCTGCGACCCTTGCTGAATTGCTAAGTGGTGAACGGATTGAATCCCCAAAATGGATTGACGTTTCACCAGAAAAAGCGGAAGCAATGAGATCCAATCCCAAATGGCGCGAATCACTGGAGCGGTTCGATGCGATTGTCTGGTTGGGAAGTGACGTCTTCGCACTTGACGACTTCGAGTCGTCTGCGAATTTGATTGATGCAAGAAGCATCCGTGATAAGAAAATTACTCCAAAGTTAACCGCAGATCGTGTCCCTGATGTGGATGGCAGTGGCCCAATACAAGTGATCTACACTGGTGTGGTTCCTGTTGTTTACAAGGCACAGCGAACGCTGTTGACAAGTTTAACGCACTCCATCGCGATGGCGTTTGTACTGATCGCCTTGGTCATGGTTTGGCTGCTGAATCCCGGGCGTATGCCAGTGGGATGGATGAAGCCGGGAAACATTGCCAATGGCGTGGCAGCCGGGCTGGTTTCGATGATCCCCAATGTCTTTCCAGTGCTGATTGTCTTCGGCATTATGTGCCATCTGAAGATCGAAATTGACATCGGGACAATGATGACGGCATCCGTCGCAATGGGCGTAGCTGTTGACGACACCATCCACTTTCTCTCTTGGTTCCGTGCCCATCTGGATGAAGGAATGAGCCGAGCGGAAGCGGTGATCCAATCGTATCGCAGGGTTGGCCCGGCAATGACTCAAACCACCATCGTTGGGGGTCTTGGGCTCTTCGTTTTTGCTTTATCAACCTTCACACCAACCCAGCGTTTCGGCACATTGATGTTGGTCATGCTGGCAACGGCACTCGCTGGTGACCTGATTTTGTTACCCGCTTTGTTAGCTGGTCCTGCGGGTCGTTTTTTCAAACCGCGCGACAGTCGGCGGAATAGAACTGACAATTCGAATCACGATGCAACTCAACGATCAGCGCTAGTGGAAGAGATGGGTGTTGTGGTTCCTGTTTCTGTCGAAGCACCACCAAGCAGTGCCCCGGCCGCAGTTAGCGAGGAAGAAGAATCTCCGCATCTGCGTCTGCACTTTCCTCGCAAAGATCCAGCTCGCCAAATTAAGCGAAGCCAATAAAAAAACGTCTCTGGATTCGGCATGAGCCGATTCCAGAGACGCATCGTTTCAAGCTTCTAAATCAATCAAGCTTCGAATGGGTTGTACTCGCCCGGTACTGGCACAGGATACAAGCCATTTTCACCTGGCAATACAGGCGGTGGAGTATCCAGCGTGTAGTTGTCGATACCCGGTGCCAATTCGCGTCCACGTGCCAACAAGTCATCCCACTTCAGGACCTTACCGCTGTAGCAGGCTTCACGACCAAGAATCGC
>JBPCVE010000310.1:0-16574 GCA_051010795.1 Rubripirellula sp.
CTCAAACCCTGGCATAGCTCTTCAGGGAAAGTTCCGCCGCTAAATCGGCTAACCACCACATAGCTAAACCGAATGACCAAATTGTTCTTCCGCGTTAGGTAACGAATTTGTTCAACGAGTTTATTTCGATACCGTCGCAGGTGCGACCGACCGCTGTGCTGTTCGTCACGACATTCTGGATTTTTCAGCGCGCGCTCTCGCGCCGTACCGTACTCAAATCCATCCAATTGATTGATCTGCCTGGCCCCGGAACGAAGATGGGGCCATGGAAACCAAAGCACGCACGCAGAAGACATATGACCACCGTCTCATGAAACTCGTTCGTTCAACACAAGACATCACATGTGCCGTTCGACACGGAGTCCCCCGATCAACGGCACGCGGCTGGCTAAAAGCCCCAGCCAACGAGGTGATTTCGGTCGATGTCGTTCAGCTTGACGCAATCGGACTGCAACAGGAAGTCATGCGCGTGGGGGCAAAAGAATCGAACGAACACGTTGGCCGATGAATTCGAAGGTAGCGTCGTTAGCTCAGCCCCAATTTTGGGTCGAGCTTGAGTCCCGTTTGGACGGTACCGAGGAAAAACCGAGCCAAAATGAACAAACCGCGCAGCAGCGAACTCATCGGTTGAATCACAACTTGTGTCGGGAACGTGTTAGAAGGCTGAGGTAAGCAGCCCGTCGATACGATCGAAGCAAACCACCAAGACGCTCCGTCGTTTCGATCTCAGGATCCATGTTAGGTGGACGAGTCATCGGTACGATCAGTTCGTTGTTTAATCCCTGATGGTTCCGTTCTGTGTGATAGTGAGTGACGTAGCTCCTGACTCCTCGCCGCGTCGCGGTCTCGCCGAAAAGAATTAGTTTGTGAAGACACTCAGATTTCAAGGTTCCGAAGATTCGCTCCATGTGTGCGTTCAAGTTTGGGCTTCGCGGTGGCAAGCGAACTGGCTTCACGCCTTCGCGTTTCAGGCGAGCACGGATCGACCTACTGAACGTCGCATCGCGGTCCATGATCAAGTAACTCTTATCCTTGAGAAAGCCGTCCTCGTGGTTGGTCAGTTCGAGGGCAATCGTTTTCATCCACGCTTCGTTCGGATTCGTGGTGCAGCCAGCGAAGTGGACGCGCCGGGTTTTCAATTCCATGACAAACAGAAGATAGAATGTGGTCAGGCCACCCTTGGTCCAGACTTCCACAGTGGTGAAGCCATTCGCAGCCATGACGTCCCAGTGCGCCTCCAGGAATGTATCCCACGATCCTGTGCGTTTGCGTGTCGGTGCGGGTTCAATGCCCTGCGATTTGAGGGTATTGCCAATGGTGGAGTCGCAGGCGTTGAAGCCGACGTTCGATAGCGCACCGCTAATACGGTCGTAGCCTCACGTCGGATCCTCTTTGGCGAAATTCACGGTCAAGTGGACGATCACTTGTCGCGTCCTTGGTCGACCACTCGTCTTCTGTTTTTGGTTGGAGTTGTCCCACTTATTGGCAACCAACTGACGATGCCATCGCAGGATCGTGTCGGGTGTGAATAGGGTCCCAACTTGCGACAGTTGTTTGCGTCTGAGTAGCTTGCCTTTGACTGCCAATCGACGTCGCTGGTCATGGGTCAGCAAAATTCGCTGCTTGCCGAGCTACTCTTTGAGAACGACATGCTCGGTGCGAAGGTACTCGATGACTTCTTGTTGTCGATTGATCCAGCCGGCAAGAATGATCAGCATAAACTGACACGGTTGAAGAATGAGTTTCATCGGCGCCTCGGTGGTTCGGCAAATCCGAAACGATCATTGGTGGTGACCGGAATGTAAAGCTGCGTGGTCAAGCCAGCAAGCGATCGAGGATTGTCGCGTTTCGATTAGAAAGATCGCAGAAAGGTTACCGCCGTCGACAGCACGTTGGTTCGGCTGAGGTGTATCCCTGTCAAACATATGTAAGTCGCCTTTCTGCAGCGTTTAGTGCTCGGCTGAGTTTTTTGACCCCACGGGTGATCAGGCGTTGGTAACTTCCGTGTTCTACGCTGTTTTTAATGCCTTTTTTAATGGGTGCTTGCCCATTCTCGGGAGTGCTGGCGTCGCTTTTTCAGCTTGCTTGAATGGGGCGACTGACCTTGCACGTTCAAAGTCAGCGGGCATCACTTGATGGTACTGCTTCAGTGCTGTTGCCATGTCATGACCAAACCACTCGGTGAGAACCTTCATGGTGAATCCAGCGCGGCAAATATCATTGGCTGCCGACAATCGAAGGTTACGAAAAGGGCCTGGGAAAATCGGAATACCTGTCCACTCACGGATACGATGGAAGGTCGTGCGAAGGTTTGAGCGTTTTGATCGCAAAGCTATGTCCTCAATGACGAATTCGCTCTGGGCTCCCGTTAGTTCAAAGTGTTCTTTTAGTTCTGTTTCAAGTCTGGGGAAGAACGGGATCCTTCGTTGATGCTTGCCGTATCGCTTTGTCTTGGGCGAGGTGATGAGAAGTTTTCCCTCGGACCAATTGACATGTTCCCACCTCAGGTTGACCAACCCGCAGGGAAGTCGCAAACCGGAAATTTAGTCAAGGGCGGATGATGAACCGGCGTTACTGCACGAGATGCGTTTACTGGCTCGTCAACGTTCTGGTTTCGGTCTTTAATCGTAGACGTGGTACTCGAGACCGAGGCGTGCTCTCAGAGATCGAACGTGAACGTGTGCTTTTCCGTTGGCATGAGCGTCTCAATGCGAGGTGGCACGCTTCTTGGTATTGGCTAGGAAGTTGGCTTCGAGCGGTACCAAATCGCACACAACACCAACGCGACCAGATATCCCGCGACCAAGTCGACGAGGTGATGTTGGTACGTCAGCCATGCTGAAGCGGCGATCGCCAAAGCCCAACCATGCAAGCACGCCGCGGCGAGCAATTGCTTTTGCCGAACCGTTTCGGCGCACGCAACTCCATAGGCAACGTGCAACGACGGCAACAAGTTATAAGTCAGGTTGCATCGGTCGGCCCATTCGAATGCGGTTGCCCATCTGCCTTTGTCTGCGGGAATCACAAAGGCAAGCTCAGCTGGCACGATCAGGAAGCCGATGCCTGCGACAAACGAAAGCAGCACCAGCAAGCAGCCAAAAGCATCGATTTCACGGTTAGTGTTCAGTGTGAAGGCGACCACGCCGAACATCGCATACAGCGACGAATAAACGAGCGTCAACGCCGGAACGAAGGGGAGTCGATGCTCAAACGCAAAGTCCAGACGAACACGAAATGACCGACTTGCAGTAATAGAGTCGCTCAAAAAGAAAACAAAGAGGAACGAAACGCTGACCGCGACTGTCCACAGCAAGCACCTTCGCAATTGCTCACCGCGTGGCAGCGCAAAGAGTTTCACGCCTGGCGCCAGAGGTTCAATTCGTCGTGCGAAGGCATCACTCAATGGATAATCTTCCCGGCAAACTTGTTTTCGACCCTCTGTTCCGATTTTCGTGGACCACGCCACATCTTGAGGTAATGCCAAATGAGAAAATCACGTTGACGGTCCTCCGGATTCTCAGCAAGTTCCGGTAAGTAAATCCAGGGCACAGTCGGTCGCAGATGATGTTCACGGTGCCAGTTGTGATGCAGCCAAATCCAATCAATCGGACCGAATAACCAAAGGTTGCGAGAGCCTCGCAAAACATGCCTTTCCGTGCCAAAGTGATGCACGTATTGCATTGCCGACCAGGTCGAACCAAATCCAAAGTAGACGACCGCATAACTGAGTAGCGGTATGTCCATTAGCCAGATGATTGCAACATGCAAGCCACAGGCCGCCAAACCCTCCAGTCGGATCGATTGCATGTATTTTGGATTCAGCGATTCCATGAATGCAACCGACGGTCGATCGAACTCGAAAAAGCGGCGACTCAAAAGCGCCGGCGCACAGGCAACGATCACGTTCGATAGCACTACCAACATCCAATAGAATCCGGTGAGGATTCCGTACAGGATCAAATACTTTAGCCATGGCCTGTCGCCGTCATAGTACAAATCAAATGCTTCGTCGTCCGACCGATTACGTCGATGGTGTCCGATGTGACCCTGGCGAATCAAATGAAAGGAGGCCGGAAACAACAAGGCCATCCCAACACCGATGGCATCATTGAGTTTCCCGTTGGGATGCAAAATTCCGTGCTCGGCTTCATGAATGATTGAATAAATGGAGTTGCCCAGAATTGCAAAAATGATCGCCAGCCCGATCAACTGCCACCAGTGCGTGGCCAACGAAGTCGCGTAAAAGACCAGTCCGCACGAGGCCAGTTGCACGCCCACGATCCCAAGATTCCAGCGAACTGGAATGGGATATTTAAGTGGATCGGTAGTCGGCGCTGCGGTCCCGGAATCGGCGGCCATCATTTTTGCTGGAGTGGGGGCTTTGCGTGTGTGTTTGACTAAGTATACCAGTTCGAGCCGATCATCGAATACAGTCCGCGTTATGCGACGACTGACATCGGGCAGGGCACCGACGATCTGGTCGTTGGTGTTGCTGCAAGAAAGTCTGTCGCTGAGCATTTTGATGACGAGCGGCAGGCACGGTCGTTCAGTCCACGCGGTAATACCATCAAAATTGTCGGTGAAATAGAATCTCGGGGGTGTAACCAACCAATAATTCATTAACGGTTGGCTTGTACATTGGATTCTCAACTGGAAAATCTGGAATTCGTGTTTTATGACGCGTAGTATTCCGATAGTTTCGGGCTCAGGTCCTCAATGTAGGGCAAAGCAACCTTCCGAGGCCGCCTACTGGCCTGCAAATGTCAGATGTCGACTCGGGTACAATGATTCGAATGAAAACGAACCAGCAAGTTAGCGGCAGGTCTTCACCGACGACAGCAAAAGCTGCTGACTCCGTCGACGAAACCTCGTTGTTTCAAAACTTGGCCACCATTCAGTATCCACCTGCTTGGTATTACTTCGGCAGCGTGAAGGAACTCTCCCGCGGACCCGTATCAAAGCAACTGGTCGGAAAATCGCTGGTTGGGTTCCTGACCGAGTCAGGCCAACCTGGCGTGCTGTCAGACCGTTGTGCTCACATGGGATCTCAATTGGCGGGTGGTCGTGTGGTGGGTGAAACCCTGCAGTGTTCGCTCCATCATTGGCAGTTCGGAACCGATGGATGCTGCACGCACATTCCGGCGACTGACAATATCCCGTCTTTTGCGCATCAGGCGAACTATTCGGCGGTCGTCCGTCACGGGTACGTCTACTTTTTCAATGGCCCGAAACCAGATTTCCCTTTGCCGTTTTTTGACTCGCTTTCACCCGACGACCTGGTCGCTGCACAGCCGTTTATCGAAACGGTCCATTGTCCCTGGTACATGCTCGGGGCGAACGCGGTCGATACTCAGCACTTTTCTATCGCGCATGATCGTACATTGTTGCAATTGCCCGAAGTCGATTACCCAGACCCGTTGGCTCATCGAACGGTCTGCCACTTCAAGATTGCAGGCGATTCGATTGGTGATCGCCTTACAAAATACGTTGGAGGAGGCACCGTCCGATTGCAGATCACGGATTGGTGCAGCACGATGGTGTTTGCCCATGCGACCCTCGCCAGAACAGAAAGCTTTGGCATGCTTTCGATTGTTCCCTTAACCCCGGATCGGACTCTCGTTCATGGTACGATCATGGCGCGGGCCAGCGCAGGCAGCTTTCAAAGACGATTGCTGGATCCACTCCGTGTTGCCGTTCGTCGAACGTTGATTCGGAACTTCTTGCGGTCAGACATCGATCGGTTGTCGGGGACGAATTACAGCCCGCATTCCTTCATCGAGATCGACGCGCAATTTGCTGACTACTTTCAATGGCTGATGCGGGTGACCGCGCGTAGCAACTCAGGAAATAAATCATGAATCGTCTATTACATTTTCTTTTCGCCGGATTGCTCATGGGAGCATGGTTGGGGGGAGCCACGTCTGCCCAGGACGCTGGCGGCGCCGCGACGTCAACCAAAAGCAGTGAAAATCCGACACAAGCGGGCGAGCCGAGTTCGGAGTCCCGCGGTTCCTCATCGGAGGACGAGCAAATCCACGACGCGCTGCGTGAACTCCGGAATCGGTTGATTTCGGCCTACGAAAAGCGGGATATGGAGGCAATGTTGCAGGAGGTTACGGATGACGTAGTGATCACCTGGCAGAACGGTGAGCGTAATGAGGGTCATCAAGAGTTCAGAGAATTTTTTGACCGGATGATGAACGGCGACTCCCGCGTCGTCAACGATATCTCCAGCACCGTCGAAGTCGATGCTGAGTCAGTGCTTTATGAAGACAATACTGCTGTCGCTCGAGGAACATTGTCCGATGAGTTTTCCTTAGCCGATGGCAGCGAGTTTGCGCTCAACAGCAAGTGGACCGCCACGGTCGTCAAGAAAGAGGCCCAATGGAAAGTTGCCAGTTTTCATGTGTCCGCAAACATTTTTGACAACCCTCTATTGGATACGGCCAAGGCCTATCTGGGCAGTGCCGCGATCATCGGCGGTGTGATTGGTGGTCTGGTGGGAGTTTTCCTCGGCTGGATTCTGGGGCGAATGTTGGGGCGGAAATCGGATTAACCCTAAAACAATGCAAGCTCTGCTAGGAATGATTGACGGACTCGATCGACCGATCATCGATCGGGCGCGACGGTTGTACTCGCCGTTAGGCAGTCAGCTTGACCGCGAGGCTGTCTGCCAGGTCAACGCGGCGATGGGAACCGATATTGCGACGGCACTGCTGTATGTCCATTTTGAGTCCAAACTGTTGGCATCGGCACCCGTGGGCCAAGCCAAGTCTGACACGCGTCCGATGCAGATTGCCATCGTACCAGGTGCGTTCTACAAGGAGCATCCTGAGGTTGGCGGCGACGGAAGCGACTTACAGCGGATATCCGAAGAGCGAGGCTGGGACTGTCAGGTGATTCCGACCGAGAGTTTGGGGACACTCACCGAAAATGCAGCGATCATCAACTCATTTCTGGAGGAACGCATTGACACTCGGCGTGTGATTTTGGTGTCGCTGAGCAAGGGTACGTCCGATGCCAGGATTGGGGCTGCGCTGCGCGGCGACCTTTTCGAACGTCTGTGCGGCTGGGTTAGCGTCAGCGGAGTTGTTCACGGTACCAGGATGGCCGACTGGTTGATCGATCGTTGGTGGCTAAAACCGGTTGGCCATTTTATGTGTTGGCGTCATGGAGCCGATCGACAAGCGATCAAGGATTTACGAACGATTGGCTCACCATTGACGAAGTCAATGCCGCCGAGAACATTTCCATGCTTGCATCTTGTCGGTTTTCCGCTGCGCCATCATCTGTCGTGTCGGCGGTCCAGGTTGTGGCACCAAAGGTTTTGCGACCGCGGCCCAAACGACAGCGTCGTGATGCTAGACGATTTCCTTGTGATGCCTGGAACCGTGATCCCATTTTGGGGAGCCGATCACTACCTGAATTCAGGGCGAAACGAGTCGGCGATCGTGGCCAAACTGGTCGAGCTGTTGTCCGATTCCTGTGTGATGGCGCACTGATCGCCGAAAGAATGGGCTCTTGGATGCCCATGCACTCCTGAAAAATTCATGCACTCCTGAAAAATTGCTGAACGAGCACTCATGACTTATCGCATGCATATCGCTTTGATCTCACCGAAAGGCCCGCTGTACCGAAAGAGTGGAATCTTTCGCAAGTCACTACGGTACATGCCACTGACATTGCCAACGTTGGCTGCCCTCGTCCCACCGGAATTATCAGCCAAAGTCACTTGCGTCGATGAAGGAATCGAGGAGGTTGATTTTGATATCGACGCGGACTTGATTGGCTTGACCGTGATTACGGGGACGGCGCGACGGTCGTATGAGATGGCGGCAGAGTTTCGCAGCAGGGGAAAAACCGTTGTCTTGGGCGGTCCGCATGTGACTTTGGTTCCCGACGATGCTCAGAGACACGCGGATAGCATTGTGGTTGGTTATGCCGAAGATGAATGGCCGCGACTACTGAAAGATCATGCCCGAGGTCAGTTGCAACCCCGGTACATACAATCACCGAAGTTGGATTTATCAAATCGCCCACTGCCAGATCGCAGTGTGTTGCCCGAGCGCAGATTTCTGACGGCGGACGTCTTCGAGGCAACTCGCGGCTGCGTTCACAACTGTTCGTTCTGCGTCGTTCCGTCGGCGTGGGGAAGAAGACCGCTCCAAAAACCGGTCCACGAAGTGATCGCGGATATTTGCAGTCGTGGTGCCCGACGGGCAATCTTTGTGGATTTAAATTTGATCGCCAACCGAGCTTACGCGTGGGAGTTGTTTGAGGCATTGTTGCCACTGCGAATCCAGTGGTACGGTTTGGCAACAACATTGTTGTGTGAGGACCTACCACTGTTGGATTTGGCCGCGCGCAGCGGTTGTCGTGGCTTGCTCATGGGGCTGGAATCGATTCGCCCCGCGAATTTGGAGCAATCAAGAAAACGATTCAATCATCCGGAGGGCTATACCAAGATTGTGCAACTGCTACATGATCGCAAGATCGCTTTGCAGGGCTGTTTTGTGTTTGGAATGGATCACGATACGGAAGACGTGTTTCAAGAGACTGCAGAAATGGCGGTTGACATTGGCATTGATCTGCCAAGGTTTGCCATTGTGACGCCTTTTCCGGGAACAGATTTGTTCAGGCAATTGGACGCGGAGGAGCGAATCTTGACACGTGACTGGGAGTTGTACGACGGACAGCATGTTGTGTTCCAACCAAAATCAATGTCGGTCGACGCTTTGTCACGCGGCAATGAACAAGCATGGCGGTATGCCTACCGATGGCGAAGCATTGCGCGGCGACTCAAAAATACGAAAGCACCATTCCATGTCGCACTGACTACCAATGTCGGTTATCGATTCTACGCACGCAATTTGAAGCGATTTTATAATTGCGATTGGATGTTCGGAGCGTCTCGACCAGATTGTCGGCGATCACAACCGCAAGACCGGTTGGTCGCGATCGGAGAGAATGCGTGAATCCCGTAAAACCCTCGACGTTTCGCATCACGATCATTCACCCCTGTGTCGGCCGCTATCCAGGGATGAAGAACTACATTCGGACATGGCAGATGGAACCAATCTCTGCCGCCACAGTCGCCGCGCTATTGCCTGCAGATGTGGAGCGGCGATTCTATGACGATCGGTTGGAGACGATTCCATTTGATGAACCAACCAACTTGGTCACGATTAGTGTGGAAACCTACACGGCGCGACGTGCCTACCAGATCGCCAGTGATTATCGTCGCCGTGGTGTGCCGGTTTTGATGGGTGGTTTCCATGCTACGCTGTGTCCCGAAGAGGTGCTGCAGTACTGCGATGCAATCGTGATCGGCGAAGCCGATACGATTTTGCCAGAGGTAATTGAGGATTTTCGCTGTGGGACAAACCAAGTGGTTTACCGTTCGGATCAGCGGCCGGCACGGTCGGTGAATCCCGATCGTTCGATTTTTGTTGGTAAGAGATACCTGCCGATTCGTCTTGTTGAATTTGCGCGTGGCTGTCGTTTTAAATGTGATTTCTGCGCAATCCAGTCGTTTTTTCATTCAACTCACACCCATCGCCCGATCGACCAGATGCTAAGCGAAGTTAGCGAAATTCGACGGCGGCGCCAGATGGTGTTCTTTATCGATGACAACTTGACATCCAATTTGGAAGCGGCCAAGGAGATGATGCGAGCGCTGATCCCGCTGAAGATTCGCTGGGTTACCCAAACCGCTATCAATGTTGCCTACGACGAAGAAGCGTTGGATTTGATGCGGCGCAGTGGATGTCAGGGTGTCTTGGTTGGTTTCGAGTCGCTTGATCCAATGGCACTAAAACAGATGAACAAGAGTTTCAATCTGATGCAGGGTGGGCCGAAACAGGCAATGCAAAATTTCCGCAAACATAAGTTGCGGATATATGGCACTTTTATCTTTGGCTATGACCATGACACGCCCGAGACATTTCGCGAGACAATGGAATTCGCGAGATCCGAAGGACTGTTCATCGCGGCATTCAATCACATTACGCCGTTTCCAGGCACGCCGCTTTACCAGCGGATGCAGAGCGAACAGCGACTGTTGTACGATGCGTGGTGGAATGACGATCGATATCAGTACAATATGATCCCGTTTCGTCCGATGAACATGAGTGCGGAAGACTTGGCGGACATGTGCGTTGCTGCTCGCCGCGAATTTTACAGTTGGCCAAGCATTGGGCAGCGCGCAACACACCGTGTCAATTGGCGCGACCCGTGGATGTTTATGAATTTCCTGATGATTAACACGATGCATCAACGAGATGTTGAGGGGCGTAACGGCTTGCCGCTTGGTGATGCAAATTGGCAAGGTCAATTACTGGCCGCTCACGATAAGTCGACCGCAGCTGAGTTGGTTCAGGAGAAATTGATTGACACGCTATAGTTTTGAATTGGCAACGCCCGCCGATGATGAAGCGATTCGTCGAGTCATGGCCGCGACGCCAATGTCCGGCAGCGTGACTGTGAGCTTTCAACGCGATCCAAGTTTCTTTGCGTCCAACGCTGTGCTGGGAAACAACTGGCAAGCGGTTGTCTGTCGCGATGCGAAACGAAACGAGGTTGTCGGCGTCGCAACTCGGTCAGTGCGTCCGGTCCATGTCGATGGAGTACCCAAACGGATCGGATACCTGAGCGGCCTGCGTTTCATGCCTTACGCACGCCGACGGGGGTTATTGGCTCGTGGCTATGAATTTGTGCAGAGATTACATGACGTGGATCCGCTGCGACCAGACTACTATCTGACCACGATCGCCGAAGGGAACCATGACGCACTTGACGCATTGACCAAGAATCGTCCGAGTTTGCCCAAATATCATTTTATCACGGGACTGAACACATTAGTGTTTCCGATTCGTCGAATCCGCGGCGCCAGCGATAGAAACGCAAGCGTGTCGATGTTGTCCAACCGGAACGACCTCGGTGAGTTGATCGCCTTTATCAATCAGTTCGCCAAGCAGCGTAACTTTGCACCGGTTTATGGACATACGGATTTCCAGAACTCGGGAACGTTTCGAGAGATGAGTGTCGGTTCGATCGCGGTCATCAGAGTGCGTGGGCGTATCGTGGGCGCGGCCGGATTCTGGAACCAACACTCCTTTCGTCAAACCATTGTTCGCGGCTACGCAAATGCGATTGGATCGTTCCGACCGTTCCTTAACTTTTGGTCGAAATTTAGCGGCGGAATTCAGTTGCCCGCCGTTGGTCAGCCACTGCATTGTTGTTATGTCGCGTTCCCGATGGTCAAGTGTGCAAAGCACGCTGTGATGCTGTTGAACCAGTTGATACGAATGGCGCCAGCCAGCGCTGGCTGCCTGTTGATGGGACTGTGTGACGATGATCCACTGCTGTCCGCCATGCGAGTACAAGCTGTCGGCGAGTACAGAACGCGGCTATACGCTGTCAACTTGAATCGCAAAGAGACATTCATGAAAATGAGTGGTCATGGTCCGTGTTATCTGGAACTCGGGTGCTTGTAGCGGGTAGAGTGTAAACACGAGTGAGCGCCATGGTCCCAGTTTCCTCGAATATGAAAAGTAATGCTTGATGCGTTTGACGGGAGAAACTTGCCGTATCGACGAGGTTTCCGATTTGGATCGGGAACAGATGTTTGCATTGATGCAGCGGTATTACGAAAACGTGCGTCGCGAAGACTTCGAGCTTGACCTGGCAGGTAAGGATTGGGTGATCACCGCTCGCTGTCCACGAACATCCAGGGTGCTCGGTTTTTCGACACAGTCTTTTGTTGTCCTGAAAACCGGTGACCACGATCTTGGGGTACTGTTTTCGGGCGATACGATCGTTGATTCGCGATATTGGGCCAGAAATCCGGTGTCATCATTATGGGGGCGATTGGCATTATCGCTGATCGATGAGAACCCCGAGTGCGCTTTGTATTGGTTCTTGATTTCGAAAGGATATAAAACGTATCGATTCCTGCCTGTCTTCTTTCGTGAATTTTATCCGCGAGCGAATGTTTCGACACCGATGTGGGCAACACAGCTGATCGAGACGATGGCAGTGCAACGTTTTGGAAGACGCTATTGTCGAGAACGAGGCATTGTGCGTTCGGATCTCACTGGCTGTCGTTTGCGACCCCAGGTTGCCACGGTCACGGAGAGTCGATTGAAAGACGAAGCAGTGGCTTTTTTTCACGCGGCAAACCCAGGTCACGCCGAGGGGGATGAACTGTGTTGTTTGGCACCACTCACGCGAGAAAATTTGAAACGGAGCGCCTTTCGCGTGATCGGAAACCGCGTTGACATGCCTACTACCATCAAGTCGTGTTCTTCATGAAAGTTATTTACTCAATCAAGACGGCGTGGATGCTGACCTGCCGCGGCAGTCTGCGGCGGTTTCCGCGATCAATGGCGGCGCATCCCCAGACACTGCGTCATGTTTATGGAGGTGGGCTTTTTTGGAAGCCATTTCCATACTGGCGCTACAACAACATTACCTCATTGACGTCTTAACGGGTTGGCTTCTCACGATTTGCTGCGTCCGCTTCTTTTTCAATCGGCGGCAAGAAACTCACGTGCCTTCTTGGGATTTGTCTCCAATGCCACCAACTTCATGTCACCTGCCCGAATCCCATGTCGGCGGCACAACTGCTGGTACCGTTCCAGAAAGCAATCCTCTGATCTCTCTCGGATGATTGTGGCTGAATCAAGCTGACCGAGCTGGCGTGCCTGACGATAGTAGATATTTTCGCACAGCAGTTGTTCGAGACGGTTTACCAACTCGCACGGTTTCTTTTCTTCTCGATCATGCAGCGGTTCGCGACCCACTGCTAGAAATAGACAGTAACGCTTTCGTTTTTCATCTGGAACAAGCATCGCGAAGATTCCTGCTGGTTGTATGTCAGTGAGTAATTTTTCGATGACTTGCTGCGCGAACTGATCAGTCAATTTTTCACCGACGAGATCGCTTGTTGCATCCCGCCCCAGGAATCGCACCAGAGGACAAGCGTCAAGGAAACCGGTTACCTCGATCCAATCCCCGGTCTGATATCGGTAAAGTCCGCCGCCGGTCGTGACAACAACCTGATACCTTTGCCCCTTCTGCAGTTGATGCGCCAAAAACGGCTCGCCACGATCATGCGTCATGAATTCCATGAAGTGCGACCGCAAAGCAAGCGCTGCTCCTGACTCGTTCATAATCGGAATCGAAATACAAGCCTCGGTTGATAACAAGCCCTTTGGAGATATCTCCGCATGTGGAAAGAGCTCACTTAGCTTGCTGATGTAGCGTTTGGAAGATGAATCGGCCCAACAACTGATCACCGAAAGCGATGGCCAGATTTGTGGCGATAAACTTTGTAGATCAAGTGGCCGCTCCAGTAGTTCAACAACTTTTCTACGATTCCGTGCAGAAAAAAAAGAAGGTGTGCGTGGCACGCGAATCTGTTGCCCACCACTGAGCCGACAAATACCGTCATGGATATCGCGTGAGATGCGTTCCCGTGGTTCACCATTACCAAACGCAATCAACTCCAACAAAAATGTTGGACTCCAAACGGAGATGAACGCCAGGCGGGAATCCTGCAATAGATACCACAAAGTCGCGTATCGCCAATCATCAGGATTGGTGTACTGCTTCACATCGCTTGGAACCGAAAGCAAACGACGCACGACTTGCCGGGAGAAAAAACCAAGATAGGCTGCATCATCATCGAACCCCTTCGGGATCCCGCTTTGACTGATTGATGAATCTTGCAGAGGTGGTGAAACTGACCAGTACGCGGTTCCACGCATCGCCGCAGGCCGCTGAGTAAACAGATCATAGACCCACACGGCCAAAGCGGCCTGAAACTCCCGGCGCAGGGCATGAGTATATGGAATCCACTTGGGTTGGTTGCTTGTACCGCTGGTTGGCTCGAGCATTTTGATGCGCTGCGCGGTCAACGGATTCTCACCTGTTTGGTCGATTTGAGCGATGGCTGTGCGATAGTTCTCGTAACACGTGATTGGAACCCGCTTCTGGTAATCCTCAACAGAAGTTATCGAGTTAAGACGCCAGTGATTTCCCCAGTGGCTTGGTGCGAGCACGCGTAGTTGCCGCAACAGCGTTTCCGTTTGCGAAGCTAACGGATCTCGTATCGCAAACTGGAATTTCCGAGCTTCTTTTCGACAACTTTGCCGCCAAATTCGATTGAGCAACTCATTCATTTGGTGCCTCATAAATGTTTAGCAGCGATGACCCGCCGTGCGGCAGGGGTGAAATTTTCCACGCTGAGTGGCGCGAGGCAACAGAGTTCATCTCCTTCGGTATATCCTGGATTGAGGTATACAAAACGACGAACATGGTGATCACGGTGCCTGATCTCGTCGATGTCAGCGACCCCACTGCGAAGAAAATAGTTGCCAATCGCCTGTCCCCTGACAGTACCGGTTGTTGGATTGTGAGCTGGGCCAAACAGGGACCACACAAATTTATGACGCATCCTGTCCAGACCAGAATTGCCTGCTTACTCCGCTGACGGCACAAAATGATGGAAGAACAATGGCAAGAAGTGATAGGTTCGATAGCCTTTCGTCAAAAGCAACCAATGGAACGGCCCCGACGATTCGAAGATCAACCGCATCACCAACCTACTCCAAACACTTGCCAACAAAGGTGAATTCCAATGCTTTCGGGAGACAACAGTGTCACCAGAAAAAAGAATACTGCATCGCTTTCCATTGAAATCGTGCACGAAAATTTTTTGAGTCGAAAAACCAAGTATCTTTCGCGGTATCGCCGGGCAAGTCTCAACGGAATTGGCTTTCGACGAGTCACGCAGACAAATGACAAAGTCCTTGTCCCTCAGATTCTGAAAAAACTGAACTACCTTTACATTGGCGTAGTACGGGTTCATCGTGTTCAGCATACACTCACGATCCCTCTTGACCTCCCCCCATACAATTGCACCATTGTGAATGAGAGAATCTTGCTCGGGCGTACCGCTCGGAAAGGACTTTCAGAATGCCTCAGAAACGTCACACAGTGGATCAAATTGTTGACAAACTTCGTAAAGCCGATGTTGAGCTCGGAAAGGGCAAAAAGGTGCACGAGTTCTGCAAGCTGGTAGAAATCACTGAACAGACTTATTACCGCTGGCGGCAGAAGTATGGTGGCATGAAACCAGAAATGGCCAAATAGCTGAAGACTTTGGAGAAGGAGAACGCGCGGCTGAAGAAGATGGTTGCTGAGCAGGCTCTCGATATGGAGATCCTCAAGGAGGCCGCCAAGGGAAACTGATAAGCCCTGAAGGTCGTCGACGCACGGTCTTTACCGTGCTTAACCGTTTGGGGCCAGAAAGAGTCTCGGAGCGTCGGGCGTGCCGCGTTCTGGGGCAACCACGCAACACCCAGCGATATCAATCGCATCGGACGGATGATGAACCGGCATTACTACACGAGATGCGTTTACTGGCTCGTCAACTTCCTCGCTTTGGATCGGGACGCATTTATTGGTTGTTAACCCAGCGAGGCTGGGCGGTGAACGAGAAACGTGTCCATCGACTTTGGAAACGAGAGCACATGCAAGTCCCGCGAAAACAGCATCGTAAGCGACGATTCCCCGGCGGAAGTGAGAGTGGTTGCGTGCGTCACCGTGCCCGCTACAAGAATCATGTGTGGTCGTACGACTTCGTGACGGATCGAACCGAGGATGGTCGCCAACTTCGTTTGCTGGTGGTGATCGACGAGTACACGCGAGAATGCCTGGCGATAGAAGTGGGCCGTTCGTTTACCGCTCAAGATGTGATGGGTCTTTTGCAGTACCTGTTCGCCGTACGCGGCACACCCGAACACATTCGCAGTGACAACCTTGGCAATGACACCCGCCCAGAATTCGTATCGAAAGTAATCTGTCGTTGGCTGAAAGAAGCTGATGTCAAAACGCATCATCGCCAAGGGCAGCCCTTGGGAGAACGGCTATGTCGAATCATTCAATGGCACGCTTCGCGATGAGTTGCTAAACCGTGTAATCTTCCTGAGCTTCGAGGAAGCTTGCTGGGTGATTGATCGTTGGCGACTCGACTACAACCATCATCGCATCCATAGTTCATTGGATTACCAAACCCCTGCCGCATATGTGGCAGGCTGTGTTCTTCCGGCTTCGGCTACGCCTCAGCCTCCAGAACACAGTCGCTTTACTAACCCCAATTCTCTCACTCAACCTGGTGCAAAGAATGGGGGGAGTCACTTGGGTACCGAATCTAATCATCTCTCCAATGGTTTGCCGCTGCGTGCGGATATCCACACGTTATTTGATCTTCACTTTATCGGTATTGACCCAACGAATATGCGAGTCCGACTCAAGCCAGCTTTATTAGATGGTTGTTATTCGGAATATGAGAATGTTTGGAGTTCCCCCGCTTTGGGTACCGACGGATCACACGTTTGCTGCGAAATGAAGGCTGGAAGGTCAATGCGAAACGCGTTTATCAACTTTGGCGACAGGAGGGCCTGAAGGTTCCGAAAAAGACTGTCAAAAGGCGTCGACTGGGTTCTGCTGATGGTGGGATTGTTCGCCGGAAAGCGGCATCCCAGGATCACGTCTGGTCGGTCGACTTC
>JBPCVE010000311.1:0-2930 GCA_051010795.1 Rubripirellula sp.
GGGCGGCATGGGAATGGGCCTGCAGCGTATTGCTCCCGAAAAAATGCAAAAGCTGACCGTCAAAATGGTCTGCCTGGAGCACGGTAAGAAAGATCCAAATCCTCGCATGGCGTACAAAATGGTGCCCATCGAACAATTCACTGACAAAGCTGATGTTCGCGTGCTTTGCGAAGCACTCGGATATGGACAGGTCACTCAGAACACTGCTCAAGCTGCTGCATGGCACATGATGGATGGCATGAGCTGGAATGAACTGGCTGCCAAAAATCGCGTTGAAAGCAAGTACCTCGGTAACATTCGCTGGTTCTCGCCGTTCGAACTTCACACAGCCATGGCCGTAGCAAAAGAAGCCGAGCGGCTTGCGAAAGATAGAGCAAAGAGCAAAGGCAAGGCTACCGGTCAGCCAGAAAAGTCGAGAAGTGATTTCGAGGGCTGATGCACAGCTGCTCAACGAATCAGGCATTCATGCCCAGTGTACCTTGTGTGCACTGGGTTTTTTAATGGTGTCTGCGGTATCGTTCTGCACTGCCAGAACAAGTAGCGAATGATACACTCAGCCAACTGTCCGTAAACTAAAGGCTCCAAAACTACAGGGCTCGCCCGCGATAGGGCTATGGAACGATGCGTTGCTTCTCTATTTCAGGAATGTTGATCGGCCTTATCCTTGTCGCCGGTTGTATGCCCAGTCCAAACCTGGGCCGCACCAGTGCAGGTGGATTAGCAGTTGGCGATCAGGCTCCGGCAATTCAGATCCAGCAACTCGTGCATGGACCACCTCTCGACGCCGAGACTGCCAGTGGAGTTCAGGTGATTGAATTTTGGGCAACGTGGTGCGGGCCGTGTTTGTCTGGCATGCCCCACTTGTCTGAGCTGCAAGAGACTTACGGTGATCAAGTCACGATCCTTGGAATTACTTCTGAGGATCTGTCGACGGTGGATGCGTTTCTCGCTTCATCAGCTGGTGATGGTAGGACTTGGGCGGATGTTGTGAAGTACCGTATGGCAATCGATGACAACGACGCGACTGGAGCAGCTTACATGCGCGCTGCTGGTATGAAATCCATCCCAACCGCTTTCATCGTTGGCAGGAATGGAGTGCTTCAGTGGATTGGCCATCCTGCATCCATGGACGGGCCCTTGAGGGCCGTGGTGGAGGGAACGTGGCAGTTGCCAAAAACAAACTGATCGCAGGGCGAGGTGGTCCAAGGTCGCACGAGGACAAGGTCGCACGAGAATTCACCGTCGCCGCGAGTTGATTGATGGGCAGACCTGCGAGCTGGTGGACGGGTAGACCTGTGTGGCACTTGATTTTCGTTCGGTCCGCTTCGTTCTTCATTAGCAAAACGCCGTTTGAACGCGTACGCAGACTTCGCGATGGTTTTGGCCAGTTAGCGTGCGGGAACGGCCGTGAACGTTCCCAGCACCACTGTTGTGAGCGAGCTAGCTAATCTCAGGATTTTGAATTGAGCGAACACCGCCTGGCTAGCGGCATTGGGCTGGACACGGTTTGGCTGTCGTTTCTGGATTTCCATGCTGTGGCGTAGCAGCGTGGCATCGTCACGCGTTCCGCTCGCACCGGTTGGGCAATCTTAACGATTTCGTAGTTTTTTCGCGGTCTGGTACGTGGATGAACCGTTTGCGTGAAAACGGGGTGGGCTGTCTAATCATGGCAGTTTCAATCAGTTGTCTCTCATTCGTTTGTACCCATGCAGCTACCCATCATTTCCGAAACCCAGAAACCGACGTTGCAAGCCAGCGACAAGCAGGCTGAAGGTCAGCGTGGTCGTTACGCAGTGGTCAGTTTGGGGTGCCCTAAAAATTTGGTGGATACCGAACAAATGTTGGGCAGGTTGGATGAAGATGGCTACCAGATGACAGACACGGTGGACGATGCCGATTTTGTGGTCGTCAACACCTGCGGTTTTATCGACTCCGCCCGCGAGGAGTCGCTCGGAGCGATTGACGAGATGCTTGCGTTGAAACGCGAGGGCAAGATCCGCAACGTTGTGGTGACCGGCTGTCTCGCTGAGCGGCAGCAGGGAAAGCTGTTGGAAGCTCGTCCCGAGATTGATGCCATGATCGGCGTCTTCGGTCGCAACGAAATTGTTTCGGTGATAGATCGTTTGCAGTCCGGCGTCGAGGAGCAACAGAAACTCTTTCGCCCAGCTGCGATCCGCCCGCTGTCTGATGCCGTTCGCAGTCCTGTCACGCCGCGCCATTTTGCCTACCTGAAGATCAGCGAGGGGTGTGATCGGCTTTGCACTTTTTGCGCGATCCCAAAAATGCGGGGCAAGCATTACAGTAAGCCGATCGAACAAGTGGTTGAGGAAGCGCAGCGTCTCGGGGATGCCGGGGTTCGTGAGGTGGTCATTGTCGCACAGGATACGACCTATTATGGTCGTGATCTGTACGGCGAGGCGAGGCTCAGCGAGCTGTTGCAGCGGCTGGATGAGATTGAAAGCCTCGATTGGATTCGGCTGATGTATTTCTATCCGATGTACATTGATGATCGCTTGATCGATACGCTTGCCGGAGCCAAGCGGATTTTGCCCTACATTGACATGCCACTGCAGCATGCAAGCGATGCGATGCTGAAGAGGATGTCGAGGAAAACAACGCGAGCGAGTCAGGAGGAAATCTTGGGGAAACTACGTTCCCGAATCGATCGCCTTGTGATGAGAACGACCATGATCACCGGATTTCCGGGTGAAACCGAAGACGATTTCGCACAGCTGGCGGACTTTACCGAACAGCAAAAATTTGAGCATCTCGGCGTGTTCACCTATTCCGTTGAGGAAGATACGCCTGCGGCGAAGCTTCCCAACCGTGTCCCGGCTGAAATTGCCCAGCAACGCCATGACACAATCATGGCAATCCAGCAGCAAATTGCTTTTGAGTGGAATGAGAGTCGAATTGGTACTGTTGAAGAC
>JBPCVE010000312.1:0-7316 GCA_051010795.1 Rubripirellula sp.
ACACCTGACCACATGCACTTTCACCCCGCCCGCCAAGCCATGCTAATGGGCAAACACGTTTACTGTGAAAAACCACTTGCCCACTCTGCATGGGAGTGCCGCCAATTGACTAGGTTGGCAGAAAAGCAGGACGTCGCAACACAGCTTGGAAATCAAAGGCACGCGAATTCCGGTATGGCGCGAACTGTCGAAGCCGTACGGTCCGGAATGATCGGCAACGTCACCGAGGTTTACTGTGCGATTGGTGGTAGCCGTGGCATGCCCGCCATGCCAAAAGAATTCCCAGCAGTCCCCAGCAATTTGAATTGGGAATTATGGCAAGGGCCCGTCAAAGAACGTCCGTACTCGCCAGAGTACTGCCCTTACAAATGGCGGTTTTGGTGGGACTATGGCACCGGCGAAACGGGAAACTGGGGATGCCACATTCTTGACATCCCATTTTGGGCTCTACAACTCAAGTACCCCAATCGGATTGATCTCGATGTGATTCCAGCGGCGGAAGACATCGATCCCCTGCGGACTCCAAAATCAATGAAAACGAGAATGGAATTTGGTGCCGAAGAGGGTCATGGCCCCCTCACGCTTCACTGGTGGCATGGCTCACTCAACGAAGCATTCCAGAAGCATAACACGAAGCCGAATGGTAATACGCTCTTTGTTGGCGACAAAGGAACAATCTCAGCAGGTTTTGATGGCTACAAAGTGACCATGAAAGACGGCAGCACTCCAACGCCGCCCGAGCACTCGATTCCAAAATCGCCAGGTTTCCACAAAGAGTGGATTCAGGCCTGCAAAGGCGGCCCACGATCCACTTGCGATTTTGTCGAGTACACCGGACCTCTGGCTGAATCTGTTCTGCTCGCAAATGCAGCATTCCGCTCTGGAGCTGGTTTTGACTGGAACGCCAAAGCGTTCGAAGCAACGGGCAACGACAAGATCGAACAATTTCTCGTGCCTGATTTCCGTGCCGGCTGGGAAGTCGACGAAATCTAGTTACCAGCTATCAAGGAATTTTTCCCGCAGTCAGATCTTCAGCACCGCAATGTATGAGTGCCCTGGTACTCATGCGGTGTTTTCGACGGAAATGAACTGATGTTTTGCACTACAGTTTATCCGTGAATCTGCCATCTAGGGATGTCTTCCTACCCAGCGTCCATCCCGCAAGGTCTTTGCACATCGAAGAATTGCAGCCCAAGATTGATGTATCGTAATTCGTCAATTTGAAGACAAGGTGGTGATCTGCTTGCCCTTGCAACAAACCGGTGACGTCGAGTCACTTGTAGATCAAGCTGCCGCACACGAGATACCAGGAGTTCTCAACAGAACGATGACAGAAAGAAATCAACCAAGGCAAACGGCGATCCAACCTGGTTGGTTTGGGCCTGCAATGATGCCAACTGCTCCACACTGCCTGTTACTCGTCTGTTTCAGTCTCTGACACTGCGGGATCGGCATGAGGTGCCGATTTGGTGTGGCCGCCAGAAACTTCGCCGCGACGCTTTCGCTTGTACAAGACCAATCGAACATCCGTCTGATCTGCGGGCACTAGGCGCGGAGCTGGATTCCCGACAACAGCAGTTGTCGGGATTCTTACAGCCTCAACGAAATCATCCATCGATAACCCAACTTCCTCCAATACGGTATCCGGGTTGGAACACTCCCAGCCTTCTTTCTTCAAGATCCAAAGATTCTCCAATCCTTCATCGCGTCGCTGAAACAAGAGCTGCCTTAGCGTTTTTTCCGCCCAAGGCGTTCCCGCGGCGGACCACACTACAGGGAAGTTGTATCCCCCGATCATATAAATCAGGCCTACGCCTTGTGAAGTCAAGTCGAGCACGGGCATTCCCTCCTGAAACCCTGCAGCTTTGGTTTTCTGCCTAAGCAACTCAATGAGATCCGCTGTCTCTGCAGCCATCATGATCTCGGTCTCACCACGGCCGATCGAGACAGGCTTCATTGAAGTGTCCACAAATGATTCCTGCCGGTAGGGATTCGTATACGCATTTTGCAAATCGAGCACACAAAACAAAGGCAAGAATGATGCAATCAGCAGGACGGAATTCAGCTGTGCTTGCCGCGGTGGCAATGCACTAATCGCAACAGCAAGACTGATTACCCAAAAAAAAGCGATTGTCGCTCCCTTGTCCCAGTAATTGATATTCGTTCCAAAGGCAAAACCATAGGGCAGCCAAAAGAGAAAGCAAGCCGCTGCTAATCGCCGTAGATCCATGTCGCGAAAGTAAACAGCACAGACGGCTACACTGAGCAACGAAAGAAACAGATACCGCTCTTTTCTGCCATACTCATCGCCCCGATGTTCAAGAAATCCAACAGAGAACGTTTGAAAATCAAACCAGGTGGCAAGAACTCCAAACGCACCAAAAAAAAGCAGCAACCAGCCAAGCAATTGAACTGGCAAGGCACCGAACCTGACCAACCCCCTCCGCTTTACAACACTCAATAGCGCGAACAAGAGCAAACTCGCGAAGCCGAAGGTTATTCGCCAGCGAGTATCAAGATGAGGAGAATTCCACCTGATCAAACGAAAAAAAGAATAATCAGGATGCTTACTAATCGCCAACGTTTCGCGCAACTCCACGACAAAACTGAGGGGCCCACCAGCGCGGTAAAACATGCTAATCAATACAAGAGAAACTGCAGTGCAAATTGCAACCATGAATGATTTCAAACACCAGCGTTGCACTCCCCATAAAAAAACCAGCACGACAACACCTAAAACGAGAGCGGAAGTCGGCTTGGCCATGAAGCTCAAATAGCCGCCACAACCAATTAGAACCGCAGCTAGCATCTGCAGACGCTCGGTTTTCGCATTACTGAAAATGGCAACGCACACGAGCAGGAAAGCGATACCATTCAACGAGTTGTAACTGGGTGTCATCAACCAGTAGGTCATGACTGTGAGACTTGGCAAAGCAAAAGCCGCAGAAACCGCTGACCTGACCACCAGCGTACAATCAAGGCGGCGCAACCATGGGCCAAGTAACTGATAAGCGACAACAAACGCCAACATATAAGTTGTTAGAATATTGAATTGCCGAAACGATACGAGATCGTAGTGAAGGAACTTGTAGGGGAGTGATAAAATACTTCCAAACTGAAATGGAGAAACTGGGTACTCGAATGGTCTTTCAATCCAGATCATGTAGAAAGACTCATCGCTGAGATCAAAGCCGTAATCAGCTTTTTTTAGTATCCAACCGACGATCAAAACGCTTTCCAACAGCAACACGATTGCCATCAAAGATGTCAGCAGACTTGACCTGCCCGAGTCATTAGCCGGCCTCACTGCGTCATTAGTCTCTACCGAAGCCATGATCCACAAGTATCCCACGTTTGAATGATTGAACGCGTCTGAAGACGCAAACATCGGCAACCTTCTGCCAAGCTCAAGAGTTATTCTCTAGCCTGATACGCCTCTTGCTTCGGAACGAAGGCTCCTTAAGAAATATCTTCCCAAGCACAAGAATCCTGTTACTTCTGTGGAACCAAGACGTCAGCTCCCCGTGGAAACGCTGCATTCGAAACTTCCTGCGAACGCTAGCTAAATAGCAATTTTTCGGCAAGACAGGATATGATCACAAGAACGCGTTTACCAGTCTTTGCTATCAAGCACTCAAGATTCTTGTCACTTGGAAAGTTCCATTGCAGGGACTGCCTGCTCGATCACCGCGTGAGAACCAACAGGCAAAACTAACGAGCAGAAAAAGTGGATTCACTTTAAAACACTTGGCTGTGTCAGGTAGGCATCCTGGTTGACACGCCACTCAACGGCCATTCGAACGTCAGCGTGATTTAACACACGGGATGACGCAGTACGTGTGCAAGTAAAAGTCGACCGCCGGGTTGGCTCATTACACCTGCAAACGAACAGTACATCAGGCAATGACGAGACGCGCCATGATCGACGTGCCTTAGTTGCTAAACAATGATCTCGTAGTCCGTCGCGTAAAAACTGCTTAAGACCGCAAAGTAGTTGGTTTCCTCATCAAAAACATCAGTCCCTGTTCCGCCATTAAACTCCGGCGAATCGGAATAGCAAAATTCGACCTCTAACCGATCCTCGCCACCACCCTGAAAAACGTACAACAGGTTCTGCGCGAAGACTTCAAACAAATACACGTCATCGCTGCCATCGCCTGTCGAAATGCCCAGACTCGACGCTTTCACTTTAAGAAGGTCAACATCATCATTCCCTTGCCCTGTATCAATTTTCAAAATGTTTCCAACCTGTACTTTCTTCAACTCCACCGTGTCATGGCCACGTCCTGTAGCGATCTTTAGCGCGCTACCAATTTTTGCGTTCTGCATATCAAGTGCATCATCCCCGTCGTCATTACCTACGTCCGTCAAGATGACCATTGAGTTTCCAACAACAACATTCTTGGTTCGAATGAGGTCATCGCCATGAGTCGTGCTGACATACAGATTGCCACCCACCTGAATGTTTTTCAACGCAACCTGATCGTCTTCAGGCCCCGACGCAATTGCCATCATGTCACTAACACCGCCGGTTTTGGCAACGATTTTGTCAGCACCCTCCAAGGAAGTTAATGCCAATGATTTGGCACCGAGGTATTCAACAACGGTAGAATCAGCGCCATTTCCGGTTGCTATCAGATGGCTGGTGGTATTCGTGTATCGACTTCGCACGACATCATCGTCCTCACCCATATCGACAATGATCGAATCCGTCGTCTGCACATTATCGATAAGGTAGTTGTCCTCTCCCGCGCCACCATTTACGCGCAACACACCGTCGGCATTGTCTGTGAGCGTCATATTCATCACCACCATCCTGTCATTCCCTTCGTGCAAGTCCGCGAACACCGCGTCTATCAGTGGTGCTGAGATCACAACAGGCACAACACCGGAGTTGATTGTCGTCCCCGCCAGACCAGTGACCTTGATTTGATTGGGGGAAATTTCCTCCACCTCAATTGCATTGTTGTCCGCGTCCCCCACCAATGAGAGTTCCGTAAAACTCAACGCAACATCAACATTGCCTGCAAGGACAACTCGTTGCTCTAATCGCTCAGCTTTGAGACGCCTACAATGGCCGCTTTTAGAAAACACCATCTGCCAGACTCCGTAACAAGAACAGAAAAATAAAGTCAAAACCGGGGCAAGGCATGAGCAGAGAAATAAAGAATGATGACAGTGCTCATACCTCACCCCCGCGTCCCCAAGAGGCAACTTACGTGCCATCCTGAACGAGCCATCCAGGAAAAATAACGCGAAATGAGGTGCGAAGGCGCAAAAACTGACGAAGCAGCAAGCCTCTGCCAGCCAGAAGGGCGCAGAGGTCAACTTGTGTCCAAAAAAATGGCAAGACGTGAAAACTTCGATTCGGTGCGTTAATGAAAAAAATCACGAGAAGGCATTGCCGGTCTACCCTTCCCCCGTGTCTTTTTGAGACACGCATCCTGATTTGAAATTGGCACGCCGTTTCAGCATGACCGTCTTCATGAACTGCTCTCATGCAGGAACTGCCGCAGTTGCTGTGACTGCCGGCACGGGCCAATCCAACTGCAAAAAAATGTCTAATGGAAACCGCGCGTAGATGGGTTCAGGTTTCTAATGCTGAGAATTAAAAGAAGCACAGGATAGCCTGCACAAGGAGCTAGAATTCTGTGTAAATCTGCCACGCTCCTATTAGACTGCTCCCTTGCTAAACTGGTTGCCACTACCCCATCTCCCTTACTCACTGGAGCTCAACAGGTGATTCGTCTTAGACCTTGTGTTATTCGCACCGTGCTGACGGTACTGACCCTGTTTCTGTCTTCCATCGTGATCCCCCCCACTTCGCAGGCTCAGGAGGAGCAACTTTCAGAGACAAAACCGTCACAAGCTGATGAGCAGAATCAACCTGAAGCGAGTGATGCCGGGAAAGGTGAGAAGAAGGAGGATGTATCTGATGCAGAGCCAAGACCTGCCGAGGAGAAGAGAAAACCTGCTCCGCCAAAACCCGCACCACTCAACGGTATCAACTACGTTTTTGATACACAGATAATGCTGTATGCAGAGCCTCAAATGAACCAGATGATCAAGGCAAAGCAGGCATTAACTTGCACTGAACTGGAATCGCAGGCGACCGATCAGAAGTGCAAGCTCACGCTTGCTGAACGCAGTACAAAACAGCAGACAAAATCAATGCTTTATCGTGAAGCAAGTAAATCGATTGTGGCCATCCTGATCTCCCGCAAGCACCTGGATCATTGGCATGTTGTTCCTGCAGCGACAGGATTCTTTATATCAGACGATGGTATCATCGCGACAAATCGACATGTGTTCAATAAAAGCGATGAGTACATGTTTGCCATGACCTCGGACTATGTAGTTCATCCGATTCAAGAAGTCGTAGGCGCGAATTCAGCCAATGATCTGGCTTTCTGCCGCATTGATTCATCGCAGTACAAAGGCCTGCCATTACGGCGAAACGCACCGGTGGGCAGCGACATTAGTTTGATCTCACACCCCAGCGGCCGCTTCTACACGTACAGCCATGGTGTCGTTACCCGCCGCTACGTCCGCCCACCCCAACGTGGCCCCTCAAAGAACCCGGAGAACGATGGGGACCAACGCGCTCCAGTCAAAGTACCAACGCGTTGGATCACCATCAGTGCAGAATTTGGAAAAGGATCAAGCGGTGGTCCCGTCTTTGATCGACTCGGAAACGTTGTTGGAATGGCGACTTCGACAAACAGTCTCCGCGTCGGAAAAAAGACTGACACTGTATCGCAAATGGTATTTCGGGATTGCGTCCCCGCGGGTGTCATGATGGAATTCCTTAAGCCGAATCCTCCCACTCAATAACGAAGCGGCATGGACTGCACCGGCAATCCGTGCCGATACATCAGCCCATGAAGTACATTCTAAGCAATTGCTCTTGAATCAATGTCGGCGATTGCTCATACGAAAGTGACGCCCACCGAATAACAACAAAGCTTCGAGGTCGAGCTTTCTTCGCTCAAGATCATTGAAAGATCGCGAAATTCCGTCAACAAGCGGATCTGGAACCGGCTCCCCTCCCACAAGAAATGTCGAGAGCAATGCGGGTTCACCGAGTCCCTCATTGACAACATCACGGTCACGCGCGGTTTCAGGGAAGCCAACATGAAGAAACCCCACACCAGTTTCGTCACGGTGACACCCGGAACAGGTATTCAGAGCGAAGCGGTGCCGCACTTCCGGATCAATCTCCAACGGAGTTTGCCAAGGCATATTCACGACAACGTTCGTCTCAGGAATGGCAGTCACAATGGGATTGGACTGATACAACTGAACAAGCGAAATCA
>JBPCVE010000313.1:0-2873 GCA_051010795.1 Rubripirellula sp.
TAGCCGGCAGGATAAACATAGTGTCCCCAAGTTGCTGAATACCCGTTTTTACTGTGCAACCATTCCAGCACATTGACCGTGTGCTGCATGGATAGATCCATATTTGAAAAAAGGCCAAGGCGATGCAGCGCAAGTCGCTTCAGACCAGTAGAAGTGGAGGCATCCGGCATTTGCTGCAATGCTGGCTCCTGTCCCGGACTTGTACTTTCGAGCACGCCGGGAGGCAGTGACTTTGTCCACGCGAGCACATGCACATCCCAACCCAAGTGTGTCAACGCGACTGCAGTACGAAACGAACTTCGGGCAACACCACCAATGTCTGGGGGAAACCTCTCGACAATCATCAACAGGACAGGCTTATCACTCATGCTCATGCCTCGTTTGCTTTTCCAAGACCACCGTTAAGGATCTGCCGTTTCATTGGATTACATGTTTTTTTACCCATGTTACTCAGCGAAACATGTTAATGGATTAGTATCATGCGTCCGCCCACATCAGCACATTTCACTCCATCGCAAGCTTACCCGAACCAACGATTCCAGATAGCCCTCAACCCAGAATATACGTGGGTGTCCTTAACGCCAAAAGTGTTCGCGTCAATGGAATTGAGTCGCATCCTCTGTTTTGCGAGCGTACGATACGACTTTTTTGCGTCAGGCTGTTGGTAAAACGCATCGCGCGACTTGGCAAATGCGCGGGGCTTGGTTGTGTAATCATCAGGGCAATCTGGCCAATAGAGATCCGGAGCATATCGCTGCTCGATCGAATCAAAAACCCAGCCCGACTCACGAAACTCAGACTCATGCCCCAGTTCCATTCGTTTCTGAAGTGACTCAAAATCCCCGCCAAAGTTACGATAGAAAATTGCCTTCCTTTGCCGTGACACAACTTCACGCTGTGACCTACGACTCCACGGGTTTCCGTTAAAAGCCTTTCGATACTTGATTGGTTCCCGCCACCGATTAATAGTCGGGTGCTGGATAATGGTGTGATCGTTTTTCCAAAGACCACGAGCAACAGGGTGCGTGGTGTCGCGATCATAAAACTCGAGTGGCACCTGATAAAAATCCAAGCCCACCGCATTAGCGAGGAAATCCAAGACAAAGTCATCGGGGTAGCGTGGATATTTGATGGCATATTTCAACCACAAATCGATCATTTCCAAGTGCCGCTCATCAAACATCAGCACCCCTGACGAAAAACCACTTGACGCACCAGTGACATAGGTTGAGATCAACGGACCTTCCCAAGTCTCGGGAATGGCCCGGACGATGCGGCACTCAACATCTAACCAGAGCACACTCCCGTAACGCTCAACCATCTCACGGATAAACGAAATTTTGTAATCAAAGGCCTGGATCAACGTTTTGAACTCGCTTTCCAGAGCCAAGCAGTGAAATGGATATCCCAACCGCTCACAGTCTGCCTTCAACCCATCCGCAAAACATTCAAATGCGGGAGTATGGTAGGAGATCACAGTGAATCGACACATTCCCTCAGCCTCCTACCATGTCATAATTCAATCGGGCCAACAGACGACACGCCCCGGACTCGGCCAAAAGACAGTCAACACGTTCTCGTTGCATTGGATGTCGCCAACGCTCCACTGAATCCGCACTGATCGCCCTTGCCGGTTCAAACCATGCTTTGTCACTCACGACCTTCGCGTTCATTGGGTAGTCGTCCATTTCCGGCACGTGCTGCAGCGACAAAAAGCCAAGAATTTCCTGAACCGTCTCATGATAACAAAGTACCAGATCCTCATACCGGACCGTCATCACCTGTGGATGTCCGTCTAGAACCAATCCCGCCTCAACTTCCTTGACCCAGCGTTTCGGTTCAACCCAATAACGATCAGGAGCACTTGGATGCACGGAGCAAACGACATCCCGACCATCACGAACAACATGCAGGATCCGCAACTTTGCACCAAAATGTTTAAGAATCCGACTGAAGAACATCACATTTCGAGGTGTCTTTTCGCACCAATATTGGCAATCAGTCACAACGTTACCACCATGCAAATGCCGTTGAATTGCTGCAACATCAAACGAAACATTTGACCTTGGTTCTGGGTCATAAGCCGTCGGACACAACGCCTGCGTCTCAACTGGAATTGCATAAACATTGGGGTGGCATGAAAGCACAGACAATAACAATGTCGTCCCCGATCTCGCGCAGCCACCTATCACAATTGGACTCATCCGCGAAAGTCGTTGTCGACCGAATGGGTAATTCATATCAATCAGCATCCCCAAAAACAAACATCCCAGCAACAAGAATAGCCCGCACATGAAAGTGGTGTTGAACTGTCAGCTAGATAGAGTGAACCACAAACCAAAAACTTGGAGAGATAGATTCCACAAGAATAATCCGTTCGTTCCGCGAAGCCGATTCCCCTAGCCAGTAACCACTTTCCTAAACAACGACTTGGCTGTCCTTGCCAACCTCTTCCCCTGCTCCGCAACACCCAAATCCCGTTGACGTGCCTCTCTGCCGCGACGATTCAACTGCACCCGCACTGCAGCTTGATAAGAGTCTTCCAAGTGAGCCACAAGCTCAGCGAGATTGTACGGTGCTTGATTTGGTAACAAAGCAACCGGGACAAAAATTTCAAAAGGCAGCAAGTCCTGGTTGTACTTCACTGCCTCATTGATGTTGCATACTTTCTCGACTTCATCAGCATGAAGATCATAAGGTGGATTCCATTGCGATACTGGACTTAGCTTATCAATTTGGTTAAGCACCCCCAGCAGCACTGGCAGCTTCTTCTGGAGTGTTCCTTTGCCTTCATAATGCTCTTTGAATCGTTCGTATAAAACGACGTCCAGTGAACGGGCAGGTTGATCTGCCTTTAACACCCAGATCACGAT
>JBPCVE010000314.1:0-3892 GCA_051010795.1 Rubripirellula sp.
CAGCATCGAAATAACGTCGTAACTGACGCTCACCAAGACCGTAATAGTGCTTGATCTTCTGCTTTTCCATCAACGCCAAGCCGTAGTTGCTGGGGCGACGGCCACGGACGTGCATTCCCGGTGGCTGCGGGCGACGGTCCAGTGCACGGGCGGCACCTGCTGTCTCGTAAATCAGGGTACCGAGTCGACGATTGATACGAGCTTTGGGGCCGGTGTAACGGGCCATGGGCTAACCTTTCTACGTCACGCATGACGCTGTTGGAGGGGGTGCGGAACAGGATATTCACCTGTTCGCAGGATGCGATCCAAGCTCTCAGTGGACTGTCAAACAGCTCTCTGAAATAAGCATGGCCTCGACAATCGAGGCCATCTGGTCGCATGCTGGATTTCTTTCAGCTCGCAAGTGTCGCCGGAAAGGATGATTTTGGCAAGAGGAAGCGGGCCGAGAACACCCGTTTGGTCCCGAAAAAAACGCTGCTCACTCTGGCAGGGATGCCCCAATGCTGCTGCCATCATCCCGCTCTTGTATCTCCTTTCTGCAGAACCATGGTTCGACTACCTTGGTTCGACCGACGCGGGCTGATCGACCCGTCGTAGGCCAATGGCAGGTTATCGACGCCTCAAATGGTGACCGCTTTCGACTGCGAACCTTGTCCGTTGTAACACTTGGCGACTGCGACACTTTGTCGGGACCTGTTGCCGGCAGCCGTGCCCCCAAACAAACTGCCGCACAGCAACCTGATCCCCACACGAATCAATAATCCTCAAATCCTCGCAATTCACAGGCGATTGATAATGGCTGACATAGACGTTTACGGAGTTGGTAATGCCCTGGTCGATATCCAGACGCAAGTCGCGGATCAGGTTTTGGAAGAGCTGAAGATCGAAAAAGGCGTGATGACGTTGGTCGACGAGGAGCAGCAGTCGGGTGTGCTAGGCAAGCTTGGCGGCTCACCTCTGCACCGTTGTGCGGGTGGTTCTGCCGCGAACACAATTGTGGCGCTTGCTGACTTGGGTGGTTCTGCTGCCTATGTCGGTAAGGTCGGCGATGATGAGATTGGCTCGTTTTTCCTAAGCGATATGCGAGAGCTCGGCATCGGAATCGATGTCAAACCGGCCAGCAGCAGCACCGGAACTTGTGCCGTCCTGATCACGGATGATGCACAGCGAACGATGCTGACACACTTGGGGGCGTCCGCCACGCTGACAGAAGATGATATCGAGCAGGCACTCGTTGAATCCTCGAAATATGTTTACGTCGAAGGTTATTTGCTGACCGGCGAAACCACCAAGGCAGCAGCCTATCGTGCGATGGACCTCGCGAAACAAGCAGGTGTCAAAGTTGCTTTGACGGCGTCTGATCCCTTTCTCGTGAATATGATTCGCGATGAAATCTGGGATCTTGTTCGCGGGCCAGTCGACTTGTTCTTTTGCAATGAAGAAGAAGCAAAAAGTCTGACGAAAGAGACAGATCCCATTCAATGTGCTGCAAAAATTCATGAGCATGCTGAGAATGTAGCGCTCACGCTAGGCGATAAAGGTTCCCTCATCATGCATGGTGGCGAGGCCTTTCCGATTGAGGGAGCCGCAGCAAAAGCCATTGATACCACTGGCGCGGGTGACATGTATGCCGGCGCACTGCTGTATGGCATTACCAATGGAATGGGTTGGCAACAGGCAGGACATCTCGCATCCCATGCCGCAGCCAGAATTGTCTCTCAAATGGGGGCCCGTTTGGAATGCAAGTTCACAGCCCAAGAAGTGGCTGAATTCGCCAATATGAGCTGAATCGCTCACTCACGCGCTTGTCGAACGCATGTCGTCTGCCGCGTTCCGTTGCGAAACCTCATGCGTCGTTTGACCAGTCGGCTCAATTCAGCCAAGAGACAAGTCGGACAGGATCGACAATGTTTTCGAACGCTCGATTTGCACTGACGCTTTTTGACGACTGATGCTATGTGTCGACCGGTGGATCTTGCTTTCCCCGTTGATGATTGCACTAAGCTGGTACCCACGGTTCAATTTTTTCATATTCAAGACCCCTGAATACAACCTGAGTAGGTCGCAGATGGCTGTTGAAATCAATGTCGGATACACAGGGCAACTTCGTTGTGAGGCAACCCACGGCCCCAGTAGTCAGAAGCTCAGCACGGATGCCCCCACTGACAATGGTGGAAAGGGGGAGTCTTTTTCGCCGACCGATTTGGTGGCCACTGCGTTGGGCACCTGTGTGATGACCATACTTGGTCTGGTTGCCGAACGGCATGATGTTGATTTGCAGGGAACGCAGATCCAGGTCACGAAGGAAATGATTACTGAGCCAGTGCGTCGAATTGGCGCGCTGCGGACGGTCGTTACGATCCCTGTGAACGCAGTGACGGATATTGAGTTGCGGACACGATTGGAGGCAGCAGCCCGAAAGTGTCCCGTCCATCAGAGCTTGCATGCTGATATTCAGGCCCCCATCGACTTTCGTTATGAAGGCTGATCTCGACCCAGATTTTGTCGAGCCATTGCAAGGCGAAACCAGTCGCAACTGTCCAGATTGAAGTTGCTATTGGGAACGTTACAGCTGCTTTGGGAGTGGATTTTCTCGTGACCCGCCGCGCGTTCGACTTTGACGGTTGTAGGGGTTGCATCGATTTGTGCCTTCCTGCTGTCAACCAAGGACACAAATAGCCGATTTTTAGAGAAGTTGGAGTCTCTCTACTCAATTTGTGCGCATGCATGTCGGCTGCCTCGATAGACGAAACTGTTGAACTGGAACGGAAACCGAATCTCGTTCGCGATGTATGCGCGCTTGTGCTGATCGCTTTTACGTTGATTGTGACCGTATCACTTGTCACTCATAACGCGGCTGACCCACTCGACACACCGATCTGGCCCATCAGTGAGTTCTATACTCCTGATGCTACGATCTTTCCGCCGAATGCCACCATTACCAATGCATGCGGTTACTGGGGTGCATTATTGTCGTCGTTGTTGCTGGATGCTTTAGGTGTTGCATCGGCGATTGTGATTGGTGCTTTGGGTGGCGTGGCCACTGCGTTGATCATGCGTGGCAATTTAAATGCACCGGTGTTGAGATCTTTAGGGGGCACGATCATCGTTATCGCGGTTGCGACGGGTGGTGCAATGTTGCCGCTGCAGGCTTCTGGCCTGCCTGTGGTTGGTGGTGGTGGATTTCTTGGCGCGATGACCTCAACCTGGCTGCTTGAACACTTTGCTCCTGCCGGAGCTTGGATCTTGACGTTGACCTTGTTTCTGGTCGGCACCTTGATGACCAGTGACTACGCCTTGCTGTATGCCAGCAAGCGAATATTGAAGGAGGGTCACAAGGTTTCCAAATCGGGATTGAAGCGAGCCGCGAGTGCTTTACCCGCTCCGCGACGTCGGCGTCCGTTTACTGATTTGGAGGAGCCAATCAAGATCGACGGCGATGGCGACAGCGATACCAGTGGACTTTCAGAGAAGGCCGATCGTAGCGAACCCACCATCAAGTTTCGACAGCCCAAAAACAAGCCAAAGGCTGATGATCGCGAAGTGGAAGTCGCGGACGATGAGGATGTCGAGGAAGAATTCGTCGAAGATGGTTACGAAGATGGTTACGAGGATGAGGACGCAGAAGATTGGGACGATGCCGAAGAGGGTTCCGCTGAATCTACCGAGCGGGAATTGGATATCGGAAATGAGAAACATACCGTCAGAAAAGATGAATCGCACAATCTTTCACAGCCCAAAGTAAAGGTGCCCAAGCGAAAGAAAAAGTCCGAATCATCAGAGAATATGTTCGAGGACATGAATGAGTCGTTGCCCGGCGGTATGGAAGATTACCGTCTGCCAAGCATCGAACTGCTCGAACAAAGCGATGATGTTTGCTATGAAGAACAAC
>JBPCVE010000315.1:0-7447 GCA_051010795.1 Rubripirellula sp.
GGATCCGCGACTCTGCCATCGCGAGTGTGGCGTTCTCCTCGAACTCCACTGATTCATAAACTTGTTTTGCGACTTCGAGCAGGCCCTGTGTGTAGCCTTCGATTGTTGGGTTTTCACCGCTTTTCCACGTCATGTAGTCGCGTCGCCAAACGTCTCCACTGCAACCGTGGGACATGATCCCAACCATTTCTGACTTGGGATGCCGCTGTTGGACGTATTGCTGCAGACCATCACAAAACAGGCCAAAGTAGTCGGCGCTGATTGCCTTGTCGCTGAAGTAATGCATCGAGAAGTTCGCTAGTGCAGCGATCGGGGTTCCATCAGTCGCCTGAAAAACAATCATGGATAGATCAGGATCTTCAGGACCCGATTGCCCGGTCACGTCATCAGGTTGGGTTGCTGCATGCATGTTGGCACGCACTGTAGGATTGCCGAACGGGTCGTCCGCGAGGCGATCGGGGCGACGAACCCAACGCCGTAAGGCGGTGAACTGATCCGCTTTTGCAACGCCCCAGCCCACACGCGCAGGCTGCAACTTTTTCTCGGCCTCGACGAGAGCTTCTACCAGGCGTTGTCGGAGAAAGGGAACGTAGGCAGGGTCAGGCTCGGTACCCAGGCAGCCAAAAGAAGATGGAGCTGTGTGCGTGTGAGTTGCCGAAATCAGGATTCGGTCAGCTTTGAGTTCTGTTTTTGTAGCCGCCAACTTCTTCGCTTCGTCCAGAAGGAATTTGGGAAGCATGCAGCTGTCAACGACGACGATACCGAGACGCTCGTCCCCATCATCAACGACGACGGCACGGGCGTTGACATGGGTTTTGATTTCGTTGGCCGATCTCGACAGCATGCCACCGTTCACGAGCACCGGTAATTGCTGCGGAGTGATATCAACGATCGCTGCGCCAGCCCGCAGTTCTGCCTCAACCGATGGTATCCAGACAAGCGTGCAAGCGAACCAACAAAGAACAAGCTGAACAGTTTTCATCGACGGTGTCTCCGAGGTTGTGCCGGATAGTCATTGCATCAGGTGGCAGGCGGTTGGCGGTGTGTGCTTAGCAATGCCAGCAGCAGGGGGCATGTAGATCCCAAACTGACGAGCACCGCTCGCAGGAAATTTTAACGGATTTC
This sequence comes from Rubripirellula sp., assembly GCA_051010795.1. Classification (GTDB taxonomy): domain Bacteria; phylum Planctomycetota; class Planctomycetia; order Pirellulales; family Pirellulaceae; genus Rubripirellula. The sequence continues at coordinate 1,126 of JBPCVE010000315.1, forward strand.
CAAGGCAACCTGAGTCTGCGGCGTTCAATTTGGCAGGATACTGTGGGGCTTGGTGAAATCGGTGGACCCTCGTGAAATCTGAGGCGAGGTGGTTTTGTGGCAATATTCCACGGGTCACCCCAATCGACCTTCCAAGGCATTGCGCCTACAATCCGATCGCTCTGCTCAACTTTTTCTTCCTGAAGCCATTCACCGCCAGGCCTGTATGTCCAGCCGCCGCCGAGCCCGCGAAATCGTACTCCAACTTCTGTACGAAGCGGACGTGAATGACAGCCGTAACGCGGTCGAAGCAAAGAAGTTCATTCGCTCGCGGATGCAGGGCAGGTCAGCTTTGACCAATTTCGCCAGTGCCTTGTTACAGGGAACGCTAGAGCATCGTGAGGAAGTCGATCAGCGTTTGAAGCGACTCGCAACTCGTTGGTCCTTATCGCGGATGCCGGTCGTCGATCGCAATATTTTGCGTCTCGGTGGCTATGAAATCATTTTCGGTGACACGCCGGATCGTGTTGCGGTGAACGAAGCCATTCTGTTGGCGAAGCGATACGGCGACAAGAATAGCCCGCGTTTTGTGAACGGCGTTCTTGATCGTTTGATGAACACGCCTGCTGAAGAACTGGACGCAGAGGATGCCAGCGAGGTTTCCTCTGAAGAGCTAGGCGATGACCCTGGCGATGACCCTGGCGAAGGCCCCGTGAGCGAAGAACATGGCGAGTCGGGTCAGGCTGACGCTGATACGCGGTAGCGTTCCAACCGACAAACAGATGCTCTCTGGGGTGCTCTGTGTCGATCGGGCATGATCATCCATTGATGTTCTATGCCGGCCACTGATTTGCGTTGTTTGCCGTCGTATCGGGGAACGCACGGCTAGCCGTTTTCTTGTGGTTTTACAACCAAAGTCGTGTAAATCAGGTTTTGTGATCGACGTGTTTTGCCCGACATGCTCTGACTGGGGCGAGAGAAGGCGACTGGGGCGAGAGAAGGCGACTGGGGCGAAACATGGCGACAGTTTGGATATGAAAAAACCGATGTCCTGAAACATCGGTTGTTCTTTCTTCTTCTTCGCAGCACTGAGACCTTGGACAACAAGTTTGCAGTGCTGGCATCTGCAGTGTTCAGTGCGTTGCCATGCGGCACATGAGGTCACGAGCAACGCTGCTAACGCGAGGAATTCAGACGCCCTTGCTCTCGTCTTGCTGGCGTTTGCTGATTACTCCGCAGCTTTTTCTTCTAATTGTGAATCATCGTCTTTGGCCGGCACCGCTGTTGGCTCGCTGGTGTCAGCGTCCTCTGGTGCTGGCTCCTCTGGCTCGCTCTGGTTTTTCTCTTCAACGGGTGGAGCTTGAATTGCTTTTTGCTCAGCTCGTCTCTTTTCCTCATCCTGTTTCCGTTGCTGCTCGGCCTTTTTCAGGGCAGCGACTTCATCGCGGCTAGCCTTCAGAGCTTTTTGCGAGTTGGTGAGTTTTTTACGTGATTCAGCCAGTTGTTGGTTTGCGTCGTTCGTAGCCTTCTGTGAGGAAGCCAACGTTTGCTTGATCTTCGCCATCTCGGCGGCGGCTTGCTGAGATGCGTTTTCGGCGACAGCTTTTTGCTGCACGGCGGCTTGCTTCATCGCCTTTACATTGGATTGTGCCTGCTTTTTTCCGGCGTTTGCTGCGGCCAGAGCTTTTTCGGTTTGCTGGCGAGCTGCATTCGCTTTGACGCCGGCGGCTTGAGCTTCAGCGAGTGCCTGAGTCAATCCCTCGATGTCTGCGGCCTGCTTGGCTGAGAGAGTTTCCGCTTCTGCGAGTGCAAGTTGCATCTCTGCCAGCTTTTGGTTGAGTCCATTGATCTCACCATTGAGCCGCTGATTTTGAGAAATCAGCTGGTTTCGTGTGGGGCCGAACGCTCTTTTTACGATCGGAATGGAGCTGAGTTTCTTCGCAAAGCAGCCATTGGTGCCTGCTGCCGCGATGGACGCTGAGCTCGCGACGAGAATGGGACAGAGAATGAGTGGGATGAACTTTTTCATCGTTTTCGAACAGTCCTGCGAGTAACGGGGGTGGGAGGGCTTGGTCTTTGGCTGACCAAGTCCTGAAAAAACTCAACCTCATCGTAGTCAAAATTCCAACAAATGATTGGCGCAATATCCGAATTTCACTGAACAGATTGTCGCGAGTTGAGTTTGATGAAGCCGAAAGGCTACGGGATCGAAAAACCTGGAAATCACAGCGATCCCAGATGATCGAGCAGGCGGTCGACTTCCGCCGCTGTGTTGTAATGAACCAACCCAATCCGCACCATGCCTTCGGGCTCTACGCCAAGACGTTCGGTAAGGGGGAGAGCGTAATAGTTGCCATCCCAAACGAAAATGCCGTGCTCCGCCAATCGCTCCGCTACCACCCGTGACGTAAATCGCTCGTGAGTGATCGAGATCGTGGGGCAGCGTTCGTGCACGCGATCCGGATCCGTGATGCCCCAAACTTTGATCCCGTCAATCTGTTGCAGGCCATCGAGTAATCGCAGCAAGAGTGCTTCCTCGTAAGCCTTGATACTCTTGAAAGCCATCCGCAGTGCATCACGTCGTGCCAAACCACTCGCCATGTCACCGCCGATTGATGCCATGTAGTTGATCGCTGCGTGGGTGCCCCAAATGCACTCATGATTTTGGGTGCCAGTCATCCATCGTCCAGGCAGATCATTGGGTGAGGGCCGTAGTTTGTACGGTTGCAGTGACTCCAGTAGTTCACGGCGTCCATACTGGATGCCAACGTGAGGGCCAAAAAATTTGTAGGCGCTGCACATCAGGAAGTCGCATCCCCATGCCTCGACATCCATCAAGCCATGAGGTGCGTAGTGCACCGCGTCGAGAAAGGACAAAGCTCCCACTTCGCGAGCCCATTGGCAGATCTTCTGAACCGGATTGATGGTGCCCACTGCATTCGACGCGCAGCCTACCGCTACCAGTCGTGTGCGGTCATTGAGGACCTGGGCGTATTCATCCAGCTTCAAGGTGCAGTCCTCGGGGTTGATGTCGACGTATCGAATTTCAACTCCACGGTCTTGCGCGGCAAGAACCCAAGGTGAAAAGTTCGCATCGTGTTCCATTCGAGACAGCACAATTTCGTCACCCGCGTTCCACGTTTGGGCCAACGCACGGGATAGTGCCATCGTGAGTGACGTCATGTTGGCACCGAAAGCGATGGTGCCACGATCTGACGTCCCCACCAGATCGGCTGCTGCCTGATGGGCTTGGTTGACCCACTGGTCACTCTCAATGCTTGTCGCAAACGCGCCGTCATGGTTTGCGTTGCATTGTTCCAGATAATCAGTGATCGCTTGGGTCACGCATCGTGGCACCTGAGTGCCTGCGGGACCATCAAAAAACGCAGCGGTCTGATCCCCCACTTGGCGGCGAAGCGCGGCAAATTCAGACCGAAGTTCTCCAACTTTTTGTTCGCTTAACATTCTGAGCTTGCCTTATAGAAAGTGAGTATCAGAGGGTGTGAGTGAATGGGGTCTGGTCGTGCTAATCGGCAATCCGTAGCCCGGTCAGCAGCTTCGGGTTGAAAGTCAATTGCTTGACTCGCGGGGCAACAAATCGCTGCCAATTGTCAGGATAATCGCGGCGATGGGAATGCTCGGTGTGACGTTTCGGACTCAACGTCGTTGTCGTCGTGGGGAACAGACTGTCAACATGGCAAATGCTTGCATACTCCGGGGTGGCGATGCGGTATCGGGAACTGATCTTGTCGCCATCCGCGAGAGACTTTACCGTCCAACGCAACTGCGGCAAAGTCTGCGCTGACTAGGAAGGACGCTGGGAATGGATTCCTCAAAGCATTATCTGCGAATCACGTTGCGAAACGCTGCCAAAACGACCGTGCGGAACTGTCCTCTTTTGACGCCGTTATGGGTCATTTTTGTGGCGTTCTTCGCCACTGGCTGCACCCAAAATCCCTACTTGGGTGGCTCTGCCTGGCAACGACCACCTAATGCACTGGCGGCCAATCCTGCGGAGGCTCAGATTTCTGAGTTGCAGCGTCGGGCCCAACTGGTGGACGACGACAATCGTCAGTTGCACATTCAAATGGCTCAAACTGAGCAAAAAGCTCAGGTGTACAAAGACGAGGCTGATTTGCTGCGGACCCAGTTAGCTGAGGTTTCTCAGCAACTCGAAAGTACGCGGATTGCTCGGGAGACGGCAGAAAGTCAGGTTCAGGGATTTCAAGCTTCGACGCAGCTTCGTGGAAACGCAACCCTGCAAGCAAATACTGACTTGGCAAAACAGGCAGCAAGGTTGAATTTGGGCGGCATTGCCGTCGAAAAAGATCGTGATGTGGTGCGGATCGTGATCCCAGCCGACCAGGTGTTTCAACCCGGAACCGCGCAGATTCACGCTCAAGCCGCGCAAGTGATGGACCCTATCGCTGCCCAAGTCAGTGCTGTCTTTCCGAGGCAGAGGATTGGAATTGAAAGTTACACCGACAACGCGCAGATCTACGGAGGCAGCGTCGCCACCAGTCATCAGCTTACCTCTGCTCAAGCCTTGGCGGTTCTCGATTTCTTGACCCGGCGGTCTGGGTTGCCCGGCCAACAGTTGTTCACCGTTGCACAGGGTGCGAACAATCCGAGACAAAGTAACGACACGCCGGTCGGTCGAGTCGCGAATCGACGAATCGAGTTGGTGATCTATCCTGATACGTTCTAGATCTTGAAGTTCTTCCTATTGCACAGGACGCCAGCGATCTCATGCACAGGAAGCCAGCGATTCGGCGAGCATCCTGAGCTTCATCTTGGTCCGTCGTCGTGAGCCTTAATGTTGCTGCCAAAAAATGTTTCCTGCGGAAAGTCGTGAGAAAATGACATTTGGCTTTGCCCACCCCTCGCATCCCGTTGGGGACTGACCCATTGATTCGTAGCTGTATCTGTTTTGTCTCGCAGTACCTTTCCTGGGTTGGATTCGACAAAGACTGTTTTGGGCAGTTAAGCTTGGTGCCCGATCGCAAGCAACGGGTCACAGCCATTTTGGGTGAGCCCTGATTGGGAGCGGCCTGAGAACGGCAAACGCCAGCCTGCAGACATCGCGTTGACCTACTGAGATGGCAGGAAAGCATGAACGTGCCTGAGTCCGAAAACTTAGCAGCGGCACAGAACCCAGCGGCATACAAATCAGCGGCATACAAATCAGCGGCATACAAAAAACGACAACTAAGGAATGACCTTTATGACTGATCCTTCGGATATTGTCTGGCATGACCAGACTGTGACTCGGGATGAGCGTGAACAGCGGTTGGGCCAAAAAGGTGCGGTGGTCTGGTTCACTGGCCTGAGCGGTTGTGGCAAGAGCACAGTGGCGAACGAGTTGGATCGGCAGTTGGGGAAGTTGGGCTGCGCGACCATGCTGTTGGATGGAGACAACATTCGGCACGGGCTGTGTGCTCCCCCGGGTGTGCTTGCCGCGGAGCACGGTGAGGAGTTCGCAGGCCGATTCGGTTTAGGGTTTGCGGAGGTTGATCGAGAGGAGAATATACGCCGGGTAGGGTCGGTTGCTGCTTTGATGGCCTCGGCGGGGTTAATCACTCTTACGGCGTTTGTCAGTCCTTATCGACGTGATCGAGACCGCGTGCGAGCCATCATCGAGAAATCAGGTCGTGTTGGTGATTTTCTCGAGGTCTTTGTGGATACACCGTTGGAAATTTGTGAGCAACGCGATCCCAAAGGTCTCTACAAAAAGGCTCGTGCTGGTGAAATCAAGCACTTCACCGGCATCAGCGACCCATATGAAGCTCCCGAAAGCGCAGAGATCCATCTTCGAGGCGGTGACGATCGAACGCCTGCTGAGCAGGCTGCTGAGGTGCTTGCCGGGCTTAAAATGCGAAGAATAGTGGGAATGCCGGAGTTTGGGTAACTGAGGCGGGCAGGAAAGTCAATAATTTTGGGGTGAATTTTCTGCATAGGTGCGGCCTTTTGGCGTTGCGTGAGAATGTCATGCCGGTACACTACCGGCCAACTTGTGAGTAAAAGAACGACGTAAACGACTAGAAACGAATGACGATCTCGAAAGAGCGAAAAACCGAGGTAATCGGCGAAAACTGTAAATCAAACGCCGATACCGGCTCCCCAGAGGTGCAAATTGCCATCTTGACGGAGCGGATTAACGGGCTGACTGAGCATATGCGGACACACCGTAGGGATTATGCTTCGCGACGAGGCCTGCTGGGTCTTGTCAGCCGTCGCCGACGTTTGCTTGACTATGTGCGGGGTGAAGAGCCTCAGAGATATCTCGATATCATCGGAAAACTGGGCATTCGTAAGTAGCCCGTCCGAGCCGCGGACATGCGAA
>JBPCVE010000316.1:0-7099 GCA_051010795.1 Rubripirellula sp.
CAGAAAATAGCCATGCCGCAACGCGCGATTCAATTTTTGCTGGATCTTCGCGGCACAACCGCAGGAACGTTTCCTGCACCGCGTCCTGTGCTCCCTGCCAATCACCTCCCAGCATTCGGCCCGCATATGCCAACAGTGGCCTCTCGTAGCGATCCACGAGAGCATTGATGGCGTCAGCCGGCCAGGTTGATCCTGATTCGGTCATCGGTTTTTTGTTTGTAGAGAAAAGATGCGGTTCTGCTGCGTCTACGAGCTCACAACAACATTATTAGGAGTTGCCAGGAAAAGATTTTATTCATGGCTCACGCCTGCCCACCCTCGGGACCGCAAGGTGACCGAGTTTAACGCGATGAAAGAGGTGTGTTGACCACGGATGCCGTGAAAAACTGCAGCGTTATGATGGCAAACGTTGCAGGAACACGTGGAAGATGATGCAACACGTCTGAGATTCAATGATGGGGGCCTGAACGCCGAAAACACGCGGCTCATCGTCGTCGTCGTAAGGTGGCCTCTTGGCTCGGAAGCTTGAGGAGGCTGCATTGATGTCGGAATCAGAACGCTCGCTAACAGGGAATCCCAGGTAGCACACCCTGCATTCGAGGGATTGATGGAGGGTTAAATAAAGTTGCGGCAGGGTGGAGAATGTAGCAAATAGTTTAATTACAGAAGTCTGCACAGCATGTGTCCCCCAACGAAATTGCAGAGTCTCAACTTTCCTGACGCCATGCAGAGAGACGCCATGCAGAGAGAGGCGATGCAGAGAGAGGCGATGACTGCTGTTTTGCTATGCCTGGGATCATCGCTAACTGCAGAACTAGTGCTGGAAAGCTGGGGTCCGAGAGTCGGAACTGCTTGGTAGCTCTAAGTCATTGAAGTCGCTTGTGCCGACCATTACTGCGGCAATCCATGGATCTGAATGAGACGGCGGGGTGGACTGCCGACTTGGGGTTGCTGCTGCGTTTAAAATGGCAGCAACCGCTTGGATTTACAGATTAACGTAAGAATTGAAACCACATTCGCGCAAAACCCATGACATGGTCCGCGAACCATGCCATGGTCTGAGTGAGGTTGTTTAGATCAAAGGAGTCTTGCCTGGAATTGCAAACTCAGGTTCTGGGCGTGCCCCGTCGATGTCGAAGTCCTCGGGGAACAGATCAAGTTTAGATTCGTTGGTGGCAAAATCCCACGTCACGTTTTTGCCGGTGTAAGCGGCCATGCGGCCGAGCGCGGCGGTCATGGAACTGTCCGCTGTATTCTTCAGCTCGACAATCGGCTTGCCGTTGCGAATCGAGTCAATCAGATCCTTGTGTTCTTGCTTGTAAGCTGCACCAATGTCTCCTTTCATGGACCAGATTTCTTTTCCGTCTCGATCCACGATTGACGCACCACTGTTACCACCGCGGATCGTGCAGCGACCGCCTGTGCAATAGATGACGTTGGAGTTGTCGCCTTGTGTACCGGGGATTTGACGGCACATGAACGAGACGAGACGATTTCCGGGGTAAACATAATCAACTTCCACGTTGTCCCACATCTCACTTCCTTCGGGGCGTGTGAATCGTCCCCCCGATCCGTATGCCGATTCAGGTGGTCCACCCATGATCCAATTCATGGTGTCGATGTTGTGTACTGCCTGTTCGGCAATCTGGTCACCTGACAACCAAATGTTGTGCATCCAATTAAATATTTGGTACTGCGTATCGGACATTTCGGGCCGGCGATTACGGAACCAGATGCCACTGGAGCAATAACGCATCGTTGCGGCGATGATGTCACCTATGACGCCGTCGTGCAGTTGTTTAATCGCTTCGACATAATTTGTTTGGCGACGATATTGGGTGCCCGTAACGATTGCCGTTCCATTCTTTTCGGCTTGCTCGTGAGCGGACAAGCAGATCTTGTATCCCGCGGGGTCAACACAGGTCGGCTTCTCTGCGAAAACATGCTTGCCCGCGTCGACCGCTTCTGCAACGTATTGCGGACGGAACCCAGGAGGAGTGGCAAACAGGACGACATCGATGTCGGGGTCGTCGAGAATGCGGCGATAGGCATCGATGCCACTGTGCATTTTGTGCTCAGCCACGTCAACTTTTCCCTCGTGACGTTTTGCTGTGCCTTTGCGAACGCTTTCCAGTTTTTGCTCTTGAACATCTGCAATCGCAGAGAGGGTAACGTTCTCGTTGATCGTCAACGAGTCATTGATTGCCCCGGAGCCGCGGCCGCCAGCGCCCACCAAACCGATGCGTACTGGTTCTTCAGAAGCGTTTTGGGGTTCTGCACCACGCACGGGACGAACGGCGGTCAAACCTGCAACGACACTTGCGGACGCTGCTGTGCCAACTTTGAGAAAGCTTCGACGGGCTGAATCAGCGGAGTTCTTCGTGGGCGTCTTCGATGGGGGCGTTTGCGGTTGGGGGGCATCGGGGGTGGACATGGGCAGGTCTCGGGCAATGCTGGTTGACGTGAGGGGGTTGAATGAGGGTAGGGCGGGAAAGAACATGAATTCTCCAATCATTGCAATTGATGGGAGTTAGACGCGGTTCGTGTCACCGGCGTCTTGCTGATTTAGCGTCTTTCACGCCTCCCCACATGATAATGAGTACTGCCACCATACGCAGCCTGAACTGACGTTTTTTTTTGTGATTCATGTACCGTATTTCACGTTGGGTCATGATGGTCAGCATTTTGAATCTAGACGTGAATCGAAGAAAAAATGGTGCGGATCTGAGATTTTGATTGTTCGGCGTGTTTTAGCTGTTTTTTTGGGTGAGGCCGGAGATGCGACCTAAGCGAACGGACAAGCATCTGGGTAGGATTAACGATGGAAATACAAACAAAGGTTCTGTTCGGAGGTTGTTTTGATGGCGTGTGTTCATGTCTGCTGCGGTCGTGTTTGCTGCGTTCGCTGCGTTGGCGGTTATTGCCAATTGCCTTTCTACGAACCGAAGCGTGTGTTGTTTGCGATGAAAAGACAAACTGCCATTTTTTTTGGGATGATGATCTTGCTGCTTGGTGCAATGAATGCGGACGGCCAAGAAGTGCAATTCAAGTCATCTTCGGAGGCGGCCACCTCTGAGGAAATGGAGCAAACGCCGAATTTCATCGTCGTGTTCTGCGATAATTTAGGATACGGGGACATCGAACCGTTTGGATCAACCGTCCATAAAACGCCTGCGTTGAATCGAATGGCGACACAAGGACGAAGGTTCACACACTTTTGCGTTACGGCAGGAGTTTGCACGCCGTCGCGAAGCAGTTTGCTTACGGGTTGCTACTCACAGCGTGTAGGAATGCACACCAATCCGCGTGATGGGCAGGTCTTGCGCCCCGTCTCGCCTTTTGGCTTGAATCCTGCGGAGGTAACGATTGCCGAGGTGCTGAAAGAGGCGGGTTACCGCACTGGCATGATTGGGAAATGGCACTTGGGTGACCAACATGAGTTTCTACCAACGAGTCAGGGATTTGACTGGTTTTACGGAATTCCGTACAGCGATGACATGACCGAAGAGGTCGGCCGACGCGTTGGGGACCGATTTGAAGGTGGTGCTTGGCCACCACTTCCGTTGCTGGAGAATACGACAGTGATTGAAGCGCCCGTTGACCGAAATCAGCTGACTAAGGATTACACCCTGCGAGCGATGGAGTTTATCCAGGAAAATCGCGAGCGGCCTTTCTTCTTGTATATGCCGCAAGCAATGCCCGGCAGTACAGCTGCTCCTTTTGCCAGTAAGGAATTTCGAGGTCGAAGCGAAAATGGACCTTGGGGCGACTCCATTGAAGAACTTGATTGGTCCATCGGTAAAATTATGGACAAGCTGGTGACGCTCGGGATTGATGATCGAACGTTGGTGATCTGGACCTCGGATAATGGGGCGCCCATGGCACGCAAGCCAGGCAGTTTATCAAGAGGAACTAATCGCCCTTTGCATGGGCGGGGCTACACCACTAGCGAGGGTGCATTTCGGGTTCCAACAATCATGTGGTGGCCAACGCACATTGCGCCCGGAACGGTCTGCCACGAACTGGCAACCACCATGGATCTGTTACCCACGTTTGCCAAGTTAGGTGGCGCAGTTCTTCCACTTGTTAGGAAGGTTGATGGGCATGATATCCGCGATCTGATGTTTGGCGATCAGCATGCAACGAGCCCTTACGAAGCATTCTATTACTACGAACGTGATCAACTTCAAGCGGTTCGTAGTGGACCTTGGAAATTGTTTGTGCCGTTGAAAGAATTTACCAAGCATCCGCATTTCAAACGTGGGGCAGAATCAGGCAAAAACGGTACGACACCCCTGCTGTTCAATGTGGTGACGGATATCAACTGCAGTGATGACGTTGCCGAGTCTCATCCGGAAATTGTAGCGAGGCTCTCGCAACTAGCAGACGCCGCACGTAATGATTTGGGAGACCGTGGTCGTGCCGGGACTGGCCAGCGTCAACCGGGGAAGATTGAGAACCCGAAACCGCTGCGTATGAACCGCTAGAATTGACGCCAACGCGACGAAGATTGCGGGTTTGCGGGCCACCCCCGACCGCTTCCGACAAAAGCCTGTGTTTGCCTTTGCGGCAGCGGTTGCGATGACCCCTCACAGCAACACCGTTCTCACAGCAACACCGTTCTCGCTGCAACACTGTTCTCACTGCAATACTGGGCACTCTCAATGACAATGCCCACGCACCAACAATGCCGCATGATCCGTTGCCTGATCGTCCGGCAGGACTCGCTTGCCAAAGGGGCTCAATCGATCAGGTTGGCGGGCTTTGGCTTGGCCGGTGGCGGCGTGCCGGGCGGTGGTGGCGGTGGTTTAGGTCGTGGGGGCCCGAGTTCGATTCCACCCGTGACATGCGAGGTCAGTTTCCAGTTTTCATTTTGTGGATCCCAACCCGCAAGAATCTTATTCTGCGAGAAGAATCTTCGAGCCATCACATAGGCATCAAAACTGTCTGGTAACACATAAAAACGAGCGTAGTACTTGCTGAAGTCGACCGTGCTGAACCAACGCCTTAGACGTGAACGCGGATTGATAAGCTCTTTTCCGAACCCACCTTTGTTTTCGCGTGGGATGAGCCGAAAGCGGGGCCATCGGTCACCTTGGACGTAGTATTCAACGTCGAAAAAGTCATCTTGCTGTTTGAGCTTTTCGTAATGTTGCTTGAACTTCGCGGGGTCAATTCCCTTCGCAGGGTCTCGTTTCAGATTGAAGCGCGTAATGATCGACTTTGCTTTGAGTTCAGCATCTTTTCTGAAAGCATCAATGTTGACGGGGTAAATTCGGTTCCCGCTGCAGATGATCATGAGTTGTTTGATGCCCGGCGGCGCGGGGCGAGGGTTGGGGATGCTGATTTGAATATCTGCAGGGGCTTTGACTCGCGGCGTTTTCTCCAGTTGGGCGGCAAGCTTAGCCTTCTTATTCAATGAAGTGCTGATGAGTGTCTCAAGCTCTTTTCTTTTCGCTTCAGTGTCAGCAATGATTTTGCTGTTCTTTGCCGCCATCTCTTCGTCATTTGTGATCTTGAGGGCAAACTCATTCTTTTCCTTTGACCGTTGCTCAAGCAATTCCTTTTTACGTGCCAGCAGTTCCTTGTTCAACTGTAATTCCTGGCGAAGTTTTTCCTCGTCAATGTCGATTGGGTTGACAAGGATCTTCTCCAGGTCACGCAACTCGTTGCGTTCGACCACTAGTTGTTGGTTGAGTTGCTCGACAGTTTCTTCGTCAATTTGGTTCTCAGTTGTAAGTCTGGTAACAACATCAGCGACACTCATTTGCGTCACGATTAATACGAGCACCAGAATACCGACGACATTGGTCATCGTATCAAGCAGTGAATCGAGTCCACCGTCATCTTCGTCAGTGCCGCGTGTGCGTTTCATGTGAATAGTGCCAACGGTAGTGGAATATTATTTCTTTTTATTGGTAAACGCAGAGAGGTCGATTCGGCCTTGCCCTACTACGGGTATTTTACCATTACGAATGCTGCGTTTATCGCACAATCCCTTGAGGGTGCGGAAAGTCCCAAGGCCATTGCTTCGAACCAGAAAGACGATGGAATCGCTTTTTCCGTTCGCTGCCAGTTGCATCAGGTCAATGAATTCCTTCGCTTTGGCTGCGTTTGCGGTTCTGATTCGTTTCGGTGGTGTTTGCGTATGCATCACAAACGAGTCCGCTGCACATTCCACAAAATGGGGTTTGAAATTCAGGCCTGATCCCTGCGGAAGGACGGTAACGTTTGCTTCGCTTTTGTCTTTGCGATCCTTGAGGTCTTGCTCAAGTTGTGCAATTTGCTCCTCGAGTTTTGCCTGTTGTGCCTGCATGTCAGTGGCAGTTTCCCTCGCCTTGGGATCTACCGTTGGGATGATAATCTGTATTTTCTTTTGCTCAGCTAATTCCTTTTCGATGGCCTCGAGTTCAGCCAGCATTTCGGCTAGTTCCGACTTGTTGGTAGTGTTTTGTTTTTGCTGTTCACGTAATTTCAAGGAGTCAGAAATTTCAACTTTGATCTCTTCAATTCTGGACTTGGTTCGGTCCAGGGATTTTTTGTTCTGTTCGAAGTTTTCGATCTGTGCCACGTCCGGGGTATCGGTTTGCGCCAGGGCAAGTGTGGCGATCATCATGGTCAGCACTCCGATCACACAAGCGATGATGCTGAGAAATGGGAACAGAGAGATGTCGTCGTCGTTGGTGCGTGGTCTTCGTGGCACGATTAACGCCTCCCGCTTCCATTGGTCCGACGCTTTGATCCACCAAACCAGCCAGTTTTGGTCGGCTCCTGCTGGACTTGTTGGATGACGACTTGTTGCTCACCCAGTTGGGTCAGGACGTTGCTAAGGCTGCTGAGTCCGGACTCGACACCGCTGAGGTGGTTCTCAAGACTTTCGCCTGTCTTGGAGTAAGTTGCACTGACTTGCGATTGCATGTTTTCTGTTTGGCTTGCCAGGTCGGTTAGTGAGTTCTGGATTTTATCAGCGGCGTTTGCCATTTGATCCAGTTGAGCCTGCAGTCGACCCTGTTGGTCCAGTTGTTGTTTATGGAGCGTGGCTACGTGTTCTTTTTGTTGCTGCTCGATGCGGTCGTTGACGTTATCCCATCCCTTGGAT
>JBPCVE010000317.1:0-2687 GCA_051010795.1 Rubripirellula sp.
AAGACAAAGACGCAACCGACAGCTTCGATATGATGCCTGTCATGCTGGGTCTGGTCGACGACGCAAAGCCAGTTCGTCCCCACCTGTTAACGCAAAGCTTCCGTGGTGAATTCCAAATCAGACAAGGTCCGTGGAAATACCTCGACCATCCTGGCTCCGGAGGAAATAGGTACGACCGTCCACCGCTGCAGCAATACGCACTGCCCGAAAATGCCCCTGATGCAAAGGGGCAACTTTACGATCTGGCTTCGGACCCCGGCGAAACAAAAAACCTTTACTTTGATAACCCTGTGAAAACCAAACAACTTCAGACGCTGCTACAAAAACTCAAGAATTCGGGTCGCAGCGCGCCGACCGCACGCAAGCCACTGGGAATTGAAAAGATCCGTCGCATCGCCTCCCAACGCTCATCACCCCTCTGAATCCCTGTGCCTAGGCGAGGCAAAGCGATCAGGCCGAGTGAATTACCCTTGCCCCGCGCACTCAAGCTCAAACTGATTGATGAATGCGCGCATGAAGTCCTCGCGGGATTTCGCCATCTCCCGCCCTCCGTCCGTATTCATCAAGTCCCGCAATTTGAATAGTTTTTCGTGAAAATGCCCGATCCCTGTCTTCTGCGGCACAACATTCGGTAGCACGGAAGTTGGGGCATAAAAGGGCTGATCGAATGCAGCACCAAACTCGATGGTCCGAACGATTCCAACCGCACCCAAGGCATCCAAACGGTCCGCATCTTGAACCACCTGACCTTCTAACGAAAGCGATTCTGCTGATTCCCGCTTGCGAAAAGAGATGTTGTCCACGATCTGTGCCACGTGCTCGATAGTCACCGCATCGACGCCAACTTGGTTCAGAATTTCAACTGAGAATTCTTTGCTGCGTTCCTTTCCGTCATGGAACTTTGCATCACCGATATCGTGCAAAATAGCAGCCAGTTCAATCACCAGCAGATCTCCCCCGCACATGCTCTGGAGCTTGCGGGCGGTATTCCAAACTCTTTCAATGTGATCGTAACCGTGTCCGGCACCTTGGTCAGCCAACCGTGACCTCACGATCGAGGACACTTGTTGTATCAATTCTCGCTGGTTCAAAGCCATGATCTACTCGTCGGTTTTCAGTAAAAGCGGGGTCCCTAATATTCAGGCATTTTAACGCCACGAATATCCAAGAACGCGGAAATCTACTACACAGCGTTGCAAAGCCAAGCTCGGTCCCGCCACGTTTGATGAGATGGCCCCGTGTCTGCTTGGGTGACGAAGTGAGCGGCAGCAAAGGCACCATCGTAAACTGACCAACACCACGTTCGGGAAGAGGCGGGTCAAGCAACCGGGACCTGAACAGCGCGTAAACTGATGCCAAGGCATCCATCGAGCAGCATCATAGTCCCATCACTTGTGCTTTAGAAAGGCAGGCAAACCCCAGCGTGAACGATCGACCTGACTAGTGATGGATAGCTTCATCAAACTAGAGGCTCACGTGAGAACAAACAATCTCGCTGATGTGGTCGGAGGCATTGGCCTCCGTCAACCATGCGACCATCGTCCGGCGTGAGCCCTCAGCGTGCCCCAAAAGAAAGGTGCGCCGCAATGTCGGCATCTTCACAGAGAGCAGTGACTAGAGGTCAGTTGCTGTCACTGGCTGCTGGATATTGGTGCAGGCAAGATAGCCAGACCTTTCTGATTTTATCCACGTTTGCAGCGGCGATGTCATTGCTCGAAGCCGCAGTAGTGATTTACATACGGCGTTTATATTACTCGGAAAATCCGCTTGATCTTTTCCCGCTTTCATTCTTGACCTCCTACGATCCAACCCTCGAACTCGCTCGAGAGGTATCCACGATCGTGATGTTAGTCACCGTTGCGATGTTGGCAGAAAGGTCCACTCTGATGCGTACGTTTGCGGCGTTTGTATTTGTTTTTGGGTTATGGGACATCCTGTATTATGCCTGGCTCAAGCTATTGCTCGGTTGGCCGCGTGATTGGCTGGAATGGGACGTGTTGTTTTTGGTGCCGACCATTTGGCTCGGGCCATGGATCTGCCCAGCACTCATTGCTCTCCTGTTCGTCGGTTGGGGCGCGGCAATCTTACTGAGTCCAACCCAGTACCATTTCCGTAAGTGGGGATTTGTGGCATTCGTACTCGGCGCGGTTGCAGGCCTCGTGACGTTCTTTCAGCCGGCGGTTGCGGTCTGGCAAGAAGGTGGAATGCCTGCTCTCACTGCCTATCGGCCTGGCACTTTTTGGTGGTTGCTTTTCATTCCTTCCTACATCGTGATGGCACTGGGACTAGGCAGTTGCTTTCTGACGTCAGAACAGCAGACCAACGAAGATGCCGCACCAACTCGGAAAATTGTTGACTTCTGACCCGCGAATCTTCCTGAATGCACAGTTGATCCTTGATCAAACAGTAGACTATTGGCATGAAACACGCTGTTTTCCTCCTTGTCGGTTTCGCAGCCATCGCTGGATGCAGCGATGGGGAAGAGGGTGCGTCTGCTATACCGCAAAGCACAGCCGCCGTCTCTACCGATCTGCAGGATGATTTGTGGCACGCACATCGACACGTGCACGACAATGTCCAAGTTCATGATCATGAGCACACCGATGGATTCATCGGAGGTCACGAGCATCGCCATGGGCACACACACCGCCACACTGAAACCACCCTGGGTGGGATCGTGGTAAGCC
>JBPCVE010000318.1:0-6835 GCA_051010795.1 Rubripirellula sp.
GGAGTCGTTTTGCATGACCGTGATTGGTTTCAATATGAGTCGCTACGCAAACGCGGTCAGCAATCTGCATGGTGTGGTTTCACGACGTATGTGGGCGCATAACTGGCCAGATCGAAAAGAGGATGAGTTGCCCATCGGTCATATCACCAACGGAGTGCATGTGCCCAGTTGGCTCGCCGGGCAGATGGCGTTGTTGTACGACAAGTACTTTCCTGCAGATTGGAAAGCTAGAATCCAGGATCCCGATGTTTGGAAGTGTATTCACCGGGTCGATCCAGGAGAATTGTGGGAAACTCACAACGCTTTGAAAAATAATCTGCTGTCATTCGTGCGGCGGCGCGTCAGTCGGCAATGCCGACGACGTGGAGAAAGTGACGATGTGGTTGAGGCCGCGCGGCGTGTGCTTGATCCTCGAGTGCTGACGATTGGGTTTGGACGCCGGTTCGCTACCTACAAACGGGCAAATTTGCTGTTCAGTGATATTGATCGGATTGCGGGATTGGTGCGGGACACCAATCGGCCAGTCCAATTGATTTACGCGGGGAAAGCGCACCCAAAAGATGAGCCCGGAAAAAAATTCATTCAGGAAGTGGCCAATCTTCGGCACGATTCACGATTCACGGGACATGTCGCTTTCATTGAGGACTACGACATCAATGTGTGTCGGCACCTGGTCCAAGGGGTCGATGTTTGGTTGAATAACCCTCGGCGACCGCTGGAGGCATCGGGCACGAGTGGGCAAAAAGTGGTCCTCAACGGTGGACTCAATTGCAGCATTCTCGATGGCTGGTGGGGAGAGGCCTACAACGGAGTGAATGGTTTTTCCATCGGGCAGGGACGTAGCCACGTCGACGATGAGACTACCGATGCACGCGATGCAAAAGCGCTGTACGAAACACTCGAGCAGCAGGTCATTCCCTGTTTCTACAACCGCGATGCCGATGGGTTGCCGCAAGCCTGGATTGATCGGATGATGCACAGCATTAGCACCCTGGCATGGCGTTTCAGTAGCCAACGCATGGTGGCGGACTATACGACTCATGCTTACCTTTGGGCAGCGGGTGGAGTGACCTGCGACATGCGTCAGCAATGATCCATGTTGCGGTAATTCCGTTGCGGTAATTCCAAGCCATCGTTGGGGGCAAATCGACTCTTTGTGAAGCCAGCATTCACTGCAGGCCGAGAGTCTGGCTGCTTGTGGCGGACGCAGGCAAGGTTGGCACTTCGAGTGATCGGAAGAGTTGGTACCCCTTTTCGGGACGGTTTCTGTTCAGGACGGGTGGCAGTGGACTCGTGATCATGCCCCGTGATCTGAAGTCAAGTGGGCTGGGACTTCGCTATACTCTGAGCGTTACTGACTGGCGTGGCATGATCGGTGGGACCAGAGCATGGTCTGGTCATCCGTTGTGACGTAATCATGATGAGACTAATCACTTGCGTGGGATTGAGTTGTGAGTGGCCCGCGGTTTTGAACAGATTCTGGAGAAGACGATGAAGATTGAACTGAATATGCTAGGCGTTGTAATCGCGTTGCTGTCCTGTGCGTTTGTTGGCGAGGATGTGTGGGCACAAGCTGAGAAGGAAGACGGCTATACATCCTTGTTTAATGGAGAGGATCTTGATCATTGGGTGATTCCTGACGGAGATGGTGGTCACTGGAAGGTGCTTGATGGCGTCATCGACTACGATTCACGCAGCGAAGCCACGGGCAACAAAAATCTTCAGACTCGGGAGGAGTTCGGAGACTTTATTCTAAAGATTGATTGGAGAATCAAGCAGACGAGCGGTTTGTATGACGTGCCTGTCGTTTTGAGTGATGGCAGCTATTTGAAGGATGCGGCTGGTAGAAAAATTACGATCAAGACTCCGAATGCTGACTCAGGGATTTATTTGCGTGGGGCATCCAAGGCCCAGCTGAATATTTGGTGCTGGCCGGTGGGCTCGGGTGAGGTTTACGGAGTTCGGCACAAGGACACGACGCCTTCTGAGATACGTGCTGGGGTGACTCCGAGGATCAATGCCGACAACCCGGTGGGAGAATGGAATCGCTTTGTGATCATTCTGGTCAAGGATCGTGTTACGGTGTATTTGAATAATCACATGGTGTTGGAAAACGCGCAGTTGCCCGATATTCCTGAGCGGGGGCCGATCGTTTTGCAGCATCATGGAGGACCGGACCAAACTGGGAAATTACGTCCAGCGTCCAGCCTGGTTCAGTTTCGCAACGTCTGGATCAAATCACTCGACCCGTAGCTATTGCGGATGACTTTGATTTCAGTATATCGTGAAATTGAAGCGTTCTGTTTGAAAGCGGCGAGTTGACCAAGGTGACGTTCGAGAGATAGGTGTTGCATGACTGAGGAACTGGTGCATGGTCTGGCGGAGTCTCTCGCGAGAAGACAGTTGAAGATTGTTTTTGCGGAGAGTTGTACGGGGGGACTTGTCTCTGCAGCACTCGCGGGTATCCCCGGAATTTCCGAGTGGCTTTGTGGGTCAGCGGTCACGTACCGATCCGAGACCAAGGTCGCTTGGCTAGGAGTTGACGCCACGCAAATCGCGGAGCACACCGCGGTGTGCAGTGAGGTGGCATTGCAGATGGCCTTGGGGGTTCTTGGTAATACACCTGAGGCGGATCTCGCGCTCTCAATCACAGGGCATCTCGGGCCAGATACTCCGGAGGGTATGGATGGGGTTGTCTTCGTGGGATTCGCAAGACGCAGTGAAAACGGCAGCCCGGGAACGTGGGTGGTGCGACGGGAACTAACGACGGAAGGTCGCCTTGTCCGGCAGCGTGAAGCGGCCAGTTTCGTACTGTTGACAGCTTTGGAGCGAATGTAGGGGCTACATTGCGTTACAGGGCGTTGTGTTGGACAAGGTGTGGTCCTCGAACAGCGAATGCGACGAAAGTTTCCTCAGGCACGGGGTATACCGGGGGAGATCTGAGAGCGGCGGGGTCCACTAGCCGCTTCCAATCCATCAGGGGTAAAGATGTTGAGTAATTTGAGGGGTGTTGTGGTCGTGCTGCGATTGAGAGCACTGCGGGCTCCGTTGATGTAGATCTGCAGCGTTACAGAGGCTTGCTGTCTCCTTTGGCGTTTCGCGATACGACCCTGTCTGCAGCATCAGCTTTCCTACAGTCTGCGAAGCTGTTTCATCAGTTGCTTGATCAAAAGGCTGATGCAGGCACGGTCAGCAAAGCAGCGTCGAGCATGCAGAGTAGTTGGGAACGCTTGTTCCCTAGTTTAAGTCAGCTTCAGTTGCATGGCGTGTCTGCCATGCGAGCAAGGAATTTGCTGCAGGATCATCGTGAGCTAATCGAGTTCATGTCTGAGGTTTCCACCGTCCTGTCGCCTTGACCATCGTTACTGCCGTCTGTGGGCACGCGGCGGTGGGGGCGGTGACGCGCACAAGCGATTGGCGTGATTCGAAGCAGTATTATAATCCTAGCATTCTGTTACTGAGAAACCTGGGGGGGGAATGCCCTGGTTGGTTGATCAGGACACTTCGCCAGATTCTCGTCTTTTGGGGTGATGGGTGGGGACAGCCACGTCGGCCGTGCCGCCGGCTGAGAATTTTCGGGGATAGTGAGGAAAAAAGTGGGGGCCGGGACCGCTATTGCGTTCTGGTCGGTTAGCATACACAGAGTATTGTTCTCTTTATTTGTGCCCCCGGAGTTGTTGAATGCGTCTGAAATTTGTGGCTATTGTTCTCTGCCTTGGTGCTGCTTTGTCGTCGTTTGCCGTTGCAGACGAGTTGCCGGCGACAGGTAAACGGGACGGAATCAAGCCTCGTAACGTTGTCTTTGTTTTGACAGATGATCATCGTTATGACGCGATGGGTTTCATGGGGCATCCGTTTTTGGAAACGCCACATCTTGATTCGCTGGCGTCCAACGGCGTCCACCTCAAGAATGCGTTTGTCACCACTTCGCTTTGTTCTCCCAGTCGAGCGTCCATTCTGACCGGTTTGTACACCCATAAGCATCGGGTGATTGACAATAATCGTTTGGTACCTGAGGGAACATTGTTCTTTCCGCAATATTTGCAGCAAGCCGGTTACAAGACTGGATTCATTGGTAAGTGGCATATGGGTGGGGCGCATGACGATCCACGACCGGGTTTTGACCATTGGATCAGCTTTCGTGGTCAGGGGAACTACTTACCGCCGGGGCCAAAGTACACGCTTAATGTCAACGGCAAGCGGGTAAAGCAAAAAGGCTATATCACGGACGAGTTGACTGACTACGCCGTGGAGTGGATGGCGCAGCAGAAGGATGATAAAAAACCGTTTTTCTTGTACCTGTCCCATAAAGCGGTTCATGCAAACTTTACTCCCGCAAAGCGGCACGAGGATCGCTACAAAGACGCGGACTTAAGTTTCCTTCCGCGTGGCAAAGAAATCAGTGCCTCCAAAGATGCACCGCGGTGGGTGCGTGACCAACGCAATAGTTGGCATGGAATCGATTTCAGTTATCACAGTGATCGAGGCTTGGATTACCTTTATCGCCGCTATTGTGAATCTGTCCTAGCGGTGGATGACAGTGTTGGCCGCGTCCTGCAACAACTGAAAGATATGGGCATTCACGATGAGACGCTCGTGGTTTACATGGGTGACAATGGATTCATGTGGGGAGAACATGGGCTCATCGACAAACGAGTTTCCTATGAAGCTTCGATTCGCGTTCCCATGATGATGCAGTGCCCCGATCTTTATAAAGGTGGCAAGGTTGTTGAAAACGTGATTGGAAATATTGACATTGGACCGACAATCTTGCACGCAGCTGGCCTTGGCACACCTGATTACATGGATGGCGTGAGCTTTTTGGATCTGCCAAACCAACCAGAAATGGATTGGCGTGACTATTTTCTGTACGTCTACTACTGGGAAAAGAACTTTCCACAATCACCAACCCAGTTCGCGCTGCGTGGTGATCGATTCAAGTACATCACCTACTACGGGTTATGGGACGTTGATGAACTTTATGATTTGAAAACCGATCCCGGTGAAACCAATAACCTGATCAATGACCCTGATTACAAAAGCGTGGCAAAGGATTTGGAAAATCGACTCTACGCGATGCTGGGTGACGCGGGCGGCATGGACATTCCGATGAATCAGCCACGAGGAAACTCGCAAAACAAGCGTTGGGAAGAACGTGGCGGGAAAGAAGCCGCTGACTTTCCAAAGTCAATCGTTGTGGAAAAACCTTTGAATCGCCAAGCAAAGTGAGATCCGCCGTGAGGATTTTTCAGGTATTCATGATGGCTGCGGTTTGTACGCTTGTCGCCCACGCGCAGTCATCAGGCGAGACGCGGGCTGCTGGTAAGCAAGCGGCAAATGGATCAACGCAGCAAGCGACGAAGGCAAAGCAGGCTGCCGAATCGAAAAAGTCCAGTACGAAAAAGTCCAGTACGAAAAAGTCCAGTACGAAAAAGGCACGGCCGCCCTTCAAATGGGTCAATCCGCTGCCTGGGGCTTCCATTCCCGGGCTCAAGCACGCAACCTTTTCCAGCCCCAGTTTGGGATGTGATGTTGGCTATTTGATTTTGTTTCCCAACGGTTACGAGCGGACGGAACTGCGTTATCCCGTCGTTTATTATCTGCATGGTGGCCGACCGGGAAACGAATCGAAGAGCTATCGTCTTGCTGGTCCGATTTCTAAGTTGATGCAGTCTTCGGACATGTCGCCGGCCATTTACGTGTTCGTCAATGGCGGCCCCGTTAGTCACTACAACATGCCGGGTGATCAGCAGGCACAGGGGGCCAGCGTGTTCATCAATGAGTTGATTCCTCACATTGACGCAACTTATCGCACGATCGCAGATCGATCGGGCCGCGGCTTGGAAGGGTTTTCGCAGGGGGGACGTGGAACCATGCGTTTAGCCCTGCGTTATCCAAATCTGTTTTGCAGTGCGGCTGCGGGTGGCGGTGGGTATGAGACCGAAAAAAGAATCAGTGATTCGGGTGGGTTTGAGTCGCCAAGCCTACGCTTTGAAAAGGGGGATAACACTTGGGATTTGGCTAGAGCTTATGTGAGGCGACGAACCGGGCCTCGCGTGAATTGGATGATTTATGTTGGGACCAAAGGCTTTAACTATGAGAATAATCTCGATTACATGAAATTCCTTTCAAAGACAGGAATCAAGTTTGAGCGACTGGTGGTGCCGGGGGTGCCTCACTCAGCGAGCGGCATCTACGCTAAGGCAGGTGGACGAATCATTCGGTTCCATATCAATAACTTCAAAAATGCGCAAACCAGGTAAGCTTGCTTCAAAGTGGAGTGTGAGATGAAACGAGGGACGGAATCGCTGGGGCGACGTGAGTTGCTGCTTGCCGGCGGTATTGGGTTGTCACGCATTGGCTTGTTGCACCGCGCCAGCGGGCAAACAGCAAACGAGCGAATTCAGGTTGGCGTGATTGGGTTGGGATCGCGGGGCTACAATCTGATTGATGCACTGGTGCGGCACCACGATCACGCAAGAATTGTTGCGATTTGTGATGTGGACACGACCCATTATCGTGACCGTGCTTGGGGCACAGGTAATGCATTTGGGTTGATTCCAGCTGGGCAGAAGATTGCTGCCGGTTATGCAAAGCAGGGGGTGCAAGGATCGAAGGGCGACATCGCGCGGTATTCCGATTATCGCGAGTTGCTTGACCACAGTGGCGTCGATGCCGTGGTGATCGCAACGCCTGACCATTGGCACGCCAAGTGTACGCTTGATGCCATCTCGTTGGGGAAAGATGTTTATTGCGAGAAGCCGGTGACGCATCTGTTTGCCGAGGGGCAGGCAGTTTACCGAGAGGTGCAAAAGCGTCAGGCGGTTTTTCAGAC
>JBPCVE010000319.1:0-9708 GCA_051010795.1 Rubripirellula sp.
TTTCTCCCTGTTTGGAAGCGTAGTCAAAGAGAGTCTCCAAGTTGTTTCAGGCGCTCGTGAATCTCATTGCTGCGGTTAACCAGTTCGGCATCCATTCTCGTGACGGTCTCCATGCGTATGATGTGGGATAGGATTTCGGTAGCATCGGCAATCGAAATCAGATGAATGGCTGCTGCCCCCCCGACTTGGCGTCGATGGGGAACAATCATGACCTCTCACCGGAATTGAAATATACATGGCCCGAGTCGTTCTCGCGATGAGTGGCGGCGTTGATTCAAGCGTTGCGGCACACCTGCTATTGGAATCCGGTCACGAAGTGATCGGGGTTTTCATGCGTCATGGGGAGGAATCCAGTCAGGCTTGTCGGGTCGAAGATGGGAAACCCGGCCTTCCGGTCCTCGGTGGAATGGCCCAAGGACGGGCCGATCACAAACAGGGCTGCTGTACCGCTTCCGACGCGGCAGATGCAAGACGCGTGGCCTCGCGAATGGATATCCCATTCTATGCGCTTGACTTGCAGGAAGATTTTCGCCGAATCGTAGACTATTTTGTCGACGATTACCTACACGGTCGGACCCCCAATCCCTGTGTCCGATGTAATCAATGGATCAAGTTTGGACGACTTTTCGACTACGCCGACGGTGTCGATGCTGAATTCGTCGCCACCGGGCACTACGCCCAAAAGGTCTCGGTGAATGGGAATCCCAACTCCCACGAGCTCCATCGAGGGCTCGATTCCGCAAAAGATCAGTCATACGCACTCTTCGGAATACGCCCCGATTTACTGCCCAGAATGCTACTCCCTGTCGGAGGATTCGAGAAACCGAGAATTCGGGAAATCGCCGAAGAACTTGGCTTGGGAGTTGCCGGAAAGAAAGACAGTCAGGAAATCTGCTTTGTCACTCAAGGACACCACAGTGATTTCGTTCGGGCCCGAGAACCGGAGAAATCTGCTCACACCAGTGGCGAGATCATAACCACAGACGGCGAAATTGTCGGTCAGCACGCTGGCTACGAAGCGTTTACGATCGGACAACGAAAGGGGCTGGGAATAGCCATGGGTACACCTTTCTTTGTGACCGAAATCAATCCCGACACCAATCAGGTTGTGATTGGCTCCAAGGATCAGCTGGCAAAACCTGGCCTCACTGCAAACGAAGCGAATTGGCTAGTCGAACCAACGGGCCTGCCTGACCACGTATCAATCCAAATCCGCTACAACGCCCCTCCCCAGCCTGCTCAGATCGTTGTTGATCCCTCCGATCAAACACGATTTTCAGCTGAATTTGAGGTGCCACAGCTAGCAGTTGCACCGGGTCAGGCAGCGGTTATTTACGATGGGACCCGGGTCCTCGGAGGGGGCTGGATTGAATGATTCAGGCCTTTTGGCGACTCGGGCCCCGATCGCAGCAGGCCATTTACCAGTCCGCTCCACCCACCTTCGAAGCGACCGCTGGCGTCATAACCCAACCACATGGCACAACTGATTACCGCCATCAACGCCGATACCGTCGAAAAACGTTTGCCGATGGCGGTTCTCAAGATTACAGTTTGGGTGATTGATCAACTCAACTTTTCTGGGTCCACCGGCAACTCCATTCGATGAAACGTTGTCAGGTTCGGGCTTACTCTACATCTTTCTGGGGGAGGATGCTTCCGCGATGAAAAAATACGCATTGACTGTCTTTGCAGCTGCATTGACGACCATTTGCAGCTGGAATGCCAATTACGCATCAGCTCAAAACCAAACCGCGATCCTAGCCGAAACTTATGGCCAAGGTGTGCACGCCTACAATGGTGGACGCTTGACCGATGCCGTCGAATTCTTCTCTCTCGCTATTGAGAATGGTAGTCAGGACCCACGTGTCTACTACTACCGCGGAATCGTCAACTACGTTTCAGGACGTCCAGAAGAGGCGGTTAAAGATTGGCAAGCCGGTGCTGGCATCGAAGCCTTGGGCGGACCCAATCCATCCATCGGTCGATCGCTTGCAAGATTTCAAGGGAATGGTCGACTCAAACTAGAACAAATTCGCCAAGCAGCCCGAATCGAGGCCTTGGCAAAAGCCAACGCAAGATCCCGTCAACGCTATGGTGAAATTCGGGCAACACCGGAAAATTCAGCAGCCGTTAAACCGGCTCCCCGTGCTCCCTCACGACCTATCACACCACCGCCAACGCCACCCGCAGCAGCCAACCCTTTTGCCTCGGGCGTAGCTGGACAGGCTGCACCGACCAAAATGACAGATGACGCTCTTGCGGGAGCGATGCAAGAACCATTCGATGACAAGCCCAACGCAGCAGCTGGCGGTGCTCCGGCAGCGGCTGGTGGTGACCCGTTCGGTGGGGGAAGTGCTCCTGCAGCTGGGGCTGATCCCTTCGGAGGCGGAGGCGCTCCTGCAGCTGGTGCTGACCCGTTCGGGGGTGGAGGCGCTCCTGCAGCGGGTGCTGATCCATTCGGAGGTGGAGGCGCACCTGCAGCTGGTGCTGATCCATTCGGAGGTGATCCGTTCGGAGGTTAATCCTGCGGTTCCCGGCTAATCATGCCTAAACAAATACAGTGACGGCGAGCAGATTCATCTGCTCGCCGTCTTTTTTTTTA
Organism: Rubripirellula sp.; assembly: GCA_051010795.1. Taxonomy (GTDB): domain Bacteria; phylum Planctomycetota; class Planctomycetia; order Pirellulales; family Pirellulaceae; genus Rubripirellula. The sequence continues at coordinate 2,603 of JBPCVE010000319.1, forward strand.
TCTGCTGCGTTCGACTACACTGATCAACAGGCGTTAACCATGACACCAGCGAAATACCCCATCCACTAAAGCGTGAACCACACATGATTCGATTCTTGTTCACATGCCTTGTCATGTCATTTGCAACCACAGCATGGTCGCAGGATCAGCCTGCCAAATCACCGAAAGGCGTCGCTGTCGCAAAAAAAGGAACACCAAAGGTTGACGCAAAAATCGATGAGATCTGGAAGACCTGCCCGAAATACTCAGTCAATCAACCCATCACTGACCTGCTGGAAATTGACTCTAAGAATATGGCAACGGCAACAGTAAGACTGCTGTGGGACGATCGCTATCTATACGCGTTGTGGGTGGTCAAGGACTCAGAATTATCCGCTGATGCAAGCGATGATTGGGCTCAAGATTCGGTCGAATTGTTTCTCGACCAGCAACACGATAAATCTACCTCGTATGAGACCGATGATGCCCAATACCGTGTCAATTGTGAAGGCAGGATCTCAGGGCAGGGCACTGGCTACGACGAAGCTGATATCAAGGCAGCCACAAAGAAGAACAAAAAAGGCTACCTCGTTGAAATGGCGATCCGCACCCATGCGGCCGACAACAAGTCCGGAACTGTCATGGGTATCGAGTTTCAAGTCAATGACGACCATGGCAGTGCACAACGTGATGCTATCTCAAAATGGTTCCACACCGAAGACGATTCATGGCAAGATACTTCCACCTTCGGAACGATTGAAATGAAGTGATGCACGGTGCTTGGGCATCGTTTCGGCAGCGTCCCGCAGATGGTCTGCATCCACGGAAACATGGGTAACAAGTAAATCGCACACCTTGATCACATCATGAGATTGATGTGATCCTCACGTCGCCAAACATGATTTGCACGTCATGATCAACATCTGAACTAGCCAAAGAACTTTGCCAATTTTTCTTCACTCGGCCTTGGCGTAACAAGCGATACCAAGATCATGGTGACGGTCGAACTCAGCATCATGGCAACCACTGGCATCAATTCATAACTCTCTCCACCAATCGGCAGATTCAAGACAAACTTGCTCAAACCACCTTGTTCAATCGGCACCTTGGTACCTTGATAAAACAAGATGCACCAACTGGTAATTGCAGCAAAGACTCCGCTGATAGCCCCTGCAGCAGTGAGACCGCGCCAATACAATGCTGCCACTACGATCGGAAACAGTGCACTAAAACCGCTGAAGCACCAAACACCTAAAGCGAAAACGCTCCGGACATTTCCTAGACTCAGAAAATAGGTGATCGCCACAATCCCTATGATGAAGAGTCGTGTGAACATGACCTGTTGTCGATCACTGAACCGATCTTTTCCCGCAAGGTGCGTCACAACATCGTTGTTGAAGATCGTACCAATGCACAGAAACTGGCTATCCAGACTGGACATGATCGCCGCCAGAATACCCGCAGCAAGGAACCCTCCTAAAATGGGTCCCGTTTGGGTCTTCACGAGAAACGGCAGGATCGTGTTGGGATTGGCTGGCAAGTGCATGTCTGCTGGAAGACCGGTCGCCCAAATCCCGACCAACACACATGGAACCCAAACAATCATGATGAAGAACGGATGACAAACGACAGGCAACTTGAAAGCATGCGAACTCTTGGCCGTCATCCAGTGTTGAAACAGATGCGGGAACATTCCAACCGAAAGTGGAATCAAAAGGTAAGTAAAGAACTTGGTCTTGCTCATTTCAGAGCGTGTAACTTTATCCTCCGGAACCGAGTTGGCTAAGGTCTTGAGATTATCAAGGATAGACTCCTGACCACCCAATTTGTTCGCAATGACAAAGAAGGTAACCACACCCAAAATCATGAAAACCAATGTCTGAAAAGTGTTCGCCCAAGTTGTTCCACGCATGCCACCGAAAAAGACATACACCAAAACAACAACACAAATCACCATCGATCCTAGCCAGGGTGGTATGCCACCATGCAAAGCTGGGTTCGGATTGCCCTCTGCAGTAAACACTTGAAACATTGGCAAATCAGGGGCTAAGCCTGCCGTCAACGACTGAATGACTGCGCCGCCGCTGATCACCCCAATCAACAAGTAGGGAATCACCAGTCCGACTAATATTGGAAACATCAAGTAACCGACAAAATCGCTGTCGAGTCGATCGCGGAAGAACTCGATTTGCGTCGTGTACTTGTAACGACGGGCCAATTTCCAGACCTTAACCCCAATCAAGAAGAAACAAAGCGAATGCACGATGCCACTGCTGCTCGCAAGCATGCCATAAACACCCACCCCCTCACGAAATGCTTCACCGCTGCTACCGACCAGAGCAAAAGCCGTCATCGTTGTTCCGAAGATACTCATCAACAACAAAAACGGACCAATTGAATGGCTAGCAACTTGATAATCTTCCTTAGTACCTTTGAATAAACGGCTTGAGAATAGTCCCAAGGCAAGGAGCAAGCCCAAGTAGACAAGGATGATGATCAGTTGTGGTAATCCTGGATGATCCATCATTCACCTCCCTCTTGATCTTCGAACTCATCTGACACAGGCCAAGCGATTCGAGTCGCAAGAAACCAAGTCGCTACGGCCGCCAGAGAAATGCAAGCATGCCAAAAAAGAGCGATCGGAATGAATCCGAACACGAGCGTGGCATCTGTCCAAAACCAATTATCTTGATGCAGAATGAGCAACAGCAGCACGAGACCCGTGATAATCAGCGGACCCGAGGACTTGGAAGCTTTCATCTGTTGCCTCATGGGAACAGGGAAATATGACGTACAGCGAACAAAAACTGGTTCCTTACGGTCTAGATACCTGCAACCAGTTGGCAGCAGTGTAATTCAGACCGAGTCAGGGCAAAATTAGGCTCACGACACCGTGACTGACAGTTCGATACCGGACAAGTGTGAATATCCTGTCAGGATGGGCAAATCAGTCGGCAGAAATTTTGACCTTCGTTATTAAAGTAGACGCACGAGAACTCGCTAAAAGGCGTATTTTTGGAGACTTGGGAAGCATGGCTGACCATCGCCGTAGCCTGCACCTTGCTGGTGGGTTTGGCGCTGCGCATCGCGGCAACTGATCTTTTAGCCCTATTTTGTCTCGGAATTCTTGTATTCGTTCAGAACATCACGGGATCGACTGCCCTCCCAACACCCGAGCAGGCCGTCGCTGGGTTCGGTAACCAGGGGCTGATCACGATTGCTCTTCTGTTTGCGGTCGTCGCAGGTCTGGAGTGCACGGGTGGAACAGAATTGGCTACCGGTTGGTTCCTCAATAAAGCAAAGAATCTTACGACTGCGCAGGCCAGACTATTTATCCCAGTCGCAGTGTTGAGTGGTTTTCTGAACAATACCCCAGTCGTTGTTGCTCTAATGCCCGTGGTAAACGACTTGGCCAAACGCATTTCGGCTAGTACAAGTCGGTTGTTACTGCCATTAAGTTACGCGGCCATCTTGGGTGGCATGTGCACTTTGATCGGTACCAGCACCAACTTGATCATCGCTGATCTGAATGCGCAGGCGATTGTAAGCGGCAATATCGCAAAGCCAACGCCGCTTCACTTTTTTTCACCTGCTGCGGTAGGAATCCCAGCAACCATCATTGGCTTGATTTACATGATGGTTGCATCGCGTTGGCTGCTTCCAGAGCGGCGTCCCGCAGTCAGTGTTAGTGACGACCCTCGTCAATACACGGTCGAAATGCAGGTCGACCCCACGGGGCCATTGGTGGGCCGCAGTATCGAAGAAGCCGGGCTGCGTCACCTACCGGGACTCTATATTGCCGAGATCCAACGTGAAGATGGCATCATTGCAGCAGCAAAGCCCAATGAGCGTTTGAGACCTGATGACGTATTGATTTTGGTCGGCGCACTGGAAAGTGTTGTCGATCTTCGGAAAATCCGAGGCCTGACGATCCCGGACAATCAGGCTCGAAAGCTGGAAGTCCCTGCTTGGCGGCGAACACTTGTCGAAGCAGTTGTCAGCACACGATGCGGCTTGCTCGGCAAAACGATTCGCGAAGGCAGGTTTCGTTCGCACTACAACGCTGCGGTAGTTGCTGTTGCCAGAGGGGATAAACGATTGACTGGAAAACTCGGTGACGTGCGATTGGAAGTTGGTGATGTGCTACTGCTGGAAGCCTCACCGTCGTTTTTGCACCGCCGCCGTGAATCACGTGACTTCTTTCTTGTCAGTGCCGTTGAACAGGGCACAGTACGACGTCCCGAAAAAGCTTGGATCTCGATCACCATTCTATTATTAATGGTTTTGGCCGCGACCACGACGGGCATCTCAATCCTCACTGCTGCATTGCTGGCGGCTGTTGCCATGGTCGGCTTCCGCTGCTGCACTACCGGTGAAGCAAGGCGCAGCGTGGACTGGTCTGTCCTGATTGTGATTGGAGCAGCCATTGGTATTGGTATGGCCATGGAACAAAGTCAGGCCGCTCAGGGAATCGCCATGGGGCTGCTGGGAATCGCGGGCGAAAATCCGATGCTGACCTTAGCGGCGGTCTATCTGGCCACCATGCTGTGCACAGAGTTGATTACGAATAATGCAGCTGCAGTTCTGATGTTTCCCATCGCTTTGGAAACCGCAACAGGTCTGGACGCTGACCCGACACCATTTGTGATCGCCGTCATGATTGCTGCTTCTGCCAGCTTTATAACGCCATTTGGCTACCAAACTAATCTTATGGTTTATGGTGTGGGCGGTTATCGGTTCTATGACTACGTAAGATTTGGACTGCCATTGAGCATCATCGTATTTATGGTCACGATGCTGATAGTCCCTCAGGTTTGGCCTTTGTGATGAAGCCCGCTAATCCTCCGGCTACGGCAAATAGCCGCCCATGCCGATCTCCATTGATGATGTCGCAGTTGGCGATGAAAAAGCTATGAAATCCCGACCACAGAGCCCTTCACTCAATTCGACATCACACCCTCAGCAAACCTCGCAAAATCAGGTGGCACAAAATGATGAGTCGGAAATCAACAGTGAAACGTTGAATCGAGGGATCGAGAATGCAATGCGAGTCGATCAGTATCGATTGAAGCGCGCGCAGAAACGATTGTCGGTGGATGAGTACGAGGCACAACTCAAAAAATCGGTCAATCTGCATGCCACGCGAATGGCAGCACAGCCCTGTATTGAATACTCCGATGAACTGCCGATCAGCCAACATCGTGATGAGCTGATTGAGTTGATTCTCAGTCGCCAAGTGATTGTGGTTTGTGGAGAAACCGGAAGCGGCAAGAGTACGCAGTTACCCAAGATACTGCTGGAAGCAGGTTTGGGTCGCAAAGCGATGATTGGCCATACCCAACCCCGCCGGCTTGCTGCACGCAGCATTGCCACTCGGCTTGCCGAAGAACTGCAAACCCCACTAGGTGAATTAGTGGGATATCAGGTCCGATTCGGCGATCAAACCAGCGAGCGATCGCTGGTCAAATCGATGACGGATGGAATTCTGCTGGCCGAAACCCAATCTGATCGTTTTCTCGACGCTTACGATGCAATCATCATTGATGAGGCGCACGAGCGTTCCTTGAACATTGATTTTCTGCTGGGCTTCCTACGAAGACTGCAGGGCAAAAGAAGCGACCTCAAAATCGTCATCACTTCTGCGACGATTGATGCTGAAAGGTTCTCCGAACACTTTTCTGATGAGCTGGGTCCCGCTCCCATTGTCAACGTGGAGGGCCGTGGATTTCCCGTCGAAATGTTATACCTGCCATGGGAGGAAGTGGTTGATGATGAAACACGAGCTCCTGATCTTTCCCAGCATGTAATCAAGGGAATCGAAAGAGCAGGGCGGAGTGGATCTGGCGACATGCTTGTTTTCCTACCCACGGAACGCGACATACGGGAAGTTTCTCACCGTGTCGGCTCTCATTATCACCGGCTGGGAATGGAGAAACAGGTAGACTTGCTACCCTTGTATGCTCGCCTGCCACAATCTGAACAGCAAAGAATCTTTCACCCACAGGGCGGTAAACGGCGAATCATCTTTGCAACCAATGTTGCAGAGAGTTCATTGACGGTTCCAGGTATCAGGTACGTCATCGATTCGGGTACAGCTCGTATCAGTCGGTACAGTGCCCGCAGCAAAATGCAACGTCTGCCCATCGAATCGGTCAGCAGAGCCAGTGCTGACCAACGAGCAGGAAGATGTGGTCGTATTGGCCCCGGTGTCTGTATCAGGCTCTATTCAGAGGAAAATTACGAGGCGCGAGATGAGTTCACCACGCCCGAAATCAGACGCACCAACCTTGCCTCGGTCGTGTTGCAAACAAAGACCTTGAAACTGGGAAAACTCGAAGAATTTCCTCTCCTTGATCCGCCGCGGCCCGAAGCCATTCGTGAGGGAATCCGCACCCTGTTTGAACTGGGCGCACTGGATGAAAAACAGCAACTCACTGATATCGGGCAGCAATTGGGGCGATTCCCAGTCGATCCACGCGTCGGTCGAATGATACTGGCTGCCGATGAAAATGGTGTACTACCAGAGGTGCTACCCATTGCTGCGGCACTTGAAATTCAGGATCCGCGTGACCGACCCCCAGAAAAAAAGCAAGCAGCGGATGAAGCTCACGCAGTATTCATTGATAGCCGAAGTGACTTTTTATCCTATCTCCGATTATGGCGTTATTACGAACAAGTCCGTAGCGATCACAGTCGCAATAAGCTAACTCGCGTCCTTCGGAAGCAGTTCCTGTCACCCAATCGAATGCGAGAATGGTCGGATGTTTACCGACAACTCAAAGAAATGGTCGCATCGGCGGGATCCCATCGATCAAAAAACCGCAAACGATCGATCGGCACGATTCAGTACAGCGATGACAAAACGCGGATCGTCGATGACGATCGTTATGCTGCTATCCATCAATCATTGATGACCGGCTTATTATCGGGCATCGCCATGGCAGGTGAGAAAAATGAATACAACGGTGCAGGTGGTTTAAAACTGTTTCTCTGGCCAGGCAGTGGCGTTTCCAATACCAAGCCCAAATGGGTGATCGCTGGTGAACTCGTCGAAACCTCTCGGCAGTTTGCCCGTACCGTTGCACGGATCGATCCCGCATGGATTGAGAAGATCGCTGGTCATCTAC
>JBPCVE010000320.1:0-24735 GCA_051010795.1 Rubripirellula sp.
CAGTTGCGGGCTCTCGGAGATGGATCGTTTGATGCACAATCATTCTTGGGGGGCTTGCCCGGACAGGATAAACATAAGCCAGAAGCGTTCCGCATGATCGGTCAACGATCAGATGATTTTGTGGTCCTTTCAGGTGGGCCGTGGGTCATGATTGTTGAGAAGGACCACTGCCTGCTAGTGGATCGAAAAGGCAACAAGATTGGCAAGTTGAATCGCTTGCAACGTTCGAGCCCCAGCATGGGATCTCTTCCCCCGGAAGATGCCATTGTCTTGTTCAATGGAAAAAATGTTGATCAGTTTACCAATGCTCAAATGACCAAAGATGGACTTCTGATGGAGGGCGCCGACTTGAAGCCCATGTTCCAGGATTTTAATTTGCATGTTGAATTCAGAATTCCCTACATGCCTAAGGCTGAGGGACAGAATCGAGGCAACAGTGGACTTTATCTGCAAAGTCGTTACGAGTGCCAAGTGCTCGATTCGTTTGGGCTGGATCGACTTTCCAATGGTCTGGGCTCACTGTACCGATTTAAAAAACCGGATGTGAATATGGCTCTCCCACCTCTCAGTTGGCAAACCTACGATGTGCAATTCACCGCACCACGATGGGCTGCTGATGGGTCGAAAGTTCGAAACGCACGCCTCACCTCGTGGATCAACGGAGTGAAAGTGCAGGACAATGTTGAGTTGCCCAATAAAACGGGTGCTGGTATGCAAGAAGAGCCAATCCTGTTGCCGACAAAATTTCAGGACCACGGTGACCCCGTGAGATTCCGAAATGTCTGGTTAGTCGATCGTGGTTTGGCAACAGGCAATTTCCCTATTCATTCCACCAAAGAAGAAGTGGAAGCCGCTGCTAAAAAGGAAGCAGAGAAAAAAGCTGCAGAGAAAAAAGCCGCAGAGAAGAAAGCTGCAGAGAAGAAAGCTGCAGAGAAGAAAGCTGCAGAGAAGAAAGCCGCAGCAAAGAAAGCCGCAGAGAAGGCCGCCACAGAGAAGGCAGCCACAGAGAAGGCCGCCACAGAGAACAAGCCCGAACCTGCAGCCGTTAAGAAGTGATTGCCAAGACTGTTAGCCTGCGGGTGAATCTGCTTGGCTGGACGGTTCGACTTGCTTCACTGATTCTTCGGTCACTTGACCGTCCACGATATGAAAACGCCGGTCGGCCAGTGCGGTTGCTTCGGCCGCGTTGTGGGTGATGTGTAACGTCGTGACACCGGTGTTGTCAGTTAGCGTGCGCAGCAACGTCTGGATTTCTTCGCGCGTTTCAGCATCCAGTGCACTCAGGGGTTCATCAAGTAGCAGCACCGTGGGACGAAAAGAGAGTGCGCGACCAAGCGCAACACGCTGAGACTCACCCCCACTAAGTCCTTCGATCTGTCGTTTCAACAGATGCGTAATGCTCAGCATTTCTGCCAATTCATTCACGCGACGCTCAATTTGCGTTGCGTGAAACCGTCGCAAACGCAACGCGAATTTGAGATGTTCAGCGACCGAAAAGGTGGGGAATAGTGCAAGGTCTTGCGGAACATAGCCAATTTCCCGATCTCCGGGCGGCCAGTCTGTGACATCCATCCCACGGATCATGATTTTCCCACTCTGTACGCGTCTTAGCCCACAAAGGGATTCCAGGATGGTGGTTTTGCCCCGCCCTGTTCGACCCATCAAGACCGCGTACTGGCCGCTGCTGATCTCAAACGAGACATCCGTCAATTGAAAGTCACCGGCCCTGATACATACTTTTTGGAACTCAATCATGACGTCAATCCTGTTCCCAGTACACGTAGGACGACGAGTACCACAACCGCCATCGCAACCATTAGCAGTGAGACGGCGACGGCGGCATTAAGTTGACCGATAGAGAGTTCCAGGAAGACAGTTGTTGATAGCACTTCCGTTCGCATCCGGGTCGCCCCAGCGAATACCAGAATCGGCCCAAACTCTCCTAAGGCTCGGGCCCACGCGATGGTGGTTGCTGCGATCATGCCGCGCCACGATTGGGGCAAGGCAATTTGCAGGAATGCCTGCCCGCGAGTACAGCCCAGTGTGCGGGCAACGTCCTCCGCTCGTGGGTTGATCTGATCAAAAGTAACTCGCATCGTTCGGACAGCGAATGCACAGGAAACACTGAATTGTGCAAGGACCACCGCTGGCCAACGATAGGTGACGGGGAATCCAATATCGTCACGCAGCCACGCCTCCAGTTCCCAGTTGCCGAAGGGAAGGTGGAAAAGAATGAGAAGGCTGAGCCCTAATACCAGTGGGGGCAGCACGATGGGGATGTCTACGATCGTATCTATCAGCAGACGTCCCGGAAATCGGTATCGCGAAAGCAGGTATCCCAGAGGTGTGGCAACCCAAATGGACAGCAACGCTGCGATCGTGCAGGAAAGAATGGTCAGTCGAAATGCAGACTGTATCTCCGGTTTCATCACGGCGGCCCTGAAATCCTCAAATGAGGTGAACATCAGGTCGGCGGCAAGCAGCAAGACGATAAGCAAAATGAAGCACGATGAAATGCCGCTCATGACCAGAAAAAAGGGCAGGTCAGAGTATCGTCGCCTAAGCTTGGTTTTCGTTTTAGCTGTTCGGTGGGTGCTAGGGTCACTCATTTTCTGCGCTGGACTCCGTGTCAAGTTTCCAGCGAAATCCTTCAGCCATGAAGCTGTCCTGAGAATCGGTCGAGCAGATCTGCTGGAACAGTCGACTGGCGGTTACGGCGTTTGGTGAGTCAGGTGTGATTGCGTAGGGCTGCGTCGCGACGCTGCAATCAAGTCCCTGGATGCGGACGGCATCAAGGAAATCACCCGAACCGGCGGTGTTGCTCAGATAAACAACAGCGGCGTCGAGTGATCCCGCTCGCATTTGGTTGACAAGCATATCACCTGTTGGGGTTTGAACGGTGACGTTTTCCATCACCTCTTGTTGGACACCACCCTCCCGAAAGGTGTTCTGTGTGACCCAACCCATCGCGCATTGCTTTTCATGGCCAATGCCCACTCGCAATCCTTCTTTGGTCAGGTCTCGCAGCCCAGCAATCTCGCGGGGGTTCCCTTTCTTGACAATGATGACCAATTCGTTCTGCGAAACATCGGTCGGTTCAGGGAACAGGTCGGGTACTTGTTCCATGAATTCTGTATCACAGGCAAAGTAGGCATCAGGTACTTGCCCAGCTTTCATTTGGGCAACCAGAATGCCGCAGCCGTTGTACACCGTGTTCACTCGAACTCCTTCCCGCTCTTCGAATTGTTTGACCGTATCTTCAATGGCGGGGCGGAGCATCGAGCCCGCAAACAGATTGAGTTCGGGGGTTTCTGACCAGATATCACCTTTCTCCACTTGAAAACCATGTTCGGCATAATTTGCGAGCCCACGATCCCGCGCTGTCACATAGCGGGCAAAATGTAAGGCTGCACTGGGCTGCTTGGTTTGCTGGGTAACTCCCAAAGCGACCAGCGATGTCCCTGCGGCAAATTCCGGTAGCTTTACAAACTCAAGGTCCGGATAGGTGTGTAGGACAGCGTCATAGACGATTGCCGCATCTGCAGCCCCCACAAGTAGGTCATTCGCGGCTTCTGTCACAGTCGTGCGATATGCGGTGGTGCTCTGGTCGAGAGCATCCCACTGCCCTGACTCCTTGAGCATTCGTCTGGTTACTTTGCCGACTGCAGTGGCGTCCGGGTTAGCCTGAACCAGCTTGACATCTTCCCGTAACAGATCTTCCAGTTTTTGAATCGATTTTGGATTACCCTTCCGTACAGCCACAACGACTTCCATTTTGGCGATGGGCAGCACTTCCGAAATGAGATTCATCTCTTTTGCAGTGTTGAGATAACTGTCGTCTGCAGGCAGGTACAAATCCCCCGCGCCTGTCACCTCCAATTGTGACAGTAGCGTTTGCGAGCCCCCGTACTGGAGATCGATTTCGCGGCCGTATTCTTCCTTGTAATCAGAAACGATCTTTTCCATCACCGCGCGATTGCTGGCTGCGCAGAAGAACATCAGGGGTTCTGTGGATTCTGGCGAGTTTTTCCGCTGGGAGCCGCTTTGCAACATCCAGATCATCACGCCGAGTACGACGACTGATCCCAGCATTACTACGAGCATTTTGTTCATGTCTTACCTGCGTTTCAGCGTTTGCATCAGGAGAAAATTCGTGTCTTCCACAGCAAAAGTTAGTTTCCAGATGGAATTGTTAATAATTCCGGTTTTTGATTGAAGCGATCTCGGTCTGATCGCACGGGTGGTGGGGCACTTCCTTTCCCAAACAACTTTGTATTCCAGTCAACTGACATCAGCAAATCAAAGCCAGGGTTCTGCTCCTTAACTTGACACGAACAAGCACCGCTCAGAAAAACTGTCAGGTCTTTGATTAGTGGGGACGTCAGCACCGAAGAGGGGATGACCTCCAGCGCACGACCACGTCCAAACACTGGAACGATCAAGTCTTCACCGCGGCGGGTTGCTTCTGGCTGTAACTCAGAAAACAGGTTGATCAGAAAGCTCTCCTTCACATCTTCACGACTGATCTCCAATGTGCTGAATTTCAGTAGAAGAGGAATTTCGGAGTGCAACTCGGATCCGGGCAGTCCGATTCCTTCAGGCAGTTCAAGATTATTGGACAGCCACGAGAAATTTGATTTCAGTGCAGTGTCAGCCTTTGCATTGAACCCCTGACTGGCAGGAAGAGGATTGGTTTTCCTGTCCGCGCGGACCACAACCCATACGACCGAGTGACCTGACAACAACCTTTTGGCCAATTCGCGTCTGGCGGGCGAATCCACGATTCCCACTTCGACTGCATCGGAAAGTGGGCCGTGCCACCCGTTAACGATGTGGCCTTTTCCGAGTTTCATGCGGACCACGAGGTAGGGTTCTGTGATCTGTCGATTGCTGGTGGTTCGGATTGAATTCCACAGATTCGCGTGCACGGGTGTCGGCGACGTAAGATCGCTCAGCGTCAGTGAACTGGATGTGTCGTTGCTTCTCGCTGTTTGTTGATCCTTCAACTGGTTCAGCATTTTCTGCTGATTTGCAGTCAGCGGACCTTCGTGAAAAAGAATCAATTCGCAGTTATCAGGTTGCCAACGCTCCAACGCGTATCGAAATACTGGAATGTTGCAAGCGACTGCAGCAGAACCAGACATCAGGATGACGGAAACTGCAACCAGTCCTTTCGCCAACGACGTAACTATTTGGTATGGGATTTGTTCATTCATCGGATCACTCGGACTCACTTCCAAAGCAGACGACAGAACCATCGAGTGTCGAAAGAAACAACTTTCCTTCGGCACCAGCAAGCGAGTCCCAAGCTGGTAGCGAAGTCAGTTCGATGCGATCATCGATCTTGCCCGTATCGATGTTCACCGAAAGAAGCAGCGAACCCTCGGTTCCATTGAGCACTTGATCCTGCTCAGCGAGCAGTTTTTGCACCTCTTCATCCTTCTCAGTCAGTTTCTGAAAAGTCGATTCTTCATCAATGATGTCTGGTGGCCCAACAATGAATAGTCTGCCACCGGCAAGTAGCATGGATCGAACGTAGATGGGGACATCTTCGGTCCACTTGGGATCAACGAGGCTGTTGCCAGGTGCGTTTGTGTTGCCACCTTTCTTTTTACTGGAATACTGAAAAGCCTTTCCTACTTTACCGTCGACTAGTTTTGCACCTTCGACAGTGCCATCATTTCGATTCAAGCCCAAATCACGTGCCGTGCCATCATCAAAACTGACCGCCAGAGCAGCATTGCTGGAAATTTCTGATCCATCCTGGTGGCGTTTGGCAATCTGTTCAGCATTGGCCGCAAGGAAGTAGAGTCGGACTTCGTCAATGATCCCAGTAAATTGTGCGTTGCTGTAATCACCCACCGCCGATGCGCCGTCGGTTCCGATTTCCATGGTTTGCAGCGGATCCGTCTTGATCAAGCCGCTCGCTGCCCCCTCACCAGACAGTTCACCGTCAACGTAGACCTTCATGCTTTTGTCCTTATCGAGCACGCCAACGACATGATGCCAGCCACCGACGATACGTTTTTTTGCCGTGACCGTGGTCAGTTCGTCATTGGATCGAATGTGGAATGCCGGACGTCCGTTCTTGAGTGACAAAGCGAATCCATCGGCAGGGCCACCACGCGCGATGATAACTCCCTGTGGTCGCGTGGAAGTCACCCATGCTTCCACAGTGATGGGTTGATTCGCGGGGTTGAGGCTGGGTGTTTTCTGGAATTGGGTATAGGTTCCAGCAGGGACAGCTTTTCGCTTGCCAAAGTTCTTGGGTATCTCAGGAGGATTGGGCTCCGCTGCAAACAACTGATGCTCCAGAGTGGTCGTCCAACGCAGGTACTCAGGCTTTCGACCATAGCCGAACACGTAGCCGTTGCCATTGACAAGCAAACGACCGGAGGGTGCAAATCGCCCCGCCTGATAGTAGCCACCATGCCCTCCCGCAAAACTTTGCCCAAGCACCCAGTAAGAACGATGAAACCACGTTTCATCCAGGAAGCCCATGGGAGCAAAAATATGGGCATCCTCGCCTCGCTGCTTGGATGCCTGACCAGCAAAGTCACCTGAATTCGGACCGATTTCAAGCCGGTTGCCTTCCATGTCAAATTTTTGTGACTTCATGAAGATGTGTTTGCCATCGGTGGAAAGAATGTCAGGGAGGCCAACTGGCATCTGTAGCACCTGCAATTTTTCCTGGATGTTATTACCTGTCTCTGGATTCTTTTCATCCATCAGTGTCTCAGACAGTTTTTCTCCCGTGGCGAGGTCGAGACGCAATAATCGAAGTCCACCGTCGAGGAAAATGGAACGTCCTGCCACGCAGTGAACGATGTCATTGTGAATCAGGACACTGCCGTGCACAGGCCATAGTGATTCAAGTTGCTCAAATGCCATGGTGCGACGATCCAAGGGGGCAGCCCGATATCGCCATGCCAGCTCACCTTCGGTGGACAGGCAGTAAACCCAGCCGTCTGCTCCGCCAAACACAACGCGACCTCGGTGAATCGTGGGTGGAGAGTCAATTCGAGCACCGATCGTGTAGGTCCAACGCTCGGTGCCATCTGCGTGATTGAGCGCAACGAGTGTGTGTTGATCAATCTGTGCTACATAAACAGTGCCGTCTGCAATGACTGGAGCAGTCAGTCGCCCCCCCAATTCAGCAGTCCATTTTGTCTTCACTTCTCCACTGATGGGTTCGCCCATGGTCCCGCTGCGAGTCGCGTCATGTCGATAAGTGGGCCAGTCTTTATCTGCTTGTGCATCATCAATGACTGTCAGCGGTGTTTCCATGGCAGGCCCTGTTTCAAGTCGACCTGCTTCGGGAACAATGGCCGGAACCGGACGCGTTGATGAGGGCGCCGCAAGGGCGTTGAACCCGAATAGTTTTGCTTCCGGGTAACAAGCGCAATTGTGCGGAGGGGCGTAGGTCAAACCATTGCACGGCATCACGCCGTACAGGCAACCACCCCTGACCCAGTGATTGATGTCCCAGTGTTCGGCATCGGGATCAACGAACTCAATTCCAGTGCGGGATGGCATCAGGAAATTGTCAGTTGCTTTGGCGATGTAACAACGATGATGGAACCAATAAGTATCAACATCAGGAGCAAACTCTTTTTCGACTTTGCCTGTCCGTGGATTCCGTCCTGTATAGACTCCCGAATCTTTTCCAGATGTCAGTGGTGCCAGCCAAACCAAACCGTTGACAACCATCAGGTCTTGGGGAGACTGGTAACCGCTGTTTGGAAAACTCGATCCCCACAGTTTTTCTCCGCTCTTGGCATCAAAGCTTGATAGGTTGCCATCACCGCCTGCGTACAGCACGACGTCCTCGTGCAAGACCAGTCGTGGTCCAAAGTTGAACGTGAATGACTGACGTCTTGTCAATGGATCCGTCTGCCACGCTGGTTCCCCGCTTTTCTGATTCAGGGCGACCACGTGCTCGCCATCATGAAAGTACAGTTGTGACCCATTGGCAGCCAAAGTCAGAGGTGAAATCCGCGTGCGACGCGCCCAAAGTTGCTCGCCTGATTCCGCATCAAATGCCATGACGACACGAGGCTCTTCATTCCAAAACAGGGAACGAACTTTTGCCTGATCACCCACTCGACCATTCAGTGGAACATAGTTCTGAAGTTCTGCCTCACCTTTTCGGACCACAAGGAACAGCATTCCGTTGGTGTGAATGATCTCCTCGGTCGCATCGCTTCCTTCGTATTCACGGATGGTTTTTCCGTCCGCAGCATTGATCGCTGTTACGGGTGCGTTGTACCCGAGCGTCGTGAAAACGGTGTTTTCGGACGAGACGAGGCGTCGCGATAACTGGGTCGGCCCACTCTTGAGCGGCCACAGATGGGTTTGCCAATTTTCAATCTCACGTTTCCACAGTACAGATCCATTGAACGCATCGCGGGCAATGAGCTTCCATTTGGGAGGCAACTGAATGGAAATTCGGCTGCCTTCATCCATGATGTAAAACATGCGTCCGCCGGTGGACACTAACGCACTCATGCTTGCCATGCGGTCATGGTGGCGTGACCAACGAGGACTGCCGACCCACTGAAGGTGTCGGGGCGGAGCGACCTGGTCGTCGTGGGCGACTGAATTGCCGGTTGCGTCATGTAGATAATGCGACCACTCATCGATGTCCTCGGGACGCGGTTTGACGGTCCTCTCCCATTTGTTGCCAGATTTGATCATGGCAACTCCCTTGGGAACGAGGACTCGTAACACTTCATCCAGTGGTACATCCCCTAGGTCTTCGGTGATCAATAGATTGACCAGGTTGTCGGTATACGGGAGAACGCTTCCTGAAAAATGATCAAATGCGATGTCGCCGTATTGGCTCGATTTTCGAACACTCTCGCGAATGGCTGAAAGCGTTTCAGGTTTGCGGACAAGACCGTGAATCTGTGTCGCCTTGTTTTGGCGAAGCTCTTTTGCAAGATCCCCGGAACTGCTACCCAATTCGACGATGAAACCACCGGTGAATCCGGATTGCTGCAGCAGAGTGTTTGCCAGTTCCGGTTCATCCCCACTCAGCGTTTGCAGTTGCCCCAGCCCGCCTAGAATCATCAGCAGAAGAGTCGATCGCCAAAAAGATATGATCTGCATTAGGAATGGCCCGTTATCTAAATGTGTTTTGGGTGAAGTGCTTGAAGTGGGTGCGATCATCTAGTGTACCATGGGCAGCCTCTGATGCTGTCGGTGCAAGGCTTCGATTCAGGTCCTGAAATACTGGATATTGGAATTCAGGTCAGGGCATCGGAAAACTTAACATTGAAAACATTGGCATCGGACCTGGAGTGCATTGCTCGCAGGCGGCCGGGGCGGCAGGATGAAGCCCTGAGGATAGCCTCAGTTGCTGGTTGGGAAACTGTGTGGTGGGAAGCATTCTGGCTGCAAGTGCCTGCTGACCGGCATGCTGAATGTAATTTGGGATTGATCAATGGCGTGTTTTGACACCTGCGATTGGATCCGTCTGCATGATAGCTGATTCACTGACGCTTTTGCATTGTTGTTGGATTTAGGATTTTGCCACCCTTGACTGATGGTGCTGATTTGGAATCGACCGTGACAGGTTGAAAATCAGTCCGATCATGGCGCGTGCGAGCAAGAGGTCGGGGTGTGTGGTCGTTGATTTCTGGTAAGCTTGCCATCCCACTTTGGGAACAAGTGTGTTTCAGTAAATACCTCATTCATTCTTCGTTCTGACTGACTATGGAAACCCGACCTCTGGCCGACACTGGCCTTGACCTTTCCGTGCTTTCATTTGGTGCTTCGTCCATGGGTGCAGAGTTTCGTCGCATCGACGTTGGCGAAGCATTGCAATGTGTGAAAGTAGCGTTGGATCGTGGCATGAATTACATCGACA
Organism: Rubripirellula sp.; assembly: GCA_051010795.1. Lineage (GTDB taxonomy): Bacteria > Planctomycetota > Planctomycetia > Pirellulales > Pirellulaceae > Rubripirellula. Next base: position 9,872 of record JBPCVE010000320.1, read on the forward strand.
CTGCTGCCTATTATGGGCGAGGCATGAGTGAGGTCATGTTGGGGCAGGTGTTACCTGAAATCCCGAGAGACTCTTACACTCTGAGCACCAAGCTTGGGCGATATGCACCACAGCATTTTGATTTTAGCGCTCGGCGTGTCGCTGAAAGTATTGATATTTCGTTGGAACGGATGCGAGTTGATCATTTGGACATCGTGTTTTGTCACGATATTGAATTTGTTGAACTGGATCAGATTGTTGAAGAGACGATTCCTGCGCTGCGGAAGGAGGTAGAGAAAGGCAAGGTACGGTTCATTGGAGTTAGTGGATATCCAATGAAGATTTTCACTGAGATGCTGGAACGTGCCGATCTTGACGTTGTCCTTTCGTACAATCATTACACCCTGCAGAATGATATGGCTCTATCTCTTGTCGAACCGTGCCAGAAGAAAAACGTAGGGTTGATCAATGCAGCTCCATTTTCTGCACGCCTGCTAACCAATGCAGCACTTCCTGAGTGGCATAAGGCAACTCCAGAGGTTCGAGAGGTAGCTGCCAAAGCCGCGAAGTATTGCTCAGATCAAGGCAGTGACATCGCCAAATTGGCGCTGCAGTATTCAGTAGCCAATTCGGCGTTTTCCAGTTGTGTTACAGGCTCTGCGAATCCCCAGCGTGTTTCGCAATGGTGTGATTGGCTTGAAGAGCCCATGGATGAAAAACTTGTTGCTGATGTTAAAGAAATCCTTCAACCAATTCACAACTGGGTTTATGCCGAGGGAAGACCAGAGAATAACGACAGTTGAGTGTGATCAGTTGGGTTGATGACAATCAGCATGTGGGCATGTTCGTGCAAGGTGCATTCAGGATGATGCCTCCGAGGGATATCATTGAGCCGTGCCCGACAGCGAGAGATTCGCGGCGGTCCAGCGGGCAAGACGGAAAACAGCTCATTTTTAATGCCAGACTCGTTCGGGATCGAAACGATGTCGGCGCGTAATCATTTCAGTTCGATTTACTCTTCAGATACTGGGAATCACCATGAAATCTTGCATCACTATCAGTCTCGTTGAGGAAGCGCGCGGCGGGCCATTTGTGCTTTGGGATGGGCTCGAGCAATCGATTGCTTTTGCGGCTGAATTGGGGTACGACGCTGTTGAGATCTTCGCACCGGGACCGGAAGCGATTGATGCGGACGCGTTGCGTTCGATGTTGGATTCAGCCAATTTGAAGTTAGCTGCTCTCGGTACGGGAGCTGGCTGGGTGAAGCACCGATTGCAATTGGCTGATCCTGATGCTGCGAAAAGAGAGCAAGCTCGCGCATTTGTGCGAAGTATTATCGATTGTGCTGGTCAATTCAACGCTGCCGCAATCATCGGTTCAATGCAAGGTCCAAGTGGGCACACAGGTGATTCCGATACTGCCAGAGGCTACTTGTGTGAGGCATTGGAAGATGGTGGTGCTCATGCCGCGAAGTATGATGTGCCACTGATTTACGAGCCGTTGAACCGTTATGAAACACGCCAGTGCTGCACCGTCGAAGATGGTGTTGGCATGCTGGAATCGCTTTCGACTGACAATGTGCGTCTATTATGCGATCTGTTCCACATGAATATCGAAGAGGCTGATATCGCCAAAGCTCTATTGCAGGGTGGGAAATGGGTCGGGCACATTCACTTTGTCGATAGCAATCGTCGTCCAGTGGGGCTTGGGCATATGCAGTATGGCCCAATTATCGATGCCTTACGACAAATCAATTACCAAGGATATCTTTGTGCTGAGGCGTTTCCGTATCCCGATCAGCACGAGGCGGCTCGGCAAACCATGCGAGCCTATCGTTACTGGACCGGTAATTGATGTTGTCTGAATCCATGTGCGTGTCGCACGTGATGTTGACTGGATTCCAAATGCTTCCACCCTGTTGGACACACTCGGCAGGTCCGTTGAAGTTGGGGGCCATTGAAGTTGGGGGCCATTGAAGTTGGGGGCTGTTGCGTCCTTCCAGTGTTGCCCTATTCGGTCGTGAAGCTATCGTCAGGCATTTCCCTGATTTCCGAGATCACTTGTCGTGCACGCTCAGCATCCACTTCAAACGTTTGCACTTTCACCACGCCGGGTGCTTCTGCTTGAAAGCCTGCGGTAAAGCCTCCCGTCGCAATCGCCCGGATTCCCGCGTCTTTGAGAACAGAGACAAGAATCAAGGCGGTGCTTTCCATGTCGCGTTCGGCAACCGTGACCAGTTTTGCGTCGTCCATTTCGTGTGATTCATTTCTCATGGTTGGTCCTCGTCGTCGGTGTTTATCATGGTCGGTGTTTGTCATGGATGGGGGCGTCGCGAGCAACTGGCTCATTGGCGGGCCCGGAACCCAACTCATTTTACCCGCTTTTACTCGTTTCGACACGCAGGTCCCACGCTTAAGTTCGACTAGCTAATATTCCGCAAGAGATCTCGATTAAACATTGCTCAGCAAGAGATACTGTTCAGGACTGTCGGGGCAGGGCGCTAGGCCGCACATCAAAAAAGTCGTGAAGATGTTGGCGGCGGTAAGAAAGATGACCAATGCACATACAGCCATGACGGGTTTGCTCATCGGACGCGGCGACGCAGAAGTGCTGAGGTCAAAGTGTTTCTCATAAAGCATCATCAGTCCCACGACTCCGATCGTCGCCATGAAAATCAGTAGTCCCCATGTGTACAAGTGCCACCCGAAGACAGGAGAGCCATAACCCGGCCCATTCGGATTGCCTGGAGCGATGTGCAGCAAAATCTGACGTGCCGAGACAGCAGCGCCGAAAATGGCACTGAAGATCGTAACTGCATAATGCGATGTGCGTACGCCGAACCGAAGATTCATCATTGCGCCAATCGCAATGCCAAGCATCGCCAGTCGTTGTAAAAGACAAAGGGGGCAGGGAAACTCACCCTCCACAAATTGAATCCAATAGGCCCCGATCAACGGAATGCAGATTCCGGTGGTCAAGAGCATCAGGATCCACTCGCCGGTTGTGTTTTTTATGGCTGTCAAAAGTTGAGCTTCAGTGGGTCGGTAATGTGGTGGTTGAACCAGAAAATGCCTGCCGTGAGGGTAGCCAGCGACAACAGAAAAACCACTTTCCGGTTACCAAAACAGATGGCCAACATGGTGAGAAAAGCCAGAACGAAAAGCGCGGTCATCATCTTGGCGGAACCTGTTTTCAGTGAGCGGTAAGCAGTGGGGCGTGCTTGGATAGGTCGAATGGAGCACACATGAAATGCAGGAACACCGACCGTTTTCTTCTAGAATACCGGCGACTCAGCAGTGATTGGGGGACGAGGATTCACAAAATCATGATTTATCTTGCAGGATTGCTGGTCTGCACGAACCTGGAGACTGGAAAAACGACCTTCGTTAGTAGCAATCAGGTCAGTGTGGCTAGGTCAGACTGACTGCTACTGCAGGGAGCATGTGCCGAAGAGCCTGGTGTCGCCATCCCACGGATTCAATGGAATACCTGAGGATGTGATTCTCATTCCAAAATCATCTGACTCATGGTGTTGAATCAGTGGACTGGCTGGGAATACTGGGGAGTGGTGGTTCGGGGCATGTATCGGCTTGCCATATGTCTTCCACTTCCTGACCACCCGCGTCGTAACGTAGCAGTAGGTAGACACCACCGAGCAGGCTCCAGATTGCAGTCAGCAAAACAACAAAGGGCAGATAGCCAAGCAAGTCAGTGCTTGTGACGACCATGCCATCGGCGGCATCAGTAAATTTCAGAATTTGGCTGTTGATTTGGATCGCAGTTCTTGTGACCCCGATGGCGAAGATGGAAACGATGCTTGCGATGATGGCACTGACGAGCAAGTAAGCGGCGAGGTGAAGCGGTCGACGGAATAGGTATTCGTAACCGCGACTCAGCGAGTCCATTGCGTCTGGATCACGTTCGTTGGCCAAGGCTCCCCAGCTCAGTGGAATTGCCACATTTGCACCAAACGCCAGTAAACCACAGGGGATAGCGAACAGAAGTGTTACGCCTGCCAAGATTGAGTTGAGCCAAGTGATGTCACCGAACAATCCTGAGATCCAGCCGATCATCATGATCAGCACTGCAAAGACACCGATGCATCCCAAAGGAACAACGGCGGCAAGCCAGCCGGCAAGCGTGCGTGACAAGGCAAGAGAAAGGGCAGCCGACAAAGGCATTAGTGAGCGGCCCGCCGTGAGGAGTCCGCCTTGCCGCGATAGCAGAATCGCTACTGGTGTCCAGACAAACACAGACCAGCCAATTCCCAGCAGTGTTTTCCACCACGCGATTTCTGGATCACCATGAAAGATGGAAGTCGGGTTCAGGTGTCCAAGGAAAGCAGCGAAAAAATTGACCTGTTGATTTACGGTCGCCGCAATTTCCGGGACTTCGGGCGTGCTTTGATCCAGCGCCAGCAGCGTGATGCCAATTTTCCAAACGGCAAGAGTCAGCCCAACGGACGCCAGCAACGGAGGTGATCCGACCACGCGTAAAACTCTGATGAGCCGAAGCCACGGGAAAAGGTCAATCCATTCACGTAGTCGGGCTAAAAGACCTGTCTCCAGGTCATACCCATCATGCACCTGAGTTTCGTTTGTCGCTGAAGAATCTTCGGAGGGCATCGAGCGAGTGTCTCCGCCTGTGGCGGTTGGTGAACGGGTCTGCAATCTCAGCCGGATTGTATCAGGTAGCCACAAGGTTCCGTTAGACAGGTTTTGGGAAGCAATCTCAGACGCATTGCTCAGACACTGACTTCGATTGATTTGAGCGGATTTTGGGTGCAAGCACCTTTTCGTGGGAGTCATCGAGGGTGAGGTCGATTCTCTGAATTGTGCTTCCCTGAAGTCGAGGATGCGTTTTTTTCAAGCTGTTCTCTCGAGTCGATCTGGCAGAAAACGTCGTAATTGTGGCTCGATTAATGGTGACGAATCTTGGATTTTCCACCTTGAGATTGGTCTGCCGGTAGGGAGATGAAGCGCCCTGATTATTTGGCAACCCGGCCTGTGGGTGAGAAGAAACGTGGAATCGGTTGTTTTACCGCATTCGTTCGGTTTTACTGCGATTGCCTCATTCCCGAACGATTGTTTGGTTTTCCAGTATTTGTTTGGGCTGACCGGAGAAATCTGCGAATGGGTCTGGGAAGTTATCTCCATGCTGGTTAGCTTGAGCGTATGGCCGACACCAATAAATCTGATACCAATCGATCCATGGAACAGGAAGCTGACCGCTACCTTATCAAACGCATTCGGGAGGGAGATTCTGACGCGTGGCAAAATCTGATTGATCGTTACGAAGGGCGTCTGATGGCGTTCACAAATAGTCGGATTAGAAATCGAGCCAGCAGTGAAGACATTGTTCAGGAAGCATTTGTCGGATTCCTGGTCAGCTTGCCGAACTATGATGGCAGCCGTCCGTTGGAAAGTTATCTGTTTTCGATTTGCGCTTACAAGCTGACAGATCATTTGCGACGTGAGGGACGCCGACCTTCCCTGCAAATGCATGCTCGCAGCAGTACTGCCGGCCAGATCGAGCCAGTAGGAGTTGATCGGGTTGCCAGTTCGATTGCACGAAGCGTGGAACGGAAGGCTATCGAAGAACAAGCCGTGCGTGATGCGATCGCTGAGCAGATCGATCGTTGGAAAAAAACTGGTGCCTGGGTCAAGCTGCAAGTCATCGAGTTGCTCTTCGTGATGGGAAGAAACAACAAGGATGTTGCCGAGCAACTTGGGATCTCCGAACAGCAGGTTGCAAATTATAAAAGTGATTTTCAAATTCGACTGCGGGCCATCGTGCAGCGTATGGAACTCGATGAAGGCGTTTTTCCTGAGTTAGCTGACTCAGGTCACTAATTCGCAGGTCAGCTTGATTGCAGGTTAGCTTGATTGCAGGTTAGCTTGATTGCAGGCCAGTCATGGTTCCCGTGCTGCTGGCAAAACTGTCTGTTTCCAGCCCGACTTGTTGCAACAGTGAGACGTAAAGATTTGGAAGCGGATAGTTTTTTCGTTTGTCAAATGCTAGGTGCTGACCGTGCCGAAATCCTCCTCCCGACAGTAGCACTGGCATGTTGCGATTGTCGTGGTTGGATGCATTTCCCAGATTGCTCGTGAGTAACACGGATGTCTGATCCAATAGGTTTGCTTCCGATTCCTCGACGCTCTGCAGGTTCTCAAGGAACGCACCCCACTGATTGATGACAGCCGTTTCTACCAAGGCCAGTTGGTCCAGCTTTTCTTCGTCGCGGCCGTGATGGCTAAGCGAGTGGTGGCTGTCATCGACTCCTGCGATTGGTATTGATCCACTTGCTCCGGGGATGTGCAGCGAAATGAAACGTGTTGAGTCGTTTTGCAATGCTAGTTTGATGACATCACACATCGTTTTCTGACGACCCACGAGATCACCTGGGTCATTGATGTCGCGGGGGGCTCGCTCCGTGACCACAGGCTTGGGCCGTTTTGCCCACTGTTCGGCCTCTTCCATCCGTTTTTCAAGGTCACGAACACTGGTGAAGTAAGCGTCCAACTTGTCTCGATCACCAGCCCCCAGTTCACGACTCAGGGACTTTGCATCTTCGCCCACCATGTCCATGATGCTGCGACCCTGTCTGACACGCGCAGCTTGCTTTTCACGTTCGCGTTTGGAGTCGTCAATGAACAGTCGACTGAAGAGGCGAGACGGACGATCCTCGGGTGGAATCATGGAACCATTTTCGGTGTAGCACGGACTGGTGCTGCCGCTTGTGCTGAGAACCAATGAACGAAATCGTGTTGCATCACCGAGATGACGGGCCATCATCTGATCCACAGAAATCGTATTCTTCGCACGTCCAGACGATCCCATTGGCGAAGCGGTAAGGATACTCGCTTCCGCCCGGTGTCCTCCGGTAACACCAGGATGTGATGATCCAGAAATGACCGTGACTTGGTCTCGCAGATTCTGCAGTCCTTCCAGATAGCGGGAGGGCTGGTACTCAAAACCGCTATTGGAGGGGAAAAGGTTCTCTGCCACCAAGCCAAGTCCAAGTGTCATGGCCACAAAACGCTTTGGTCTGCTTGATGGTTTTGTCTTGGCGACTGCAGGTTCCATGGCAGACAACCATGGCAGACTCATCGCAACTCCCGTGCCTCGAAGCATCGTCCGACGTCTGAGGTAGCGTCCGACAGCAGCAGATGAGGATGAGGATGTTCTGTTTGTGTTGGATTTCATTTCACACACACGAAAATATTAGCTGTTGGGTGGATTGGAGTGTCTATTTCGAAAGAAAAATATCACTGGCAATGGTTGCGTGTAAAAGTGAACGCATCCCATAGTCGGAATCGGCGGTTTTTTCCACGATCTTGTTGATTTCCTGCCGATCAGCGAATTGAATGTCAGATCCGGTTCCGTAGATCATTAATTTCTCGCAAAAGTTTCTTGCGAGTGGTTCAGGATTGTCGGCGATCAACTGTCGAAATTGCCGGAAGTTGCTAAATTTCTGGCCATCCGACATGGTGAAGCTTGCATCGATTTCAACGGGTTTCCTTTTCTGCTTCGAAGTCGAATAGCTGGTTCGCCATCGGCCAGCGGCATCAAAATTTTCAAGCGCGTAGCCTGGTGGGTCGATGTGGGCATGGCAAGCGGCACAGGATACATCTGACACGTGCTTTTGAAGTTGCTCCCTGATCGTTTTTGCGCCGCGGATATCAGGTTCCACGGCGGGAATATTTTCGGGTGGAGGTGGAATATGCTTCCCTAGAATGCGTTCTGAAACCCAAACCCCGCGAAGGACTGGAGAGGTGTTTGTACCGTTCGCTGTCACCTTCAAAATTGCGCCCTGAGCGAGTAAGCCACCACGATTCGAATTGCGTTCCAGATCGATTCGCTGGATCTTCTCTCCTGCAACGCCATCAATCCCGTAGTAACGAGCGAGGCGACTGTTTGTGAATGTATGCTCCGCGCTGATGAGGCGTGAAACACTTGCGTCATGCTTCAACAGGTCGTGCAGAAAATATCGCGTCTCATCCAACATGGAATTCTGCACGATGGGGTCAAAGTCGCGGTACGTCTTGCGATCCGGTTCCGTAAATCCAATGTCAACCAAATCTAACCACTGGTCGGCAAAGTGTGTAAGGAACTCCAGTTCACCGTGCTCTCTCAGGAGACGCTCCGTTTGCTCATGCAAAACAGATTTTTGATGGAGTTTTTTCTCACGGGCCAGTTTCAACAGCTCTGCGTCAGGCATGCTGTTGGTAAGCATGTAACTGAGACGATTGGCGATTGCAAAGTCATCCAGCTTTCCAACGGATTCGATAAAGTACAGGAACCTGGGTGAGCACAGGATGCCGCGGTAGCAGGCGATGAGTATGTCAAAGGGATTTTCTCCAGCGTTCAAGCCTGCTCCCGCCAAATCCAGGAATGGCTGGATTTGTGCTTTCGTCACAGGACGGCGAAAGGCTCGGTTCGCGAATTCCATGATCTGCCTTTCCAGATCTTTTTGAGTGGTGTTTTGACTGAGACGGATTTCCTGTTGATCGACTTCCAGCTCGAGTTCACCAAGCAGTTGTTGTTGAGTTGCAGCAGCAGTGCCAGCTGGATAGATCCTTTCCATCACAATGGAATGCATCGCCAAACCAGGCACATTTTGTGGTGTGCCCTCACCTGTGCCGATTTGTCCTCCCTGAAAACGGCCACGTTTGATGGTTGCATCAGCAGGGCGGATTTCGAGCATGTGGCCCTTGGGAATCCACGCTTCGAACACACGTTCCTGTGCTGCGGAGCCTGCCTCGAAAGCACCAATCCACGACAGCAACGGAGCACCGGAGGTGCACCGCCCACTCCGCACGGAGCACCAGACGCCATGAGTTTCCGGTTCGTTCAGGGACGAAGCAGTAATCCTGAAACGATACCAACCACTTTCATTGGCCGTGGTTGATGGAAGGCGACCATGGAACGTCACCCCGCTGGACCAGACCACTGCCTTGCCATCCAACATTTCGGGTTCGCGACAACGGCGTCTTGGATTGACTCGGCACAGTTTTTGGGCGTTAAGATTTTGAGGTCTTGGGGTAGGCCGTTTTGCTATTTTTGTGATGGCATATTCCAACGCCGTGTCGATTACCGTCAGATGTGACTGAAGATGAAAATGTGACATCGACTGAGCATCGGCAAGGTTGTTGAAGCCGGATGACCGTAATTCATCAGTGAGTTGATTTGCGAGCGGAAGGTCAATTGCCAGAAGGTCGTGTAGTGTTCGCTCCAGTTGTAGATTGGTAAGGCGTCGAGAACGGACCCGCCCAACTTTGGAAAAGGTTTCCTTTTGAAAACCGGTGATCCAGTCAGTCGTGTCTTGTACGAAGCTATGTGCGTCTGCAGGGTCTGGTTGCTCGGCGTCGGCAGGGGGCATTTCCTCACTGCTAATGCGGTCGATCACTCGCGACCACTTTGCCAAAGATGCAGGACTCTTCAGATCCTGCTTTAGCGAATTAAGGTCAAAGCCACCTTCTCCGTCAGGTCCGTCATGACAGTCGAAGCAATGATTCTGAAGAAAGCTGCTTGTATTCTCGGACAACGGTGGCGCAGCCAACGCTTGGAACGGAAGACAGAGCACGAGACCGATAGGTACAAGACGAAATGACATCGACTCGAGAAAACTCCCGTTTGGCAGTGTGGAATGGCGGGACCTGACAAGCAGGCAACGGAGTGAGGGCTCGTTCCGATGTCTGCATTATAGATCAACGGCGAGATTTGGGAATCGTTGAAACCCGATCCTTCGACGCTCGCATTCCCTCAATTTACGGGGAATCAGGTATTTTCGACCTCAGTTCGCAGGTTTGGTGCCCTGTGTACTGTGCGAACCAACGGAAATGTTTCAGAAGAGCAGGCAAAACAGTTGAGGTGTGTTTTCCACCGGAGCCGCTGGATATTGTTGAGTCGCCGCTGTTCCGCCGATGGCTGGCTTGGTTGTTGGGCTTGGTTGTTGGGCTTGGTTGGGTAATTCAATCACCAACAGCTACATTAAGTCGAATTGAGGGATGACGAATCGGGTTTTTGCATCGCATGGCAGGTGCGAGGCCTTCAGGTGGTTGAAACAAGTCGCGTAAGTTTTGCCTTTCGAACACTTTCTGGTTTCAAATTTCATCATGATTGAATTGATCATCCCGGCGACGAATGGACGAATCGGCTGGAAGCATGTTTCCGCGTCTCTCGCGAAAGCTTTGCAGCTTGATCAAGCGTCCATTGCAGAAATGTTGCCTGAGGGTGAGATCAGGTTGGATTCACCAGCAGTTTCACTTTCGTTGCTGGCGATCAACTTGGCTGCGGGGAATCGACTGAGTTTTGCCGTGACGCAAAACGAGGAACAGCATATCGGGTTACTGATTCGTTGTGATCCGTCGTTATTGCGGATCGAAAATAAGGATGCTCGGGCGAGTCAAGTCATGATTCATCACGATGAAGCTTGGCTTGAGCGGGCTGATGGCCGACCTTTGGTGCTGTGTTTGCATGGCTTGAATGGTACACATGAAAGCTTTGATGGTCTGCGCGCGAATCTTCGTTCCCACGGTTACCGGACAGCGGCGATTTCCTACGAACCGCAACGTCCGATTGCAATGTTGGCGCGTGAGGTATCCAAAGAAATTACGGCCCATCTTGCGTCCTCACCCCGACGGCATGACTTGGTAATTGTGGGACATTCGATGGGTGGTTTGATCGCTCGTGAATGGACCAATAATGCCGCTTTGGAAAACAAGGCGATCATTGGCTTGATCACCATTGGAACCCCGCATCAAGGATCTGCCTGGGCAACGTTGCCTCCGTTGATGAATCTATTTGCAAAGGGTGAGTTCGGAGTGGGAGATGTGAATGACGTGATCCTGCATACCCCTTCGAGTCCGGAGTTACGAGACATAGCGCCGGGATCAGCATTCCTTGAAGAACTCAATGCAAGAGATAATCGCCCCAACGTCAGCTACACATCAGTGATTGGTGTTGGGAGTCCCGTGGATGCCACAACGGTGGAAAAAATTCAGCGAACCTTCCGCCAACTGGAACGTCGCGATGGTTTTGTTCGTTTGATTCGTCCGCGTATCAAGCCACTGCTGAGCGGCTTTGATGAATTGGTTGACGGGCGCGGTGATGGAATCGTTGCCGCAAAAAGCGCTGCGATGGGAGCAACCAGCGATTTGGTAAGGGTTGACCTTTCCCATTTTGATTTGATTCGCCCGCTAAGTGGGAAGCCAGCAAGCGAAAAGGAAGTTCATCCGGTTTGGCAGGTTGTGATTGATCGCGTCACCCGTTGCTGCCACGTGCTTGATGAAAGCAACCATTTGGCTGATGGGGAATGAATCACTCGGTCGTGTGTTTCGATTTCCCACTGATTCACGCGTCGCTGATTGGGACCCAAGATCACCGGACGTCAGCGGTTATTCCTTGGCAGTGGGTTGCATGGGATCGACCCCCAAGGTTCCAACCAGTGCTTCCTGGTAGTCAGGTGACTGGGTGTTTGAAAGTTGATTCTGCACATAGGAAAGTCGTTCTTCAAGTTTTAAATCGCGAACAATATCCTGCTCAGTGGGGTCATCAAGATAATTACGAACCTTGCGTTCCATGGTTTTCCAGTGTTCGATGTCCCGCAACTGTTTTGCGACCAACCGTCGACGATACCATTCGCTTTTTAGTAATTCTTCCCTCGAGAACAGTCGGCGGATCTCGGGGTCAGTGATTGGTTTTCCTTTGTGGTTGCCGTGGGCCATGATATCAAGCACTGCTTTCAGCGGTGGGCAGGCATTTTCATAACCTCCATCCTGCATGTAGTTCATGGCGACTCGCTTTTGTGCTTCAGCGATGTGGAGAATCCCATCTGCAAAGGAGGGTAGGTCCTGTAGTTCCGGCTTAAGAATATCCTCCGTAAATACCTTGGACGGGTTGTCGAAAACACGACCAAGATATTGCCGCACAAACTTATGTGTGATGCGGTAGCCGAGGCGGCTGGCGGGGATCTGTTTGCCTTCGAATTCAAAATCCTTGATCGGCTCCAACATTTCAGCTTTGAGCAGGTTCTCGGGGTCCCGTTCCTCCGGCCCCATGCGGCACCAGACTTCGGGAATCAGTAGAGAAATATCATGCCCAACTTCAAAGCGGGGGCCAATGTGACCTGCGGGTGTACTGAAGCCTCCTAATTCCGTCAGGATCATCGAGGTGACAATTGCATTCAGATCAATTGATGGCAGCAGAGCGTTGAAGGGACCTTTGGTCAGTGCCCCTTCACTGCCGGCACCTGTGGTGCTGGGGCTTTTACCTGTCAGTGAGCAAACATAATCCATCACCAATTCAGGGAGTTCCTGATAATGCAATGGAGAATAAACAGCGAGTGAGCGGATTCCGGTTTTGGTATCCGGCGGATTATTCCGCCGGCCACTGAGAATGGCACCCACGGGAGCAAGTACCGGTGAGTCTGCAGGTAGGCAGCGGCTAAGTTGCATGCCTCGCATTGCAACGTAAGTATCACGAGAGTTCACCATGTCCGGCCGATCTTGCAGATAGCGCGGATTCTTTGTTCGCGATCCATTGACAATTCTGGGGTCGGCCGTGCTGACTACAAAGCCTTCCGCTTGTTGCGCCGCCTCTTCGAGCAGCGATTCCATGGGGCCACTGAACTTGTCAAACTCCACTGCATCATCGACGATCTCCCTCGCTTTCTGAGTGGAAAGCGGTTCGAAGTTGCTAATGAAATTCCCTGGTTGGGAAAGGTCCAGTTCCGTCTGCTTGTCCAGCCCGCGGTGGACAGCATCATCGGGACGTTGGAACAAACGATATTCACAATTTTCGACAAACTTGTAGCTGAATGCCGGGGTAATTGCGGGGCCAAGGTTCGCGACATTGTTGGCCGGTACGACAACGCTGCAGCTGATGTCATCCTCTCGTTGAACTTTGGCAGCTGCGATGAAGTCTTGTCGCAGCTTGAATGTTCGCCAACTGCGATCGTCCAAGCCTACTCGCAAGTAGGTTCCAACCAGCGCTCGATCACCGATTTTCAGCTCGTGGCCTGGTGAACCATTTACAATGTCTACGCCGAAGTACTGTTTCCAGTCCTTTTCCATCCCCGGTTGAACAAATCTTTTGATGATCAGGGCAAGGGCATAAACATGCTCTGGAATGGTTTCCAGCCATGCAGTGTATTCACTGCTGTAATTGGGTTGCGGCGTTAGCAGTTGAATCATGCTGCCCAGGCTACGTGTTGAGTCCAATACTCCACGGCTTGGGCGATCGGTGTAATCAGGTTTATCGGGCATGTCATCCCGCCAGCGGTTCTCGTAAGAACGGCTGAAAATCTCATCCAGCTTTTCAAAGTCACGATCAATGTCAGCGACAAAAATAGGACCGTACAGCATGTAGTCTCGAAGACTCTTACTGATTTCGCTCTTGCCACCGCCGCTGACTGTGCATGGTTTGTGGCAGAAGATTCCTTCGGCCGCGGTACCAATCAAACGCCATGATGGAGCTGCAGGGTGCTTTTCAAGACGAATCTTGTATCCGCTTGGTGCGATGTAAATGTTTTTGGGAGTTAACGGAATACGTTGTTCTTCACCGTTCAGTGTCCACCGAACACAGCGTTCTTCCAACGTGGCGTAAGCATCTTCAGGGATGTAGATCACGCTGGGGTCTTTGCGATCAACTCCGTAGCCCTCAGGATGAACGTCAATGAACGATTCATATTCCTTGGCGATGGTTTTGAACGATCGTCCGTTGTAGCGTCTGCTGTTGACCAGAAAGTCACTTCCCAATGAGTAGGACGCGAAAGCCAAGGCTCCGCCTGCGTGCTCTTCTTCAGTGTTGCCCATCAGATTCGTTGCAAAGCTGATTTGTGTTTTGACTTCCTTCTTGCAATAGCCGTAGTAGTTGTCGGCAATCAGGGTGACCATCACACCGGAAGCATCACGGCAGGAGAGTTTGAAAGCACTGCCATCGTTGTAGCATTCTGACTCGTCTTTCCAACACATTGAGTCCGTGCGTTGCCGCTCTGTTGCATCATCCCAATGTGGTAGACCCAAATCCTTCTTACGCAAGTGCACAAGATGTGGTGCCAAAATCACACAACCCGTGTGCCCACTCCACGATTTCACATCGAGTGCCGCATCGTTCGCTGCAGTAAGCGGGTCACCCGCGTTACCAAAAATCGACTCGACGAAATCCAGATTACTGACGAGGCTGCCAGGTGCGAAGAAGCGTGTTTCCATGAACTGTGCTTCGCAATAACCAGGCACTTCCGGGCAGACCGCAGGTCTCAGTAACAGCGAAACCCATGACTCAGCAGGTTTCGAAGATTCCGATGTATAAGGCAGAAGCATCATCTCCTTCGGGGGCTGCATCGCTGCCTTGAACAAATTTACGAATGCATTGCGTGGTACTGCTCGCTTGTCTCTCGGAATGGAAAGCCCGTCCTCAGTGATGTGGAAGGTGCCTGCAGTCGTCCGACGATCGGCACGTGGGTTATTCAGAACGCCGTTCAAACAGCGGTAAGAGTTGACGAGTTCATTCTGGAACGAATGTCCATTCACAGGCAGGCTCAGTTCCCTGGCCATTCCGTGGCGGTCAAGGGTCAATGAGCGGCTGGGCAGTCGCAAAGGGCTGTCCATGGTGCAGCCCCGAAAGTACTCCTGCAAAAAGGTTTCGATCCGCGAGTCGATCGGTGCACGATGTTCGGATAGCAGTCGGTTCTTTTCTCGAAGGCTGTTGAGGATCCCCGTTGAGAAACTGGCCATCGAGTCAGAATTGTTGGCTTCGTCGGGCGTTGATAGACCCGCAGATGCCATCTGAAAGGCGATGTAATTACGGAGTCGATCACGCTCTTGGGGACTTCTTGCCAGCTTTCGGTCCCACCCGGTTGCGCGTTGTAACTGGGCTGCTTC
>JBPCVE010000321.1:0-18033 GCA_051010795.1 Rubripirellula sp.
TTCCGGGATTGTCTATCCATCAGTCCACACAACCGCTGTTCTGATGGACTAGACTTGGTGACACGCTTGTTCATGGTTTGTGTGCAAGAGCGAGAAAGCACGCAGGCGAGGGAGATCGAAGCTAGCGACCAGCACCACCGCGCATCACCGAGCACCACTTACAATGACCTCAACCCAACAAGAACCGAGCCACGGTGCCCCTGCTTCAGACAACGTACTGTTTGACAGCCGAACTCGAGCACTGACGGCACAAAGATTGTGCATGGTCGCCTACGCCCCCTGAAGTGAGATAATCACCACCCCTCATCAAAAGCACAAAAATCCCATGCTTTTCCCCACCCCCTATCACGTGCTGCTATCGCTCGTAACAGCATTGTCTGCTGGCACCTTCGGCAGCTTTGCATGGAGTATTGATCACAGTGCAGGCACAGCCGATTCGTCCATCAAGCAGAGGCCTAACGTGCTGTTCATTGCCGTCGATGACCTGCGACCTATGCTGGGTTGCTACGGGGACACAACGGCGGTGACGCCTCACTTGGACCGCCTGGCTTCACGCGGAACTGTTTTTCAGCACGCCTACTGCCAACAGGCCTTATGCAGCCCCTCGCGTCTTTCACTTCTCACCGGAAAACGCCCAGACACAACAAAAGTCTGGGACCTTTCGACTCATTTTCGTGAAGCATTGCCCGACACGGTAACGCTTCCCCAATTTTTCAAACAGCATGGTTATCAAACGCAAGGAATCGGCAAGATTTTCCATGGCAACGGGAAACCTGCCTCAGACCCTCCGTCGTGGACGCATGAACCGCTGCTTGCAATCAACCGTGACCCGAAACTGCGATACGCACTGGCAAAGAATTTACAAGGCAGCGGGCTGAAACGCAGCGCAACTGAATCAGCAGATGTCTCAGACGACACCTACATTGACGGACAAGTCTGTGAGGCAGCACTCAACCGTCTAACAGAATTCAAAGCGAATGACAGACCCTTTTTTCTGGCGGTTGGATTCCGCAAACCACACCTGCCGTTCTGTGCCCCCCGCCGCTTTTGGCAACTTTATCAACAGACCGACATCCCACCGCCTGATCATCCAACTCACCCAGCTCAGGCTCCGGAACTGGCCACTCGCAGTTGGAGAGAACTGGAGGGCTATACCGACATCCCCAGTGATGGCAACTTGACTTCCGCCAAAACCCAGCAACTGCGGCACGGCTACTATGCCTGCGTCAGTTACATCGACGCGCAGGTTGGCCGCATTTTAAAACATCTGTCAAAACTGAACCTGGCAGAAAACACGCTGGTCGTGGTCTGGGGTGATCATGGCTTTCATCTTGGTGAGCAGCGTTTGTGGACAAAAGCAAACAACTACGAACTATCCACTCGGGTTCCTCTCATTTTCGCACTTCCGAAAAAAACACCGAGCACTACCGCCACCAAGCGTACAGGCAACATCACATCCTGCAGTAAGCTCGTTGAACTTGTAGACCTGTACCCGACCCTTGCTGAAGCTTGTGGCCTGCCGCTTCCCCAAGGGCTTGAGGGCACGAGCTTTTTCCCTTTATTAAGGAACCCGGATCAGACTTGGAAACTCGCTGCCTTCAGCCAACATCCACGAGCCACAACATCTCACCGACACCGGAGCCACGGTGACATCATGGGCTATGCAGTCCGCACCGACCGATATCGTTACGTTGAGTGGAGAACGTGGAAAAGTAGCAAAGTCGTTGCTCGTGAGCTTTACGACTACAACACGAGCGGCAGCGAAACAGAGAATTGCATTGAAATGCCACAATACACCCAAGTCCAGCAGGAACTCGAACAAGTCCTCGCGGCAGGCTGGGAACACGCCAAGCCCCCAGCTCAAAGAAATGTTCAATAGTCCCATGTAAGAGGTCCATGCCTCAGACCGGGACCATGATTGCTTGCACGTCCCGAATCTGATCCCAGTCATTTCGATGCCCAGTCATTTTGATGCCGAATGAAGCATCCATGAGTTGAATGGACTGCCGATGCAAGATTTCCCACATCCGCTTATTGGAAGTGCAATGGGTTGCGATCCATCTCATCTCTTCCTTGCTTAACCAAAACCCACTTTTGAACCACGAGAATCAATCCAGTGACACGTCATCACACAGTGCGAGACACGCAACTGATTTCCTCATTGCTACTAGTTTTTTTGATCGCGGGTTCGTGGGCATCGCTTGCGAGCACCGGAGCAGAGATAGCCGCACAATCACAACCGAACATTCTGGTGATTGTTTCAGAGGACAACGGGCAGGAACTTGGGTGCTATGGAAACCCGCATGTCAAAACACCGTTCCTGAACGGACTCGCGTCGGAGGGCGTTCGTTTTCACAATGCTTATGTGCCTCAGGCCGGATGCAGCCAATCGCGGGCTGCCTACCTGACGGGGCTGTACCCACACCAGAACGGCCAAATTGGATTGGCGACATGGAACTTTCGCATGTACAACGAGACTCAGCCCAATTTGGTTCGGAGCCTACACGATGCCGGGTACCGGACGGGAATCATCGGCAAAATTCACGTGAGCCCGAAAACAGCCTTTCCATTCGATTTCAAGCGAATCACGACATCAAATTTCGCACGCAAAGACCTTAACAAGTACGCCAAAGAAGCATCAACCTTTTTCACCGAATCATCGCAGCCCTTCTTTCTTGCAGTGAACTACCCTGACGCACACCGACCGTTCACAACGCAAGTCGCGGGACTTCCGGCTAAACCATTAACCGGATCGGATGTTCCACCACTCAACTACATGGGGCTCGATTCAACTCAGTTACGAACAGAAACGGCCAATTACTACAACTGCATGAACCGACTGGATCACTTGATTGGCGACCTGTTGTCAAAACTGAAAGAATCGGGAAAAGAGAATGAGACTCTGGTCGTTTACTTTGGTGATCACGGCGCAGATCTCCTGCGTGGTAAACGCACCTCCTATGAGGGAGGAGTTCGAGTTCCAATGATCGTCCGATGGCCAACGCATACGCAAGCTGGGACCGTTCGAACCGAGCTCGTCTCAACACTGGATTTGATGCCAACACTGCTAGAAGCTGCCGGTGTTGATGCCCCAGACCAACTGGCTGGCCGATCCTTGGCACCTCTCTTTCAACACGAAGCAACTGAGTGGCGTGAACATCTTTACACGGAATACCACCTTCACTCAGCACACAATTATTTTCCGCAGCGAACGGTACGCGATTCACGCTACAAACTGATCCAGAACCTGCAACCTGACCAAATCAACCCAGGCTACGCGTTCACAATCAACCGTTTCTTTGAAGACCTTCCCGAGGTTATCCAAGCAGCTTCACCGCAGATTCGCTCAGCTTACCGACTGATGGAGCGACCACCCGAACACGAACTTTACGACTTACAGAACGATCCGTGGGAATTTAATAACCTTGCAGCTGACCCTCAGTACCGCCGGACCCTTCAAACATTACTCCGACGGCTCAATCAATGGCGGCTAGAAACGAATGATCCTTTGCTCAATCCTGTCACTCGAGCCCGCCTAAAAATGGAGATCGAATCATGCTTTGTCGACGGCAAACCAGTCAAGCATGCATTGAAGCTTGATTACCCCAACTACTTTTTCGACAAATAGGCCGCCATGGCTGGAAATCCCTGATTGCACAGCGTGACAGCGCCGAAGTGGGAGTCAATCAATTGAACAAACGGCAGGAGCTCACAAAACATAGCGCTGCGTTGGTGCACGAAGGGGCACCTGCCCCCAAACAGGTGTGCAAACAGTGCTATCGTGAACTCGCCCAAGCACTGATATGATGTTTTTTCAACCGCGAAAGCATTTCTCAATCGGGATTTCGGGCCAACATGCAATCTGTCGTCATTGATGAAGCTTACGAGTTCGTACCCCCGTACCGTGGCACGTGGTGGGCTCGCACCCTGCAATGCATTGTGCCTCGATTTTTACGAAAAACCTACGGAATCGAGTCCATAGAATGCGAGGGTCTGGAGCACATTCGGGACTCAATCAAGGCTGGCCATGGGATTTTGCTGGCACCGAATCACTGCCGTCCTGCGGACCCGTCCGTGATCAATGAAGTGTGCCATCGTGTTGGCCTCGCGCCACACACGATGGCAAGCTGGCATCTTTTCAAGCAAGGCTGGTTACAACGTTTTGTTCTGCGCCGCATGGGCGCCTTCAGTGTCTATCGAGAGGGAATGGACCGCCAGGCACTGCAAGCCGGCGTCGACATTCTGGCAGAAGCAAAGCGTCCACTGGTCATTTTCCCCGAAGGCGTCATCACTCGCACCAACGATCGGCTGCTGGCGCTGATGGATGGAGTTTCCTTCATTGCACGATCATCTGCCAAGAAGCGTGCAGCACAGACCCCCCCTGGCCAAGTAGTGGTCCATCCAGTGGGTATTCGTTACCACTTTCATGGCAACATCGATGAAGCAATTCACCAGACATTGGATGACATCGAAAAAGCACTGTCGTGGCGTCCTCGACGTGATCCTGATCGCACGCAGCGCATCTACCGTGTGGGTGAAGCCCTGCTTTGGCTGAAAGAAATTGAATACATCGGCGAACCGCAAACCGGTCCGATTCCTCAACGAGTGCAAAATCTGATCAATCAGATCCTCGCTCCGATCGAGAAAGAATGGTTGGACGGAAAGAACAGTGGAACCATCGTCAATCGGGTGAAACAACTTCGCATTGAGATTCTGCGTGACATGATCACCGAAGAATTACCTGAAGAAGAAAGACAACGGCGGTGGAATCAACTCGCCGATATGTACATCGCACAGCAACTGGGGCACTACCCACCGACCTATGTAAAATCAGAGCCCAGCAACGAGCGACAATTAGAAACCGTCGAGAAATTCGAAGAGGACCTGACCGATGCAAGCCGGACCCACCGGCCAATGTCAGTGACGGTTAAGATAGGCCCTGCGATTCCCGTTGCAACCAAACGGGACAGAAAAGCTAGTGAAGATCCGGTCATGGCGGCAATTGAACAACAACTGCATCAGTTGCTGGACCTACCGTACAAATCTCATGAAGACCAAGAATGACCGGCGAGGCTAGCGACGAAAACCTGAGTGGGAACAGATGAACAGATACCGTGAGTCCGCATCTGGCAAACCCGTTAACCGAATCCTGATAACAACTGACGCTTGATTTCCAACGACGTTGACTTTCAACGGTGAAGTCCTGCTTCAAACTGGGAACGAGCGAATGAACAAGCCACTGCGTGCCAACTTGGTGTCGAGGCTTTCCCGGGGGGATTCTCTCAGCCCATTTGTACGATTCCAACTGCTTGTTCTCATCTCGATGTACATCGGCTACGCAGCCCTGATGCTTTGCCGAAACACATTGGCTGCGTGCAGTGTGCAGATGATGCAAGACCCAACATTGGACATTGACGAAGCATCATATGGACATTTGATGGCGTGGCACTCTGCGGGTGCCATCATGGGAAAACTAGTCACTGGTCCGGGCGCTGACCTGCTGGGAGGCCGACGGATGTTTCTGCTCGCGCTCTCGTTGACAGCGATCGCAAATGTTGGATTTGCATTCAGTTCCACTTTCACCCTCTTCGCTGCTTTTAATTTTTTTGGGCAAGCCGCGAAAGCAGGCGGATGGCCCGCGTTGGTTCAATTGGTTCGCTCGTGGTTTCCATCGACACGCTATGGACAAGTATGGAGTGTAATCGCGACGAGCTCGCGCGTTGGCACCATTGCAGCGGGTCTGTTATTCGGCTTCCTTCTGACAATGTTGGATTGGAGAAGCGTATTCCTGGTCTCAGCCGCACTCACTGCTGGCATCGTCGTCCTACTTTATTTCACACTCAAAGAGCGACCGGAGGATGCGGGTCTTCCCACACTACTGGACCACGAAAATGAATCACGCAACGTAACCGAATCCAACGTAACCGAATCCAACGTAACCGAATCCAGCGTGACCGAATCCAGCGTGACCGAATCCAGTGAAAATGAACTCAGTGAGAGTGCGGATAGCGATAAAAAATCGCGGACCGTACAGCACGCATTGGACCAGACAACGCTGTGGCAAGCGTGCATGGCCTTTGCCCAGAGCGGTCGATTTTGGCTGATTGGTTCAAGTATCGTGTTCCTTACCGTTTGCATGGATTTTGTGCACTTCATCCCAGCGTATCTCGCAGCTGAACTCGAGTTCAGCGCAGCCAGCTCGTCTGCGGCCGGGACCGCATTTCCGATGGGCATGTTTGCGGCTCTGCTAATCACGAGCTTTTATTACGACCGCCTGTCGAAACTGCAATTGATTGGCGTGATAGGCTGTCAATTGCTGTTCAGTAGTGCAGCTGTTCTACTCCTTTGGCGTCTCGATGTTGTCCCGGAAAGCATTCAGGCTGAGGTTGCAATCACCACCATCTTCTTGCTGGGGCTGGCAATTTCGCCGGCCTACTACGTACCGATGAGTGTTTTCTCCGTCGCTTTCGGCGGAAAACACGCCGGTTTTCTCGTCGCAGTCATCGACATTTTCGGCTACGCCGCCGCGATACTTTTCAATTACTTCGGCGGAACCATCGCCAAGGATCATGGCTGGCCAACTTTTCTCTCGATCCTGCTTGCGGTCACCTTGCTAGCGACGATCTGCATGGTCAGCTTTCTATTGCTGGACTGGAAAGCGACCAATGCCAGCAATCGTTTCGAGGACAAAAGGGTTTGAGACAATGGGTTAGGAACAAGCCACGGTCATCCCGCGAAATACCGTCCTGGATGAAATTCAGTCTTGTCCTGAATCTGCGACAATCTGCAACAGTTCCCCTCTCAAAAGCGATTCACGGACGCTTTGGCCTGAAGCTCGGTTGCCCACCCGGCAAATCTCGCCGAATTGTCGGCTAGGCGAACCACTACCGTAACGTTATCCTGCCGACTCGATTTTGGGTACAACGATAGCCTCCCCCTGCGTGGCGCGTTCCCTTTGAAGACTTTGTTTGATTGCAACAGACTCATAGGTGCCCTGCCGCGGCTCGGTTTCTCTCTACAAAAGAAGGAACACAGAACCAGCAAGGAATCGCTAACCTTCATGCAGACACAATTCAAATAGGAACTGGGAACATGTTTCGCTGCCATTTCTGCCAACAAATCACTCCTCCAAAAACTACTCGGCACAGCGTTGTAATCGAAGTTCGCGAAAAGCGTTACTCGAGTCAAAAACGAGAATTCAAGCGTGGTGGTCGACGTGATTTCCGCGATCGTGACGAGCCAACTCCGGATCGTGGTGGTCAGGGTGTTGAGATCATGCGTGAAGTTTCATCTTGTCCGGCTTGCGCAGCCAAGCAACACGAAGTCAAACGAATCGAGCTCGAAACAGCGACCGCGGCACCAGAAGCAGCCGAAACGGAAACCAGCGAAGACCAGAGCTAAAGACTCCCATGAAGTCCACACCCGAAGTACTGAGTTGAAACGGGAAACTTTGGGTGGGGGACTCAGGGAGTTCCGTCTCCTGCTGAAGTCACCGGGATCAGTTAATGCGAGGATCCCCCTGCGAAACGACCGGAACTTCTGAACGCCGTGTAGACGCGGCGATTGGGAAGTTCCGTTTTTTATGCGCCAGCTTTTGTGTGCTGGCTGCTATGTGTCGGACAGCAGGCAGGTCGAACCTCCCAGTTGCCACCACGCCCCTGGCTATCAAGACCTTTCACGAGGGCGTGAAGATCAAATTCACAACGCCCCCGAACTTGTTCAAGGCGCCACTGACAAAGCTTCAGACTTCTGAGCTGACGAGATAGTTCTCAATCCGAGCTCTGACTTCATCTCTGACTTCATCTCTGACTCCACGAAAACCTGCACCTGCTCTTGCTCGCTTTCCTCCCGATCGGCGGGATCAAAAAATGACCCGTGGACTGCTTCAGCGACTCGCGGAAGTGTGGGGCCGGATTCCTTGGCACCATCACAAACAGTAACCACCAGCTCAATTGGCTGGTCCAAGAATTGCTCGACGTGTTTGCTGGTTGCATTGCTCGGGTCCTGATCAAATTCCTTCATGGCTGCGATTGCGAGCGGAGGGACATAACCGGCAGGATTCGAGCCAGCGGACTCGGCAACTCAATCGCCTTCGCCCAGATGATTCCCAAGAACTTCAGCTATCTGCGAGCGTCAGGAGCTACCCGCCCAAAGAAGACGAACACGTTTGGTCATGGATGAATCACCTTTTGATCAGGTGACCGGTTTCAACTTGCCGCGTTTGAATCATGGCGTCTCCGACTGCGTCATATTAATACGGTCACAACTCGCCCACGCTTGCGAGCAAGTTCCCGCAGAAAAGTGGCTTCGGTCTACAATGACTCTGCTGAACCGTTTTCTTTTCATTCCAAAGGTCAAGCCCCGTGAAATGCTTCATCGCAATCATTTGCCTGTTGCTTCCGATATCAACAGCAGTCGCCGAGTCCACGACCTCTGCGGATAGCACTTCGGAGCGGCAAAAATGGATCCAAGATCAGCTCCCCAATCTGGTGCAGACCTATCAATGGCTGCACACCCATCCCGAAGTGTCATTTCAGGAGCAAGAGACCGCCCAGTATGTTGCCGACCAGTGGCAGAAGAGCGGGTTCCAAGTAACGACAGCGGTTGGAGGACACGGCATCGTGGGAATCCTGAAAAATGGACCTGGCCCTTGCCTCATGCTGAGATGTGATTTGGACGCCTTGCCCGTGATGGAGCAGACACAGTTACCGTATGCCTCGGAGGTAAAAATCGAACTGCCTGGAGGTGCCACCACCGGCGTGATGCATGCTTGTGGGCACGACATCCACATGACCAGCCTGGTTGGTACCGCCCAATACATGGCTGAACATCGCGATCTTTGGTCCGGGACTCTCATGATTATCGGCCAACCAGCGGAAGAGCGCGGCGCTGGCGCCAAGGCAATGTTGACAGATGGCTTATTCAAACGTTTCCTCAAGCCCGACTTTGCCGTCGCACTGCATGTCAGCGGTGACAAACCGACGGGGAATGTTGGCGTTTTACCTGGCTATGCATTAGCCAACGTCGATAGTGTAGACATTCGCATGAAGGGTCGCGGAGGTCATGGTTCGGCGCCTCACACGACGATCGATCCTATTGTGCAGACAGCCCAATTGGTGATGTCACTTCAAACAATTGTGAGCCGCGAGATCAAACCCATCGAACCTGCTGTGGTCACTGTTGGCTCGATCCACGGAGGTACCAAACACAACATCATCGGCAACGAGTGCGATTTGCAATTAACCGTGAGAAGCTACAGCGAGTCGGTCCGCCAGAAAGTCCTCAGCGCGATACAACGCAAAGCCAAAGCAGTGGCAGTCAGCTTTGATGCTCCGCCCCCAGAGATCACGATTAGCGAAGGAACCCCCTCACTGCGCAACGACGATGACCTGACAGCACGGCTTAAAAGAGTATTTGAGTCAACTCTTGGAACCGACAAGGTTTCAGTCGATGAACCTTCGATGGGCGGCGAAGACTTCAGCCGCTATGGTCGCGAGGGTGTGCCGATCCTGATGTACCGCCTGGGCAGCGTGAATCAATCACGCCTTGATCGCTTTCAAGCGTTAGGTGTTCCAGCACCATCATTGCACAGCAGTCAATACTATCCCGACGTCGAGCCCACCCTGACCATAGGGATTCTTACGATGACCGGCGCCGCGCTGGATCTGCTGAAGAAAAACCAACAGTAATCCAAGAGCAGCAATCGCAAGTGGCGGGTAATCATCCCGACTATCAGATTGATTCGAGGATGCTTCGCACATCCATCAAATAAACCTGGCGTCCTTGATCGTGCGGACTGTCGATTGCAATCCTCGTGCCATCGTCGCTGGAACGAGGGTGAGTATCGCATCGCCACTCTCCGCGATAAGCCTTGGGTGAGGGAAAGTGCCCAAGGTCAAAACGTCGCCCACTCGGCACGTGATACAAAAAAACCGTCTGACGCGAAGTCTTTCGATCAGGATAAGTGTCGTTCAGAATCCAGTCCTGATAAGGATGTGGCAAGTAAGTATTGTGCCCATTGGTGGGCATTTTACCCTGCCCCACGGGAATGATTTCCCGTGTCTGATCTTTGAGAGTATAAAATCCCGACGCCGCTCCTTTAGGCCGCGTCCACATCGTGATCTCTTCGTCATTCTTCCAAATGAAGTGGGAGGTACGACCGCTGGGATCTAAGACAAAGCGTTGGGATCCATCCAGATTGGCTGTGATCATGCGAGTGATAAAACCATTGTTTGCGGTACCCCCAAAACTCAGGGTCTCTGGATCAAACTCAGGTCGGTAACGATGCAGCACGGTAAACCGTGTTCCCGATGGATTGATCAGCAGGTGATTGAAGTAATGCCATGCCCCTGCGTAACGGTCACCGCCGGGCCAAGGCATAGCTGCCACCTCGGCAAGCGACATGATCAAGTGTTCCTCACCGGTCGCGATGTTGATCCGCCAAATCCCTGACTCCGTTGGCGCACGCTCTGCGACATGGGGATCAGCCAAGCCGTCATAGCCATAGCCGGGGCGCAGATTGTCGATTCGTCGAAAGTCGGCAGACAAACCGAATTTTCCATCGGGTGAGATTGTGTAGATCGGACGTGAAAGGGTACGCACCTTTCCATCCGTCATGGAACGGATACGACAAACAAAACGATCGCCTTCACGATCATTCCAAAGCACCTGCTTGCCCTGATCGCCGACCCACTGCAGCATGCATCCCTGTTGCCACCCCCATGCCCGACTGGTTCCTAGCGGACACCACTCATCGTCGTTTTGCGTGTCGACATAGCCAACATTGATCGAATCGTCTCCGGTTGGCGGACGTCCCTCGAATGAGGTCTCATTTGCCAACACATACCGTCCACTCGGGTCAAACTCTCGCTTGTCGTAATACCCAAACCAGTGATTGGCGGGACCTCGCGTGATGGATCGAGTGGGGACAAAAATCTCCAGCGGCCCAGGGCTCAACTGCTCGGCATTGGCGGTCTGATGCGGTGGCCATGCCGCCATGCCTGTTAATGCGGCGGCACAGGTCGTTCGATTAAATTGGCGGCGAGATAGCGACATCAGAAAACTCCTCATTCAGGTCCATCAAGCGAATCAGTTTGCGAACACAGCAATAACCAAGCCCGCTTTGCAGCAACGGCGGGCTGTCCCGATGCAGCATGATATCACGCGGTGCCGACTGACACCCGCACTCTGCGACCACACGCCGTTGGAAACTCACCGCAACTTCGCTGCTCAGTTGCATGCCTGCTTAAGACTGTTGCGTGCGAGACGCGGGTTTCTGTAGATTTCGAAGAATACAGAACATTGGAGGACCCAAGACAGCAAGCATCCATGAGTTAGCCGGGGGTCGACAGCATCAATAGCATCTCGGTTTCAGACAAGGCCCGAAGAACGCAACCGAAGCCTGCCATCTGCCCAGTGAGAAAGCCACAGTGCACCCACCGCGCATTTATCACAGGCGGACTGAGTTTCTGGGGCGTGCGTGCTGCAGTCGGAGGTGGTGCTTGGGTGAAACACCTGCCGACCAGCTAGCGTTGTTCGCGGTACGTCGTCCAACTCATGAAAATCAACACTCCACCAGCAACGATGAACACAACGTCCATCCACGGTTTCGCTGAACTTAATGGGGCCAAATCTTGCATGCCAAGGAGTCCCAACGCCATATCGGCGAGAAACAAGACGACGACGAGAATCGACGCCACAAGGCTGATAAGGCAAAGCGCCTTGGGCATTAACAACCTCGCCGATTGGACATGAAAGGAGGAGTAGTCACGGAAATAAACACGCTGTAGATCAAAGTATAGTTACTAGTCGCCGTATTTCCCAAGCCTACGTCTGGCCGCTAAGTTAAGCGAAGCGAGACGGCGGCACGAATGTGCCGAAAAAACCGAGAATTACGTGGCTGTACTCGCAGATTAACTGCAAACGTTACCTGATTCTAGCCCATGAATTGCCGATAGGGGACAACTCTCATCTCAATAAAAATTTCTGATTCGCCTTGGGCATGGTGGCGTGCGCACATGTCGATCGCCCCTGAGTGGGCTTATTTCGACCATGCAGCGGTCGGACCCCTGTCAAAACCCGCTGCTACGGCGATTGCCCATTTTGCCGCTCAGGCGGCTGAACAGGGTGATACCGTCTGGCCTGAATGGGCCGCCAAAGTCGAACACCTGAGAAAACAGTTCTCCGGATTACTGAATTGCGACGATAACGAGATCTGTCTGGTTCCCAACACAACCACGGGCATTAACCTCGTGGCCGAAGGCTGGCCGTGGCAAAATGGGGACAGCGTCGTGCTTCCCGAGGGAGAATTCCCCAGCAACTTATTCCCTTGGCAAAACCAGCAATCCAAAGGGGTCAAGGTGCGAATGGCCCCCCGCCACCATGGCGAAGTGACCGTCGAATCGCTGATGTCACAGGTAGACGACACCACTCGAATGATTTCAGTCAGTTGGGTTGGCTACGCAAGTGGCTTCCGGATCGACATCGAAAATCTTGTCAAACAGGCCCATCAACGGGGGGTGCTTGTCTTTCTGGACGCAATTCAGGGACTTGGAATCTATCCACTGGATCTAAAAAAAATCCCAGTCGACTTTCTAGCTGCCGACGGACACAAGTGGCTGCTCGGCCCCGAAGGTGCCGGGGTCGCCATGATTGCCAAACGCCACCTGGATCAACTGCGTTGCCTAAACGTGGGCTGGGGCAGCGTGAAAAACTCGTTCAATTATGCTGCCCCCTCGCTAGACCTCAGGGATTCCGCAAGTCGTTTCGAAGCGGGCTCAGCCAACATGATCGGGGCGACTGCACTGTCAGCAAGCCTGCAAATAATCATCGATATCAGGAACGAACTGGGGCACCATGCAATTTCTGAGCGAATTTGCCACTTAGCAGCAGCACTCGACCAACAGCTCAAGGATGCTGGCGCGGTGACTCGATTCCCGAATGCAGCACAGCATCAGAGCGGAATTGTGACGTTCGAAGTCCCTGGACTTGAGCCCGCCGCAATCAGGAAAGAAGCAATGCGACAAAAGGTTGTGTTATCGTGTCGAGATGGTGGAGTCAGAGCCGCCATTCATGCCTACAATGATGAACACGATCTTGAACGACTTGTTGACGTCGTGCGTTCGATGCCCCGAACCAAATAGCCAGGTAACAAACAGCCCCAAACCAAGTAATTGTCGCCCTCATGATGGGATGCGATCGACGCCAGTCGGGAACCAGAGAACAGTCGACTCTCGAATACATGGCAGCGAGGTACAGGGGACAACAAAGCGTTTTCATTTCCCCAGCGTGATTCGGCAACCAGCCTCCTTCAGTATTTCAGAAAAACCAACATCACAGACAAACAAGCGTACTGATGCCCCACCCAAGAACTGCTGTCTACACAGGTTCATTTGACCCGATCACCCTCGGACACCTGCACATCATTCAGCGAGCAGCTCCCCTGTTTGATGAATTGGTGATTGGTGTGGGAAGCAATGCAGATAAGCGGTCACTGTTCGACCCGAACCAACGAGTTGAACTGGTACGTAGCGTGACTGGTGGACTGGCTCAGGTGCGTGTCGAGGTGTTCGATGGCTTGGCAGTCGACTTTGTGCGCAGCCTCGGAGCAAAAGTGATGGTTCGCGGCATCCGACCTTTGACCGATATCGCCGGTGAATTCACAATGATGATGGCAAATCACCAGTTGGCACCAGATATTGAAACGGTATTTTTGATGGCTGCCGAACGATACGCCCACGTCAGTAGCTCACTGCTGAAGCAAATCGCAGCACTGAGTGACGATGACGAGCAACTGGCCAAGTTTGTGCCGCAAGAAATCATTCAGCCATTGCGAGAACACCTGCGGTCACAGGCCTGAAATCCAAACGTTTTCTGTCCCGACTGACGCCCCCAGCCAATGCTAGAGCCGAGGCTCCTCGCTAGCATTACGTCCTTCCCACGCGTTTTACGTTGCCCGCTGGCATCGACGCGGAGCTATTGAACTTGCTAGATCTCGGATTCCAAGACGATTTCGTCAAGCAGCCCGAGACATCAAATGATGATAGTGACAGCCAGAGTCCAAAATCACACGCTCATGATCGCGTTGTGCTGCATTCTGCTAGCCGGATGCTCTCAAGACGAGCAAGCGGGCACGCCAGCACGAGAATCGACAGCCACCTCGCCCCTGGGCAGTGGCGGTCAAGCATCGATCGTGCCGCAAGACCCTGCACCGGTACCGTCAAGGCCTAGTGTCCTGCGAGATCCGATTCACCCGAAGGACGGCACTGAGGGGTTCGCACTGCCAACGAATATCGCTAGGAGTGTAAACACCGATCCGCCCCGAGTCCCCAACATGTCGATGCTGGATCTGCCGGACTCAGAATCGGAAACAACAGCCGAAGCAAGCATCTCCTCACTCTCCCACACAACTCGGCCACCGCAGGCAGGTTCCACCCCAGCCTTTCCTTTACCGCCTGGGGTCAACGAGCGTCATGAACCGTTGCGGCACGCCAACAACGCGTCGATACCTCCCACACTCAACTCGGCACACCTGTCACGTGCATTGCCATCGGCCAGCATTTCCTCAGCACCTCATACGCCATTCTCAATCGCTGCACCGGTTGCACCACTGCGTTCAGATTCACTGCGTTCAAACGCGGTACCGCAAAGCCTGATCTCACCGACCATCTCACCAAGTGCGGCAGTCAGAAATAATCCTGACGTGAAACGACGCATGCAACCGATGGAGTCGCGTGCGGCGAGCGAACCGAATTCCCAACCGAATTCCGAACGTCGGAAATTTGAGATGAATCCTGATATTTCCGCAGCAACCCCAGCGTTATCGACCAAGGATGCCAAAAACGCCCGAGCGACCTCGAAAGCCGTGCTTGGAATGCCGGCGGGAACACTGGCAACTGATTCAGGCTACTCGAAGGTTCAGGTCTATTACGCGACAGACCGTCAACGTAGTCATGTCTCTCTTGCTGCCTACGAGCTGTCAGGTCAAAAAACGACCTTCATGGCACTAAGTTTCCTTTCGCTCCTATCGATCGCGTATGCAGGTTTGTCGACCTTGCGTAGCCGAACAAAGGCCGCAGGTATCAGCGCGATGCTAGGCTGCTTGACGGGTTGCATGGCAGGCGGCCTGATTTTTCTCGGACAAACCACCATTGAAAAACACGGAGTGAATTACACGGGTGAACGAGGTCAATTTACCCATGGGATTGCTGAGGTCTCAGTTCCCGACCTGCATGAACGCGGGGTAGTAGAAAGACCCAGCCTGCTGAAATTCGAAGTACGTGAGGATCAAACCAAACACATTGTCTTAACGGAAGCCGTTGAGTTGCTTGACGATGACTTCAATCTCAAAATTTCAAATGCGGTTGCAACAGCCCCAGCTCACGACCTGCTGGTCTTTATTCATGGTTACAACGTAAGTTTTGAGGCCGCTGTGCTACGGACCGCTCAATTGGCAGTCGACCTGCCGTTCGAAGGCGTGCCTGTTTGCTACAGCTGGCCGAGCCAAGCAACGCTGACTGGTTACCCGATTGATGCTAACAACGCAGACTGGACCGTTCCGCACCTCAAGGATTTCCTGCTTGAACTCGCGACAGAGACAGGAGCTGACTCGATCAATGTGATCGCCCACAGTATGGGGAACCGAGCGATGACGGCTGCGATTCGCCAAATCAGTGAGCAGCAAGAATCAGTCGATCTCCCACTATTTGATCGTATCGTCTTGGCAGCTCCTGATATTGATGCAGACTACTTCCGACGTGATGCAGCGCCCGCCCTCGTGCAGGCTGCTAACCATGTGACACTCTATGCCTCCTCGGAGGACCAGGCACTCATTGCTTCGAGAAAGGTAAACGGTTACCCCAGAGCCGGGGACAGTGGTGCCGACATTGTCATCGTTCCTGGTATCGAAACAATCGATGTCAGCGGAACGGACCTGAGCCTGCTTGGGCACAGCTATTACGGTGATAATGAGATCATGCTTCGTGACCTTTATGACGTCGTCCGGGCCCGTTTACCTGCGCCCCAACGCACTTCGCTTATCCAAAGAGCAGTCGGTCCCATGACCTATTGGCAACTTGCCCAGCGGGCAACCGCTGTCACTCGTTGATTCCTGCCCGCTCGCTGACGGAGTCACTGCTTTGAACCAGAACGCATTTCCAACGCCAACCACAGCGTTCGCTACTCAGCTTGGCTTTCCAGTTCTTTGATGCCGCGACGATAGTTCGAGACATCCACTGCGGGGTGATTTGACTTTCAGCGCGTCACACCGATGATACCAACGAAGCAGGTCGCACGCGCATTGAATGCATTGCGTCTGAAATCCGTTGTCGTTCGCGCGCCTAGGAAATCACTTTTTCATGCCGCCACTTTCCAATATCTTCGAAACAACCAAAGATTGGGCCTCACAGGACTTCATCTGGGTGCTGGCAGCATCTGTCCTTGTGTTCTTCGGCAGCCTCGTGATCGCGTGGCTTTTGATTTTACGTCTTCCCGAAGATCACCTGTGCCGCCCAGCCCCCACCAACTGTCGTAAAACGCCGCAGTCGCCGCTCTCTTATTTTGTTCGAAAAACCGTACTCAACTCGCTTGGATTCATTCTCTTGATGACAGGCATCATCATGCTATTCACGCCCGGCCAAGGCGTCTTGTTTATCCTGCTCGGGGTCACCCTGATGGACCTCCCCTACAAACACGAAATAACGCGCCGCCTCGCACGACGCAAAGGCATCCTGAGAATCATCAACCGCATCCGAAGAAGAAGTGGCAAACCAGCATTGACGACAGACCATTCAGCCTGAATGCCATGAAACTTCCCAACATAGTCTTCAACTTGAATGAGACAGGCAGCGTCGTGCTTCACGTCAGCACTTGCCCCAGCGAGCAATGAACCGCCGCTAGCATGCCGAACACGGCGCGGGCGTGCGGTTTGAACGTGCGCTGAATAAGTTCACGGAGAATTCGACACCCCGAGATTCAACGACGTTAATCAGTAGCCGACAACCGGTGCAAACGGCGTTGGATAGACAGGCGGGTAATAGCTATTGAGCACCGCTGGCCGCGTGACGACCACGGGCCGATTGACGACCGTTGGTGCCAGCATGGGTCGCCCCACAACCACGGGCGCAGACCCCATGATGACTGGCGCAGGCCCCATGATGACTGGTGCAGTTCCCATGATCACTGGTGATTGGGCGTTGACGACCGGCCTGCCCATGACCACAGGTCCGCTGGTGACAACACGTTGCGACACGACCACAGGTGCTGCGGCTAGTGGAGACTGATAGACAGCGGTTGGTTGCAGTACTGGTCTCGCCGCAGTGATAGGAACAGGTGCAAACGCGGTCGCTTGAGTGATTGTTTCAACGGGAGCAACCACGGCGATGGGCTGCGCAACGGAAGGGCCGAGAACGGGGCGATACACCGTACGACGCCCAAACAAACCACGACGTTCGGCGGTGTAGCCCACTACAGCTGGTGCATAAGCCTGCACGGGTGCGACATAACTCGCACCACCATTAATGGTGTAGGGATATTGTGCCTCAGCGTCACGCTGGTCAGCGAGCATCACACCAACGGCCAGCAAGCCAACACCAAAATAAGTTGATATCGAACGCATACGTCTCTCCTGAACAAACTTAATTCAAGCAAATACCTGAGTCATCACACTAATTGCTAGTGGAACAGGATGGGGCCAGAACCGGAAGTAGCTGGCTGATTTTCGCAAGGGTTTCCGGAAAGCTTTGTCACATCCCTCTTAAACGGTAACGTCTGGCCAATGCGGGGCAAGTCCTTGGTCCATTTCAGGAACCGGAAATTCGGCTTTACTGAGATAATCCGCATGGGCCTCACATCACCACCCCCGAAACAATGCGAATTTAGCTGGCTAGGGCGTCGATCACCTCCCCCCTCACCCCCCAACAGCCGGATGCGTAAGCGGCCGCAGGGCCTCCTGCGGAAAGGTTTCGCTCACCCATCACAAAGTCCGAGTGCATGAGGTCCGCAGACGCCCCATTTCCGATTCGGTCTGTCTCAAGC